>JAKMGK010000088.1 GCA_022424955.1 Flavobacteriaceae bacterium
CTGCCATACAATCTGGTGTTAAAGAGGTGAGAGAAGTAATTGAAAAAGCCAAGCATACCGGTGGACTTTTCACCAATAAAGGCCCCCTATTGTTTATTGATGAAATCCATCGTTTTAGCAAATCACAACAAGACTCTTTGTTAGGAGCAGTTGAAAAAGGTTATGTAACTCTAATTGGAGCCACCACAGAAAACCCCAGTTTTGAAGTTATTAATGCCCTTTTATCGCGCTGTCAAACATTTACCTTAAAACCGCTTTCTGCAGACGATTTAAGGACGCTTTTAACTAGAGCAATCGAAACAGATATCGTATTAAAAAAATACCATATCACCCTGGCAGAAGAAGAAGCATTGTTGAGCTTATCTGGAGGTGACGCAAGAAAGCTCCTTTCATTATTAGAATTAGTTGTACTCTCTGCTCCAGAAAAAGAAATCAAGATCACAAATGACTTGGTTTTAAAACAAGCGCAAACCAATACAGTATTATTTGATAAAAAAGGAGACCTGCATTATGATATTGCTTCTGCGTTTATCAAATCAATTCGTGGCAGTGATCCTAATGCTGCAGTATATTGGCTAGCCCGCTTAATCGAAGGTGGAGAAGATGTAAAGTTTATTGCTAGAAGACTCTTAATTGCTGCCTCTGAAGATATTGGGAATGCAAACCCCACCGCACTAGTCCTAGCCAATACTACTTTTCAATCTGTACAAGCAATTGGAATGCCAGAGGCGCGTATTATCTTAAGTCAATGTGCGACCTATCTAGCTTGCAGCCCTAAAAGCAATGCCGCTTATCTCGCCATCAATAAAAGCTTACAAACAGTTACAGAAACTGGGAATCTGCCTGTACCCCTACATTTAAGAAATGCTCCAACTCAGTTGATGAAAGAACTCGACTATGGAAAAGGATATCTTTATGCCCATGATTATCCAAATAACTTTGTACAACAAGCCTTTTTACCTCAAGAGATTGAGGGGACGGTATTTTATCAACCCGGTGGAAACCCAAAAGAAGAACAGTTTAAACGCTTTTTAAATGAACGCTGGGGAGATCAATACTCCTATTAAATCTTTTTCCAAAAGAAAGGAGTGAATAGAATTAAGACGGTAAAGAGCTCTAGACGACCAAGTAACATTAAGAAAGAAGCCCACCATTTCCCTGCCATAGATAAGCCACTAAAATTAAAAGAAGGACCAAATTCCCCTAAAGCTGGACCCACATTCCCTAAACTAGAGGCGGCTACCCCAATAGACGAGACAAAATCAAGTCCTATCATGGAAAACCCTAAAGAGCCAATGATAAAAGACAACATATACAAAATAAAAAAGCCATAAAGGTTTTGGATCACATTGTCTTGCACAACGCCCTTATTGTATCGAATTTGTAATACTGCACTAGGATGTAAAGCGCGATTAAACTCTAAAAAACCACTTTTGATCATCAAGTAATGACGCACTCCTTTGATTCCTCCAGAGGTAGAACCAGCCGAGCCTCCCATAAACATTAAAGCAAAAAATAACAGGGTCAAAAACGGAGTCCATGAAGTGAAATCTGCAGTAACAAATCCCGTCGTTGTGACTACGGCGATTACCTGGAAAAGCGCATGTCTTACAGCACTTTCTATTTGACCTAGCACTTGTGGGTGATCAAATGAAGTTGAAACCGATAAATCTACTTTGGCATAAATAAATAATGCCACAACAAACGCACAAAAAAGAATCATTCGACTAAAGAACTTAAACTCTTCATCTCTAAATATTTTTTTTATTTGCCCTGTAAGTGCAAAATAACTCAACACAAAGTTCATCCCAGCGATAAACATAAAAAAGGCAATAATGTATTGAATTAGCGGTTGATTGTTCCAAAAGGATACACTGGCATTTTTGGTAGAAAACCCTCCTGTAGAAACGGTACTCATTGCATGGTTTATTGCATCAAAAAAGGACATTCCTGCGATCCACAACAACAAGGTTTCTACAAGGGTAAAGCCAACATAGATAAACCAGAGTCGCTTTGCCGTGTCTGTAATCCTTGGGTGTAATTTATCACTACTTGGTCCAGGTGCTTCTGCGGTAAATAACTGCATCCCACCTATCCCTAACAGCGGTAAGATAGCAATGGCTAAAACAATGATTCCCATCCCTCCTATCCAGTGGGTGGTACTTCGCCAAAATAAAATCCCCTTTGGCACTATTTCTATATCTGCTAAAACCGAAGAACCCGTAGTAGTATAGCCAGACATGGTTTCAAAAAAAGCTGAAGAGATATCTGGAAAAACCCCTGTAAATAAATAAGGTAACATTCCTGAAAGGGTCATTAATATCCAGCCTAGACTCACGACAAGATATCCATCGCGCTTGTTGAGTTGTTTGGTGTGATTACGGGTAATCAACATTAATACAATTCCCACCAGTAAGGTGAGTAATGCCGCTAAGGATAATGCAAGGGTTTGCCCATCCTTTGTCAAGATGCTCACAAAACTTGACAAGAGCATGAACCCGCCATTGAAAAGAAGTAAAACTCCCATTAAATAGCAAATTATCTCACTGTTTAGCTTGTGCATCTTAAAGGAATAAACTTTCTACTTTACTTAATGCTCGAGGTAAACTACACACCACCACACGGTCACCTGCTTTGATCTTATAATCTCCTAAAGCGATAATTCCCTGGCCTTCTTTAATAACTCCTCCAATAGTAGCAGAACGAGGAAAATCGATGTCTTTAATCAACATCCCATTTACATTAGATTCTGGTTTAACGATAAACTCTAAAATCTCTGCATTTAAACTGTTGAGTGTGGTCAAATCAACTACTTCACCTCTTCTTATATAACGAAAGATCGTATTCGCAGTCAATAGCTTTTTATTGATTAGAGTATCAATCCCTATCGATTGTGATAACTGAAAATAATCCATGTTCTCTACTAAGGCAATGGTTTTTTTTACCTTCTTAGACTTAGCCATTAAGCAGGACATGATGTTGGTTTCAGAATTTTCTGTCACACAAATAAAAGCATCCATAGCCTCGAGTCCTTCTTCGTCAAGTAATTCTACATTTCTTCCATCACCATGAATTACCATAGCGCCTGGAACCTGATCGGCTAGTTCAAAGGCTTTATTTTTATTTTGCTCGACTAAGACTACATTGAATTTTTTGACCAAAAGAGATTTCGCAGTGCTTAATCCAATTTTTCCACCGCCAAGAATCATCACATTTTTAATGACTTCTTTATTCTTTCCAGTTAATTTGTACAACTCGTCAACCCCTTCCTTCAATGTAATAAAGTAAACCAAATCGTGGGCCTCAAAAGGAGTATCTCCCCTGGGGATAATGGTGTATTGTGTCCCCTTGCGTTGCAAAGCAATAGGCATAAAGTGAACATCTGAGAAAATTTTAGCTGCTTCTTTTACTGTTTTACCCACAAAAGGAACGCTTTCTTCTAAAGTTGTTCCCACAAGGGTCAAGGCTCCTTCTTCAAACTCATAGCTGTCACTA
This sequence comes from Flavobacteriaceae bacterium, assembly GCA_022424955.1. Lineage (GTDB taxonomy): Bacteria > Bacteroidota > Bacteroidia > Flavobacteriales > Flavobacteriaceae > Arcticimaribacter. The sequence continues at coordinate 3,496 of JAKMGK010000088.1, forward strand.
AAAGCAGATTGGTCAAGCAGTTGCTGTATTTCTGTTGATGCAAGTTCCTCAGGAGAGATTAATTCATCTACACCTAATTTCTCAAAACTAATCTCCTCTTGATTATGGATAAACTCTTTGTTTGAAATACGAGCAATGGTTTTAGCACAGCCCAACTGTTTTGCTAAGGCACAGATGGTAATATTAGTCGTCTCCTGTTCTGTAACTGCAATAAATAAGTCTGAGGTCGCAACATTGGCTTGCTTCATTAAGTCTAATGAAGTGGCATCCCCTTTAATTGCTTTAATATCCAGATGATTTTCAGCGTAATTTAGTCGCTCTTTATGGGTATCAATTAAGGTAATGTCTTGCGATTCGAAAGAAAGTAATTTAGCTAAATGAAATCCTACTTCCCCTGCGCCAGCAATGATAATTCTCATCTTTTGTGTTTCGAAAACTTAAACAAATATAGTGAAGTTTAAAACGAAACTAGCGGGATAATTCCCTATAAATTATTGCAAAGGAAGTATCTTTGTAGTCTATGAAAAAGATGGTTACCCCTTATAAAGGTTCTCACTCCAGTAAAAAGGAGCAGGTTACAAAGATGTTTGACGGGATTTCTAAACAATATGATTTAGTCAACAGAGTCATATCGTTAGGGATTGATCAATCGTGGCGAAGAAAAGTGGTGCGCCTAGCTGGAGAGAATAAACCCCAGCGCATTATTGATATCGCTACTGGCACAGGCGATCTTGCCATTGCCCTAAAAACCACAGCTGCAGAAGAGATTATTGGGTTAGACATTTCACCTGGAATGTTATCTGTAGGAGCAGAAAAAGTAAAAAAATTAGCGCTAGATAAGCAAATAAGTATGGTTTTAGGAGATGGAGAAAAACTTCCTTATCCCGATAATTATTTTGACGTTGCAACGGTTGCCTTTGGGGTGCGTAATTTTGAAGATCTTGAACAGGGACTTTCTGAAATTTTTAGAGTGCTTCGCTCAAAAGGAACTTTATTGGTATTAGAAACCGCTGTTCCTACGCGTTTCCCTTTTAAACAAGGTTATAAAATTTACAGCGGATGGATGGTGCCATTGATCGGTCGGATCTTTAGTAGAGATCAAAAAGCTTATCAATATCTTACAGATTCTGCTGCAGTATTTCCACATGGCCCTGCTTTCAACAATATTTTGGAAAAAATTGGGTTTATAGAAGTAAGAGACAACCCACAAACCTTAGGGGTTGCTTCTATATACAGTGCAACAAAGCCCTAAAATACTATCCTTATCACTGTTATTATGTCTCCTTTTTTTAGGAGGGCATTGCTGTGTAGGCCAATACTATAGGGTTAGAGAACAGGTGCAACATCTCCAAAATTTTGATAAAAAGATTATTCATTACGGCTATTTTTTTGGATTTAATGACTTTGGTTATCAAATTGAATATGTTAGTGATTATACCGCTCGAATAGGCGGTCAAGGATATCCCAACATTGAATTAGAAAAGAATCTAGGGTTTAATGTAGGCCTTGTTGGGGATTTAAGAATCAACCGCTACCTCAATTTACGTATTGAACCAGGATTGTATTACTCACAAAGAAATTTACTTTACCCGTATGAGTCTGCCGCATGGCAAAGAAACTTTCCCAGCTACACCTCTGACAATGATGGCTTGAGGGAGGTGAAATCAACTTACATCCATTTACCGCTGTTAATCAAATTTAGTGGAGAGCGCATCAACAATTGGAAACCTTATCTCGTGGGGGGAATGTCCACCTCTTTTAATCTTTCAAGTAATCAAAAAAACAATGACGATAACTTCAACAATGTTTTTAGAGTTACTGGACAAACCTTTAACTATGAAGTAGGTTTTGGTATAGATTTTTACCTAGTTTATTTTAAGTTTTCTCCTTCTATAAGAGGCATTTTTTCTATTCAAAACGAGTTAATTCCAGATAATGGAACAAGTGGAATTAGTCCATGGACCTCTAATATTGTCAACTTGATCTCAAGAGGCGTGGTTATTAATTTCACTTTTGAGTAAGTTATCGAGCGATCTCCCCCAGGATTAATGCGGTGGCAATGGCAACATTCAAACTTTCTGGACCATTAGACGCTTTTCTGGGGATTGTAATCTTGTGATCAATAAAAGAACTTACTTTATCTGAAATCCCATTAGCCTCGCTTCCCATGACTAATAGGGCATCTTCTGTTAGGTTCGTATTATAAATAGAAGTTCCCGTTAGATAAGTCCCATATACGGGTCTTTGATCACTAGAAAAGAACGCATTTAAATCAAGGTAATGACATTCCACACGGGCTAGAGACCCCATACTTGCTTGAACTACTTTAGGGTTATAACAATCAACAGTATCTAGAGAGCCTATGATATGTTTGATTCCAAACCAATCACAAATGCGTATAATAGTCCCCAGATTACCTGGGTCTGCTACTTGATCTAGGATTAAAATTCGTCCCTTTAGCGGAATAGTTTTGTGCTGGGGAATTGCAAATACTCCTAATAAGGGAGAGGCATTTTTCAAAAAACTCATTTTTTGCATTTCATTTTCTGTTACTAAAACAGCTCCCTCGTGTGGGGTTGGCGCAGTAGAATATAGCGCTCTTTGATGAAAACCCTCTGCCCTAAACTCTGCAACAGATTTTTTACCTTCTACCACAAAACGCTGCTGCATTTTTCGCCCTTTTTTAGTATCGAGTAAATTGATCTCTTTGAGCTCCTTTTTGGTAATCATAAATGATGTATTTTTGCCATTAAAGTTTCCCTTCTTGAATTTGGCCAATACAAACATAGTGATTCTCCTTCTGGTATGTGTGATTTTACACAGCTGTAGTAGCACCAAAAAATTAACACAAGAAGAAAACTTAATTGTCAAACAAAGTTTTGTGCTCAATGAAGAAGAAGTAAATCAAGACCCTGTATTGATTTTGTCTCAAACTCCAGAAAATCAAAAAATTTTTGGGATCCCATTTAAACTTCATCTTTATAACCTAAGTGAATCTAATCCCGAAGAAAGTTTTGAGACTTGGCTGAATAAAAAACCCAAAAGAGCAAAACGACTTAACCGATGGCTTTCACACAAACAAGTTGAGCAACTTAAGAAATACAAAGTAGGTTTTTCTAACTGGATCAAAAAAACAGGAGAAAGTCCTAGTTTAGTCAATGCAGAAAAAATTGCTTTGACAAATTCACTCTTTACCCAGTATTACAACAATCTGGGCTATTTCAATACTACATCAACAGCAACACTAGCGCAAGTTGCCCCTCAAAAAGCTTCTATTCGTTACCAAGTAAAAACTGGGCCGCGATTTACACTTGATAGCATTACAAATGTAGCCGGATCAAAAGACATCGATTCCATCTATAAAGCCTATCATAGCGAAAGCATCTTAAAACAAGGAAACGTATTTAAAGTAGAAGATATTAATGCAGAAAGAGAGCGATTAATTAATGTCTTTAGGAATAATGGAATTTTCAATTTTCAGCAACGTTCTATTCGTTTTAAGGCCTTTAAAGACAGTTTAGGAATTGACACCAAAATCCCTTTAGTTATTGAAATTAAAAATGCTCAAAAACGGGTTCAAGACACCTTAATTGAATTGCCTTATAAAGTCCAGAAGATTAGATCACTTTCGATCTATATAGAAAATCCCGAACAAGATTTTTCTGTCTACACAGATTCAATCAACTTTAATGGAATTAAAATATTTTCTGTTGGACCACTAAAATACAAACCTTCTGTTTTAGTGAAAGGAGTGCAAATCATTCCAGATCAACCCTACAGCTATCAAGACAGAACAACCACTTATCGCTTCTTTAACGAATTACAAAATTTTAAATACCCCACCATTACTTATGAAGCGATTAACAAAGCTCCTTCTTTTCTTGATGCAAATGTTTATTTGAGTCCTAGAGAACGTTTTTCACTAGGGTTTGACTTTGACGTTTCACATTCAAACATTCAGGATATTGGGATTACTTTAGGTTCTTCTGTTATTAGTAGAAACGTTTTTAGAGGAGCAGAAATTCTTGAGTTTGGGATAAAGAGCACCGTGGGATCTTCTCGAGATGTGGCTGAACAAAAAAGTACCTTCTTTAACTTATTTGAAGTGGGAGGAAATCTACTGCTTAGAGTACCGCGTTTATTAGCTCCTCAAAAAATAAAAACTGCTTTTTTTGAAGACATCAATGTAAAAACAAATATTTCTTTAGGGATTTCTCTTCAAGAAAATATTGGTCTTGACAGACAAAGTTTTACAGGAAACTTCGAATATCAATGGAAAACAAAACCCACTTATACTTACACTTTAAAACTTGCTGATATTGAATATGTTGACAATAGAGCCATAAGTAACTATTTCAATGTATATCGCAATTCTTATGATCGCTTAAATAATATTGCTCGAAGCCTGCCAGGAAACAATAGCCCATACTTAAATGAAGAAGGTGATTTAGCCCTCCCTACTGGAGCAGATCTCTTTATTAATCACGTTTTAGATCAACGCACTACCCTCACTCCAGAAGATAACTTATATACCAGTGTGTCTAACATCAACGAACGCAAAAATCGACTAACTGCAAATAATTTTATAGTTGGGTCTTCTTTTAGCTTTACTAAAAACAATCAAGAAAGCATTGTTGATGAAAGTTTTTCCCAATTTCGAGTTAAAATGGAATGGGTTGGAAATATACTCAATGGCCTTTTAAATGTTACGAATACACCTAAAAACAGTGATGGGAATAGATTTATTTTTAACCTAGCTCCTACCCAGTATTTCAAATCAGAAGTAAGCTATATTAAGCACTGGGAAGTAGGTAGAGAAAGAATACTTGCCTTTAGAGGATTCACAGGAATTGCCCTTCCCTATGGGAATTCAAATAGTATTCCATTTACCCGTTCTTACTATGCGGGAGGCTCAAATGACAATAGGGCATGGAAGGCCTATAAATTGGGGCCGGGGTCAAGCAGTGATATCAACGAATTTAACGAAGCTAACTTTAAAATTGCCCTTAATCTAGAATATCGTTACCCCATCCTAGGGCCATTAAAAGGGGCATTTTTTATTGATGCAGGAAATATTTGGAATATCAACAACAATGTCCCAGACCTTAAACAAAATTTAAACGATTTTAGGGATTTAAATCAACTGGCTGTGGGGACAGGATTTGGCTTGAGATATGATTTTGATTATTTTATTTTCCGTCTGGATACCGCTTTTAAAACTTTTGATCCCTCTCAAGCTCCAGAAAATCGCTGGGGGTCACAAATTGCCCTTAGAAAAGCTGTCTTTAATGTAGGGATAAATTATCCCTTTTAAGCCATTTTTGCTATTTTTGCTGCTTAGAAAACCAAAAGATGAATACAACTTTCCCAAAAGGTGTTGCCACTGGCCGCCAAGTACAAGAAATTTTTCAATTTGCTAAAGCCAAAAAATTTGCGCTTCCAGCTGTAAACGTGATTGGAAATAACTCTATCAACACTGTCCTTGAAACAGCTGCAGAATTAAACAGTCCAGTGATTATTCAATTTTCAAATGGAGGGGCGCAATTTAACGCAGGTAAGGGATTAAGTAATAACAATCAACAATCTGCAATTGCTGGTGCAATTGCTGGTGCAAAACACATACATGAGTTAGCAGAATTATATGGTGCTACCGTTATTTTAAACACAGACCATTGCGCCAAAAATCTTTTACCGTGGATTGACGGTTTATTAGATGCTGGCGAAAAGTTCTATCAGGAAACTGGAAAACCTTTATATAGCTCTCACATGATTGATCTATCAGAAGAGCCTTTAGAAGAAAATATTAGCCTTTGTAAAGAATACCTTGCCCGTATGGCAAAAATGGAAATGACCCTTGAAATCGAATTGGGAATTACAGGAGGTGAAGAGGACGGTGTAGACAACTCTGACGTCGATGTTTCTAAGCTTTATACACAACCAGAAGAGGTTGCTTATGCTTATGAAGAATTGATGAAAGTAAGTGATCAATTTACTGTTGCAGCTGCCTTTGGGAATGTACACGGGGTTTACAAACCAGGAAACGTTAAGCTTACACCAAAAATCTTGAAGAATTCACAAGAATACATTTCTGAAAAATATAACGTAGCAGAAAACACCGTTGACTTTGTATTCCATGGTGGTTCTGGTTCTACTGTAGAAGAAATTCGCGAGGCGATTGGATATGGTGTGATTAAAATGAACATCGACACCGATTTACAGTACGCTTTTACTGAAGGTATTCGCGACTATATGAACGAAAAAGTAGACTACTTAAGCGCACAGATTGGTAACCCAGACGGAGCAGATCAGCCCAATAAAAAGCACTATGATCCACGCAAATGGTTACGCCTTGGAGAACAAACTTTCAAACAAAGATTGATCAAAGCGTTTGAAGATTTAAACAATATAGATACCTTAGCTTAAGGTAATCATTATTATATGAGTTGGTTTAAACGAAGTGAAAAGGGAATTCAAACCCGAACAGAAGAGAAAAAAGACATCCCCAAAGGTCTGTGGTATAAAACTCCTACCGGGAAAATTGTCGAAACGCAAGAACTTGCAGACAACTTTTATGTTAGCCCTGAAGACGAATATCACGTTAGAATTGGCAGTAAAGAATACTTTGAAATCTTGTTTGATGACAATCATTTTAAAGAACTCGATACTAAAGTTGTTTCAAAGGACTTTTTGAAATTTACAGACGCTAAAAAGTACAGCGACCGACTTAAAGACGTCACGAAAAAAACTGGTTTAAAAGACGCTATTAGAACTGCAGTTGGAAAATCCAAAGGAAAAGAAATAGTCATTGCCTGTATGGATTTTGGCTTTATTGGAGGTTCAATGGGATCTGTTGTAGGAGAAAAAATTGCTCGTGCAGCAGACTATGCCATCGACAATAACCTTCCCCTTATGATCATTTCAAAATCTGGAGGAGCAAGAATGATGGAAGGTGCTTTTTCTTTAATGCAATTAGCAAAAACTTCTGCTAAACTCAATAAACTGGCCGAATCTAAACTTCCTTACATCTCACTTGCAACAGATCCAACAACGGGAGGAACAACAGCCTCATTTGCTATGCTGGGAGACATCAACATCTCAGAACCTGGTGCGTTGATTGCTTTTGCAGGACCAAGGGTAGTAAAAGATACCACGGGAAAAGATCTTCCTGAAGGCTTTCAAACCAGTGAGTTCTTATTAGATAAAGGCTTCTTAGATTTCATTACTCATCGTAAAAATTTAAAAGATAAAGTCAATCTCTACATTGATCTTGTTTTAAATCAACCCATAAGAAAATAAAATAGAACACTAGACTTTGACAAATTAGTGTATCTTTGCAGCGCTTTAATTAGCCAATACATAACAATCATTGTAATAATATTAGCATGTACTTATCAAAAGAAATAAAAGAACAAATTTTCGCAGAACACGGAACATCTAAAACCGATACTGGATCCGCCGAAGGTCAAATTGCTTTATTCTCTCACCGCATCGATCACCTTTCTGAACACTTAAAAAATAATCGTAAAGATTACAATACAGAGCGTTCACTGGTTAAATTAGTAGGAAAGAGAAGAAGCTTATTAGATTACCTTAAAGCAAAAGACATTGAGCGCTACCGTGCCATCGTGAAAAAATTAGGTTTACGTAAATAAACCAACCTATACTTCTTTTACTTATTGAAAAAAGCTGAATCAAAGTTTTTCATTGGCTGACCTACAGACACAACACAACAACACTTAGGTTTAATTAAAATGAATAAAAAATGATTCCAAAAGTCTTTAAAGAGGTCATCGACCTCGGCGATGGAAGAGAAATCTCTATTGAAACGGGTAAGCTAGCAAAGCAAGCCCACGGATCAGTTGTCGTGCAAATGGGAAAAACCATGTTGCTCTGTACAGTTGTCTCAAATTACAAACAATCTGATGTAGATTTTCTACCTCTAACGGTAGACTATCGCGAGAAATTCGCAGCAGCTGGTCGTTATCCAGGTGGATTCTTTAAAAGAGAAGCACGTCCCAGTGATGGTGAGGTGTTAACTATGCGTCTAGTGGACCGCGTTTTACGTCCCCTATTCCCTAAAGATTATCATGCAGAAACGCAAGTGATGATTCAATTAATGTCGCACGACGAAGAAGTTATGCCAGATGCATTAGCTGGACTAGCCGCTTCTGCAGCTATCCAGTTGAGTGACTTCCCTTTTGAATGCGCTATCTCAGAAGCAAGGGTTGCTCGTGTTGACGGGGAGTTCGTTATTAACCCAAGCCGTGAGCAATTAGCACAATCAGATATAGATATGATGGTTGGAGCATCTGCAGACTCTGTCATGATGGTAGAAGGTGAAATGGACGAAATCTCTGAAGAAGAGATGGCCGATGCCATTAAATTTGCTCATGAAGCCATCAAAGTACAAATTGAAGCACAAGTGCGTTTAGCAGAAGCCTTTGGTAAGAAAGAAGTACGTGAGTATGACATTGCCCAAGGTAATGAAGCCCTTGAAAAACGCATTCACGAAATGGCTTATGACAAATGTTATGCTATCGCAAAACAAGGAACCTCTAAGGCAGAACGCGGGAACGCATTTGCTGAAGTAAAAGAAGAAATCAAAGCTTCATTCACTGAAGAAGAATTAGAAGAATATGGTGCTCTTGTTGGAGAATACTACAGAAAAGCAGAAAAAGAAGCAGTTCGCGAACTAACCTTGAGCGAAGGGATTCGTCTAGACGGTCGTAAAACAGACGAGATTAGACCCATATGGTGTGAAGTAGATTATTTACCTTCTACCCATGGTTCTTCTATCTTTACCCGTGGTGAAACTCAAGCCTTAGCCACAGCAACATTAGGAACCTCTAGAGAGGCGAATAAAATTGATATGCCTTCTTTTGAAGGAGAAGAAAACTTTTATCTACACTACAATTTCCCACCTTTCTGTACTGGAGAAGCACGCCCATTAAGAGGAACTTCTCGTCGTGAAGTAGGTCACGGAAACTTAGCACAACGCGGTTTAAAAGGTATGATCCCAGAAGATTGCCCTTATACTGTTCGTCTAGTGTCTGAGGTTTTAGAATCTAATGGATCATCTTCTATGGCGACAGTATGTGCCGGAACTATGGCATTGATGGATGCTGGGGTACAAATCAAACGACCTGTTTCTGGAATTGCCATGGGATTAATTTCTGATGGAGACCGTTATGCTGTATTGTCTGACATTCTAGGAGATGAAGATCACCTAGGAGATATGGACTTTAAAGTAACAGGTACTGCTGAAGGAATTACAGCCTGTCAAATGGATATCAAAATTAAAGGTTTGTCTTATGAAATTCTTGTAAAAGCATTACAACAAGCAAGAGCAGGACGTCTTCACATTTTGGATAAAATCACAGAAACTATCGCTACACCTGCAGAAGAGGTGAAATCTCACGCACCAAAAATGATCACTCGTGTCATTGCTAATGAGTTTATAGGAGCATTAATTGGTCCTGGCGGAAAAGTGATTCAAGAACTTCAAAAAGAATCTGGATGTACAATTGTAATTAACGAAGATCCAGTAACAGAAGAAGGTATTGTAGAAATCCTTGGAACATCTCCAGAAGGAATCGCCATGGTAGAAAGCAAAATTGACTCCATCACCTTTAAACCAGTTGTTGGAAACACTTACCAGGTTAAAGTGATCAAAATGCTTGACTTTGGAGCAGTAGTAGAATACCTAGACGCACCAGGAAATGAAGTACTTCTTCACGTAAGTGAACTTGCATGGGAACGTACAGAAAATGTTTCTGATGTAGTCAATATGGGAGATCAATTAGAAGTAAAATACTTTGGAATTGATTCTAGAACACGCAAAGAGAAAGTATCGCGTAAAGCCTTACTTCCTCGTCCAGAAAGAAAAGAACGTCCACAAAAAGACTAATTTTTTACTGAAAAATAAAAAACCACTCAAAAGAGTGGTTTTTTTTTGGGGTAGATGTAACAATTTCGATTTTTGAACGTATAAAAGAGTACAACAATCAATAAATGAGACAACTTAAAATTACCAAGCAGGTAACTAACAGAGAAACCGCTTCCTTAGATAAGTATTTACAAGAAATAGGAAAGGTGGACTTAATCACCGCCGAAGAAGAAGTTGAATTAGCTCAACGCATTAAGGCAGGAGATCAAATTGCCCTTGAAAAATTAACTAAAGCTAACCTTCGTTTTGTGGTTTCTGTAGCGAAACAATACCAAAATCAGGGATTGACTTTACCCGACCTAATTAACGAAGGAAATCTAGGACTGATCAAAGCAGCCAAACGTTTTGACGAAACCCGTGGTTTTAAGTTTATTTCTTATGCGGTTTGGTGGATTCGTCAATCAATACTTCAAGCGCTAGCAGAGCAATCTCGAATCGTTCGTTTACCCTTGAATAAAATCGGTTCGATCAATAAGATCAATAAAACCTATGCCTTTTTAGAGCAAGCACATGAGCGCGCCCCATCAGCAGAGGAAATTGCTAAGGAATTAGACATGACAGTTAACGACGTAAAAGAATCCTTAAAAAATTCTGGTCGCCACGTATCCATGGATGCCCCTTTAGTAGAAGGAGAAGATTCTAACCTCTATGATGTATTAAATAGCGGCGAATCCCCTAATCCAGACCGCACCTTGTTGCACGAGTCATTAAAGACAGAAATTGAAAGAGCTTTAGAAACCCTTACACCGCGTGAAGCAGATGTGGTTCGTCTTTATTTTGGTTTAGGAGATCAACACGCTATGACCCTCGAAGAAATAGGAGAAACTTTTGACCTAACAAGAGAACGAGTTCGACAAATTAAAGAAAAAGCAATTCGTCGTTTAAAGCACACTTCGAGAAGTAAAATTTTAAAAACCTATTTAGGATAAATTTCCAAGCAAGCTTTCGAGCTTGCTTTTTTTAAATGAAAAAACTCATAGCACCCTCAGTATTAGCAGCAGATTTTGCGAACCTTCAGCGCGATAGCGAAATGCTTAATAAAAGTGAAGCTGACTGGTTTCATATAGACATTATGGATGGCGTTTTTGTACCGAATATTTCTTTTGGTATGCCTGTGCTTAAAACTATTGGGGAACATGCAAAAAAGCCTTTAGACGTTCATTTAATGATTGTAGATCCTGATCGTTATATCGAAACTTTTGCAGATTTAAATGCTGCTGTTTTAACGGTTCATTATGAGGCTTGTACCCATTTACACAGAAGCTTACAAAAAATCAAGTCTTGTGGCATGAAAGCTGGGGTAGCGCTCAATCCACATACTCCTGTTCACTTACTCTCCGATATTATTCAAGACATTGATGTGGTCTGTCTTATGAGTGTCAATCCTGGCTTTGGGGGACAGTCGTTTATCGAGAATACCTATGCAAAAGTAAAGGCGTTAAAACAGCTTATTATAGAAAAAGGCGCCTCAACACTTATTGAGATTGATGGTGGGGTAACAGATCAAAATGCTAAAGCCTTAACAGACGCTGGAGCAGATGTTTTAGTCGCCGGAAGTTTTGTCTTTAAATCTGATAATCCAACTGAAACGATCGCACGTTTAAAAGCGTTATAAAACTAATTTAAAGGATAAAAAAAAGGCCGAGCATTGCTCAGCCTTTTTACTTTAATGAAGAAAGAATTATTTCTTGTAAAACTCTACTCTTCTACTACCAGCGCGATCAGAAGCATCCCCATTTAAAGGATCAGAACTTCCCATTGCAACAACTTCAAGACGAGCTGCATCAACCCCTAATCCTACCAACTGATCACGAACAGATTCTGCACGTTTAAGCGATAGTTTTTGGTTATAATCAGCATTTCCATCTACAGAAGCGTGCCCTTGAATTACAATAATTCCTTTAGGGTTTTGATCAAGAATTGCTTTAATCTCTGCAACGGCATTGAGCGACTTTTCACCCATGATTTTAGCACTATTTGCTGGGAATAAAATAGTACTTCCAACTTGGTTAATGGTAGACATAATCTCATCTGTTAACTCTGGACAACCATTCTCAGTCGTACCGGCTAATTCTGGACAGTCATCATCTTTATCTGCTACACCATCATTATCTGCATCTGGCCAAGGGCAACCTTTGTTTTCAGCAGGACCAGCTTCTTCAGGACATTCATCGTCACCATCTGCAATACCGTCTTCATCTGCATCTGGACAACCATTCAATTCAACAAGTCCAGCTACTTCTGGGCAAGCGTCGTCTTTGTCTAGAACGGTATCACCATCTGTATCTGGGCAACCTTTATTTTCTACAGGACCAGCTACTTCTGGACAATTGTCTTCTGGATCTGGGATTCCATCTTCATCTGTATCTGGACAACCTTCAAATTCTTTTAATCCAGGAACATCTGGACATTTGTCTTTTTTATCGTTTACGCCGTCTTTATCTCTGTCTCCAACACCAAAATCATAGCTAAGACCAGCCGAAATCATGCCATAGTCTACTTCGGGGTTTTCGTTTATTTTCCCAATGGAATATTCTGCATAAAGTCCAAATTTATCTCCTAAGGCGTAGTCAAAACCTACAGTTCCAAAGTTAGAATAATCTGTATTAAGCGATCCACTATCTGTACCATCTTTCAATGAAGTGCTTCCATATACCCCTGCTTTAACATAAGGGCTAAATTTTCCGTCGATATTAAATCCGTATTTTAAAGCACCGTGCATGCTAAAGAATTCAAAATCTGTTGAAGTACTTTCGTTTGTTGCTTTTCCTAATGCAACTTGACCTCCAATAGAAAATCCTTTAAAGATTTTTCTGTAAAGGGAAGCTTGTGGCAATCCAAGTGAACCACTTAAATCATTTGAGGATACAGTTCCATTGCTATTTACAATATCACTGTTGATTGATGGCATGGTTAAACCAACCGAGATCTGCCATGGATTTGCAGACGTCTGTGCCTGTACTGTCCCTAGGGCAAGTAAAAACACTACCAATAATAGTTTAAACGTTTTCATATAAATAAGTTTAGTTTTAATTTCACGAAGTTATAAAAAAAAAAACTATATAAACTCGATATGATACTTCATTTAGACTGCATAGTTAAAATGTAAATTTCTTATTTTAAGTGTTTTACATTTTTAAGGTGGTAAACTAGAAAAAATTAACTATTCTTGTTTGCTTAAAATAAAAAAGGCTGAGATATACTCAGCCTTTTTAAAGATCATACTAATGGACTATTATTTTGCACTAAAGACCACTCGTCTACTTTTCCTTCTAGAGACGGATATATCATCCGCAACAACAGGTCTTGATTCTCCAAAAGCCTGTACTTCTAATCGAGCGGGATCAACACCCAATTCAATGAGTTTTGATTTTACTGATTCTGCACGGCTTTCAGATAGTGCTTGATTGTATTCAACGCTACCATCCTCAGATGCATGGCCTTGAATAAGTACAATTCCGCGAGGATTCTCATCTAAAATATTTTTTACTTGTGCCACTGCATCAAGCACCTTCGCTCCTCTAAGTTCTGAACCATCTGCTGGGAATAAAATATTAATTCCAGCTTTATTTAGCGCATCAATGATAGTGCTTTCAACGACAGGACAACCACTATCGGTATTTGCGGCTTCGTCTGGGCAATTGTCATCTTTGTCTAAAACGCTATCATTGTCACTATCTGGCCATGGACATCCCTGATTATCTTCTGTGCCAGCTTCCTCTGGGCAGTTATCTTCGCTATCACGAATCCCATCTCCATCTTCATCAGGACAACCATTGAGTGCTGGTAAACCTGGAGTGTTAACACATTCATCACGATTATCTGGAACACCATCTTGATCATTATCTAAAGTTCCTAACCCATAACTGAACCCCAGACTGTGATTAAAATGAGGAATTCCTTCATCTCCAAAAGTATTTTTAAAATTGGTTTCAAGAAAGAAACCAAACTTTTCAGTGAGCTTTAAATCAAATCCTAACTTACTTACCCAATGTCCAGCAGAACGCTTTTCAGCTGCAATATTATTCGCCGTAGAGGCATCATTATTAAAGGAAGACACTCCCGCACCAAGACGAGCATAAGGACTAAAGGGTTTATCCCTAAAAAAAGCATACTTCAATTGGAGGTCTGAAGAAAAATACCGCAAATTGCGATTACTTTGTCCCTCGATTTTAGTTACACCTGCAAAAGCTAAATTTATCCCTAGGGATAAATTTTTCTTTATAGTGCGATATACGCCCATGGCCGGAACGCCAACATTCCAATGATCACTATTGCCAAAATCTTCAAAAAACCCACCTTGATTGGGGAAATATAGATTTTCTTCACCAGTAGGAAAAAGATCTACCACATTTAATCCAGCATTAGTTTGCCAAGGGGTATCGAGTCGTTGAGCAAATAATGCAGTAGATACAATTATAAATAAGCTAATGATACAAGTAGGTTTCATTTAAAAAGCTGTTTGTTAGATTTGGGTTTAAATAACTTACAGAAACCTATATACGAATTCGAGCTAAATAATCACAACCTGA
>JAKMGK010000077.1 GCA_022424955.1 Flavobacteriaceae bacterium
ATAGATGGATTAGTCTTTCCGCATATACTGTAGCGAATCCTGGAGGTGCAACTCACTCAGTTACTATGTCAGGTGAAAGTTGGATGGAATTAGAAAAAGTAAGAGCTCAGGTATTTGCTAACGGAACGGCTGAGAAATTTTTCAATTCTAGAGGAAAAGTAGAAGATGTAAATAACGCCCTTTACAGAAGAATGAGACACTATAATAATGAGAGAAATAAAGCAAAAACATATGATGATATGTGGTAAGATTCTAAAATTATAGATTATAAACCCTCCCAAGTGGAGGGTTTTTCTTTTACATCATCGGCATATCCTCTTCATTAAGTTCAGGTATTTCTAATCCTCTTAAATAAGTTAAACTAACATTTATAGAAGAGTGTCCCATTGCTTTTTGGAGCTTAGTTATACTCCCCGTTCTTTTAAAGATTTCTATAGCCCCCGTGTGCCTAAAAGAGTAGATTGTTATACTCGGTCCAATACTAGGATTAAGCCTCTTAAAACGCCTCCAAAGCAGCGAGAAATAGCCTTTGTTAAATGGTTCTTTAGTGTTAGAAAAGATATTATAGCAAGAGTCTCTTTTTATAAGAACATCTCTTATGTAGGTTGGAACAGGTACTATACGATTCCGCTTTGATTTTACTTTTCTACCAGTTAGATTAATATGTGTTAAATCTTCACTAAAGTCTTCCCACTTCAATAGTCTTATTTCTTGATGAGGCCTTAATAAACATCCATAAGTAAACAGGCAGCATAGATACAAGTTCTCATTAAACTCTTTTATTCTATTCAGCAGTTCTTTGACATTACTAATCGGACTATGCAACACCTCATCTTGTTTTCGTGTTTTAAGTTTAGATAGTTCTATTGGAAAGTCTCTACTATGTAAATAGTTTGCTAACACATTAACGTGTCTTCTTGTGGTGTTATAACTAGTATTGTTACTGTATTTAAGTGGAATAGAGTCTATAAACAACGATGTAATACAACCTTTTCTATTTAGTTGTTCCCTTAAAACATTTGATAATTGTATTAAAGTTTTACGATAACTATTTGATAGCGGCTCTGCGAGTTTATCTCGGATGAGACTGTCGTAATGCTCTAAAGTAGTAACTGGTTTAGTGAGAGAATAATCGTTAGAGACTATAAACTCATAAACCTGTTTAGCAAGAGTTGAGGCTGCAGAGTAACGCTGTTTAGCAGGATATGAATTAGGATTCAAAGAAGAACCAATTAAACGACCACTAAACAACCGATAACGTTTATTGTTAAGTTTAAAGTCAACGTAATATTTACCGTCTTTACGTTTGCAGACTTTGGGATAGGATAGGCTATTATTTGGCACTTATTTGACAATTAGATTAATTAGGATGTGTTAAACATCTTTTTCTAACTGTAAATAAGGGTTTTGTAGAAGTTTAGTTTGATTGGACCAACTGATTATGAGTCAGCTACTCTAACCAACTGAGCTATAGGACCTGTTCTTACGTCGCAACGAAAATTAACTTATGGCAAAAATAATAAATGTATTCGCTACAACACAGACTTGTGTGGTCTTTTTTTATTTAAGCTTTCTCCTAAATTCTTTTTAGATAAGCACTGGTCTTATAAGCAAAATTAAAATTCGTATACTTTTTGTAAATTTACAATAACCATAAATCACCTTTTGTATGAAAACATTTCTACTCCTTTCGCTGTTTTCCCTTTCGCTTTCTTCTACTCCTTTCCCCGATGATTGCCGGGTTAGATTGCGCTACCTCAACTTTAACGAAATGAGCGAAAAAGAACAGTTAGAGTGGCTCAACTGCGCTTTCGACGCCTTAAAAGGCGGAGAAGACAAACACCTTAAAATTTATGAAGAATGGCTAGGAAAAACTCCAGACTATGTCGCTTTTCAAAAAGTGTGGACAGCAACTTTTAACGATCAGCCAGAGAAAAACTAATTACTCTTATTCCATCATTTTTATTGATTACTTTTAGACTAGCTAAAGGAACTCTTTTTGATTGTAACACTAAAAAATCTTTTTGGAAAAATTTTTGAAGAAGCACTGCTCGAAGAAATTACGCGGGTAGGTACCCTAAGAGAGGTGCCTGCAGACTTTGAATTAATGGATATAGGCGAGCCTATTAAAGGGGTGCCGTTAATGTTAAGCGGAGCCATTAAAATTTCTCGTGAAGACATTAATGGAGACGAGCTTTTGCTTTATTATCTAGAAGAAGGCGATTCTTGTACCATGACCATGGCGTGGGAAATGGGCCAACAAAAAAGTCAAATCCGCGCCGTGACAGAGCTTCCTTCCCAATTAATCATGGTCCCATTAAGCGCAGTGGAAGATTGGTCTTCCCGTTTTCCTAGCTGGCGAAAATTTATCTTTCAAAGCTACCATAAACGAATGGAAGAATTATTAGCTACTGTAGACAGCATCGCTTTTGATCAATTAGAAAAACGTTTATGGGCCTATTTAGTCGAGAAAAAACGCGTTACAAAAATGAATATCCTTTCTATTACGCATCAAACCATCGCCCAAGAAATACACAGTTCTAGGGTAGTGATTTCACGTTTACTCAAACGCCTTGAAGTAGATCAAAAAATACGTTTACATCGCAACGCAATTGAACTTATAGCGCAAGTGTAACCTGAGTTACAATAAGAGTCAATCTACTGTTGTACTTTTGCTATAAGAATGAACTTGATAAAACAATTCTTTCCGGTTTTTGAATGGGCAAAAGAGTATTCCTCTTCTGCTTTAAAAAGCGATGCCTTTGCAGGACTAACGGTGGGAATCATGCTGATCCCTCAAGGAATGGCCTATGCCATGATCGCTGGCTTACCACCTGTTTATGGTTTATATGCTGCCCTGTTTCCACAGCTAATTTATGCCCTTATGGGAACTTCAAGGCAATTGGCCGTTGGGCCCGTAGCCATGGATTCTCTTTTGGTAGCAGCAGGCCTGGGTGCGCTCTCTTTAAATACAACCGAAGCCTATATTGCTTTAGCTACTTTTCTCGCCCTTTTTATGGGAGGGATTCAGTTGCTTTTAGGGAGTCTCAAATTAGGCTTTCTGGTGAACTTTTTATCTAAACCCGTGATTAGCGGGTTTACCTCTGCAGCAGCCATTATCATTGCATTGAGTCAACTCAACCATCTTCTTGGAATTGATCTTCCCAGAAGTAACAAACTACACGAACTTTTTTCCTTTTTGTTGGAATTTGGCCCTCAAGCACATTTATTAAGCGTCCTTATTAGTGTCTTTGGGGTTTCTTTTTTAATCTTGATCAAACGCTTCTACCCGCAATTACCTGGGGCGTTAATTTTAGTGGTCTTAAGCACTTTTATCGCTGCGCAAAACAATTGGGAAAGCCTAGGTATAAGTGTCGTCAAAGAGATTCCAGAAGGACTCCCCTCTTTTCAAATTCCCGCCGCTACTTTAAGTCAGGTATATGATTTATTTCCATTAGCCATTACTTTAGCCTTAATTGCTTTTATGGAGGCCATCTCTGTTGCTAAAGCCATCGAAGAAAAAGAAAAATCAAATCACCTCAACGCAAACCAAGAATTAATCGCCTTAGGAACGGCAAATATTATTGGTTCTTTATTTCAATCCTATCCTACTACCGGTGGTTTTTCTCGAACCGCAGTCAATCACGATGCAGGAGCTAAAACGGGAGTCGCTGCTCTATTCAGTGCCGCTGTTGTGGGGCTTACACTACTCTTTTTTACGACTTTCTTTTATCACCTTCCCACAGCTGTTTTAGGGGCAATTATCCTTGTTGCTGTTGGAAAATTAATCGATTTAAGCTACCCTAAACGCTTGTGGAAAAACAACAGAAACGAATTCTATATTCTTGTGTTCACCTTCTTTGTTACCTTGTTTATAGGCATTACAGAAGGTATTATGCTAGGTGTTTTTGTCGCTTTATTATATATGATTTATCAAAACACTCAGCCCCATATTGCTGTTTTAGGACGCATAAAAGACACCCATTATTTTAAAAATATCGATCGTTTTACAAAAGATGTAGTGACCTATCCCCAGGTGCTAATTCTTCGTTTTGACGGGCAGCTTTTCTTCGGGAATCAACGTTATTTTAAACAACTGTTTTCTGCCCTAATTACAAGGCAAGAGCAACCCCTAAAACATCTGGTAATTGCCGCAGCGCCCATTAGCTATATTGATGCAACGGCCTTTGAAATGCTCTCCAGTTGGATGGAAGAGTTAAACGGTCAAGGAATCACCATTCACTGGACTGGATTAAACGGCCCATTACGGGATCAATTCCATAAAAAGGGGGCTTTTAGTCCTTCCCAGAAAATCTCTATTTACTCTTCTTTAGACGCGGCTCTGAATGCCATTCAAGGATCTAACCCTTCTGAGATTGAGAAAACAATCGCTTTACAACGAAATAAAATTTAATTTTATGCTTATATGATTATTGAACAAATCTATACCGGATGCCTTTCTCAAGGGGCTTATTATATCGAAAGTCAAGGAGAGGTAGCCATTATTGACCCTTTAAGAGAGGTTAACCCTTATTTAGATCGTGTGGCAAAAGCCAAAGCGAAAGTAAAATACATTTTTGAAACGCATTTTCATGCTGATTTTGTCAGTGGACACCTTACCCTTTCAAAAGAAACTGGTGCCCCTATAGTTTATGGGCCTAATGCCAATCCTGACTTTGAAGTGATCATTGCAAAAGACGAACAAGTTTTCCCCCTTGGAGAGGTGAGTATTGTCGCTTTACACACGCCTGGGCACACCATGGAAAGTACCACTTATTTACTTCGAGATAAAGACGGGAAAGATCACGCTATATTTAGTGGAGACACCCTTTTTCTTGGAGATGTAGGCCGGCCAGATTTAGCCCAAAAGGCCAATAGTATAACCCAGGAAGATCTCGCAGGATATTTATTTGACAGTCTGCGCAATAAAATCATGCCGCTCGCAGACGATGTAACGGTTTATCCCGCACATGGTGCAGGTTCTGCCTGCGGGAAAAATATGATGAAAGAAACCGTGGATTCTTTAGGGAACCAAAAAAAGATGAACTATGCCCTAAGGGTAGATATGACCAAAGAAGAGTTCATCAAAGAAGTGACAGACGGTCTTATGCCCCCTCCTTCTTATTTCCCTTTGAATGTAAAGATGAACAAATCGGGTTATGAAGATATTGACCAGGTACTCGAAAGAGGGACGCGCGCTTTAAATCCAGAAGAATTTGAAGCAATGGCCAATGCTCAAGACGTATTGATCTTAGATGTACGTCATCAAAACGACTTTGTACAAGGCCATATTCCGCAATCCATCTTTATCGGAATTGACGGTGGATTTGCTCCATGGGTAGGGGCCTTAATTGCCGATATAAAACAACCCCTACTCCTTGTCACTCCAGAAGGAAGAGAAGAAGAAACCATTACCCGTTTATCACGTGTTGGTTTTGATCAAACGCTGGGTTATCTCGACGGAAGTTTTGCAGCCTGGAAAGCTGCTGGAAAAGAATATGATAGCATTAGCAGTGTAGAGGCTACGTCGCTTGAAACAGCTATTGCTCAAAATGAAGCCACTGTTTTTGATGTGCGAAAAGACGGTGAATTTTTATCTGAACATATTCAAGGAGCAAAGCATACCCCTCTCGATTTCATCAACCATCACCTAGGAGCATTTCCCGAAAAAGGAAGCTTTTTTATGCATTGCGCTGGCGGATATCGTTCTGTGATTGCTGCCTCAATGCTTAAAAAGCGAGGCATCCATAATATGATCGATGTTAAAGGGGGCTTTAAAGCCATCAAAGAAACCAATATTTCATTAACGGACTATGTTTGTCCTTCTACACTTTAATTCATTATGATCAATTTTTTACTTCAACCATGGCCCTGGTATTTTAGCGGTCCCATGATTGCACTTGTTCTTTTCTTATTGCTTTGGACAGGAAAAACCTTTGGCATGTCTTCTAACTTACGCACCTTTTGTGCGGCTTTAGGGGCAGGGAAAAAAGTAACTTTTTTCCAATTTGACTGGAAAGCACAACGCTGGAACTTAATCGTCGCCTTAGGTGCTGTAGTCGGGGGATTTCTAGCTGCAAACTACTTAAGTGTTTCAACCGCTGTGGCCATTTCAGAAAGTACCATCGCGCAATTAAATCGTCTAGGGATTCAAGATGCTGGACAAGCTTATATGCCTGCTGTTCTTTTTGATATGACCGCACTTAGCTCGCCTAAATCGCTCTTTATTTTAACTTTAGGCGGCTTCTTTGTGGGCTTTGGTGCCCGTTATGCCGGAGGCTGTACTTCGGGTCACGCCATCTCTGGATTGAGTAATTTCCAGTTGCCTTCTTTAATCGCTGTTATTGGCTTTTTCATTGGCGGCTTATTTGTTAATCACTTTTTATTACCCTACTTATTATAATGCGCACTATAGTATATTTCGCCATCGGAATCCTTTTTGGAATCACCATGTTTAAATCAGAAGCCGCTTCGTGGTTTCGCATCTATGAAATGTTTCGATTCAACGCCTTCCATATGTATGGAATTATCGGGTCTGCTTTGTTTTGTGGAGCAATCATTACTTTCTTCTTGAAAAAATTTAAGGTACAGTCTATTCTAGACGGAACAGAAATTGTGATTGAAGACAAAGCCAGTGGTTGGAAACGTTACCTCTTTGGGGGATTGTTTTTTGGTTTTGGCTGGGCTATTTCTGGTGCCTGTCCTGGGCCAATGTTTACCACATTAGGCGCTGGTTTTTTTCCTATCCTTGTTGTCATAGCAGCGGCAACCCTAGGAACCTTTTGCTATGGCTTGATACAAAAGCATCTCCCGCACTAAAGCGCACTGGGAATCCAAGAGGCAATGGTTTGCCCTAATTGTATCGCCCATTCATATTCATAGGCTTTCGCAAAAATAAAGGCGATAAAAAGAATATATAACCCCAATAGGAGAAAGGCGTGTATCTGCTTTAGCCCATTGTTAAAGTAGTAGATCAAAAAAGCAATTATGGTTAAAATAACTAAGCTGGCTTGAAGTTCGGCTACATTAGCGACTGTTTCTGGGGTCATGATAATGGGGCCGTTAAAAAGGGTAAAGGCAAATAAAGGAAACCCCAAGGCAAAACAAATATCAAAAATATTACTCCCCAATGCATTCGCTACTGCATCATCATACTGACCCGCAACAGCATCCCGGTAAGATAAGATTGTGTCTGGCACAGAGGTGGCCGCAGAGGCAAGTACTACCGCAATAAAATAAGGTGCAATGCCTAACTCTTCTGAAAGTAATTCGCAAGAATGAATTAAAACAATACAGGCTAAACCAATCACTAACATCGAAAAGAGCAAAAGCATCCATGCATTCACCGTGTTGATTTTTTTCCGAACAAATACGTCTTCAAAATCTAACAGGATAAACGCTTGTATAATAGACTGCTTTTTAGCCGCTAGCTGTTCTGCCTCCTTTTCTGGAATTTCTTCAACTGCTGTAGTCTCTTCGGCCTTTTTCATGGTAGTAAACATATAGGCAACATAAACGACATAGGTCAACATAAGCACCAAGCCATGTAACCAAGTGAGGTAGTTCCCAGAAATCATGTAAATCAAAATCAACTCAGCGATAATTAGTCCTATTCCATCGCGAAGAATAACTTTTTTAGACACCTGCACTTTTTTTGCAATTCCATAGCCAATGACCGCTAAAATGGCCACTGCTGGAATAATCATCCCGTTGAAAATTGCACTTCCTGCCGTTGTCCCAATCCCAAAGGCAAAGTTGTCTACTTCTCCTAAAAGCATTAAACTAAACAAGGTGGTAAAGAGTTCTGGAATCGAACTACCTACGGCATTGATTGTTGCGCCTCTAACACCATCTGTTAAATTCCTTCCCAAGTATGCTGAAGCAACCTCAAAGCCGTCGCTTGATCGCCAAATAATAAGCATTGCTAAAGTGATGGCAAAGAGAGCAGAAAGTGTAACCATTTAGTCTATTTTAAGAACAAATTTACAGCTAATTTTTGTTTTCTTGTGGCTTTCCTGCAAGAAGAGCAGAAAGCTCAAAACCGTAATTTTTTTTGTAAATTAGACACTATGGGATACTTTTTAAGCAACATATTGGTTTACGGATTTCTATTTGTTTTGATTGTTGTGGGATATAATGCTATTCGCGAAATGCGTAACAAAAAGAAATAATCGCTAAGAAGTCCGTACTTTTATTAAAAAAGCTAGAAAATGAAGTCTTCCAAAAAACCCGACGGGGTCGCATGGGACGAAGAAAATGAAGCCTATATCGCTAAACTTCTTCCTTATGCAACCAGCAATAGTAGCCCCGTAATTAGTATCCCTAATGTGGATGCATTTAAACAAAAAGGGGTAGAAAAAGTCTCTAAACAATTTCAAGCAGAACTCGAAGATCTTCAAAATAAAATCAAACAATTTGTTACTCTTGCCGCTGATACCCAAGAGGTGTATTCTGCAAAGTTTAAGTTTGAACCCATTGTTGGGGAAAGTTATCATCTTTATGCTGGGAAAGACGGAGAAAACTTTCTGTCACTTATTTCTCCAGATAGCTGGAATAAAGAATATTTAGGCACCTTTAGACTCAATGGTGAATATAAGTGGGAACGTCAAGATTAACGAAAAACCTGGGTCCCATAACCCACGCCTTTTTTATCAAATTGGATCCCAACACCTAAATAAATGTAATCCCCCATGATGTTTTTGTAATGTGGCGGGCTGTTTTTCCACCCCTCTACCATACATTCTGCTAAGGCCTCTGAAGAACGGGTGTCTCCACAAATAGAAACATTTTGAAACCACGGGACTTGAGCGATATTTTCTGCAATGCCTATAAAGGTATTTCCTACTCTTCTCCAGGGCTGTATGTTTAATTTCTCTGCTCTGGTGACCGGTGTTAATCCATCTGGATCAACATGACTATAAAAATTTTTAGCCACCATATTATCACTGTGATATTGGGCCAATTGATTTAAACTATCTAGTGCTTTATATGGCTTTAGCCCTTTTGCAACTCTTAAACGGTTTGTTTTTTCAAAAATAAGTTGCGTGATTTCTTCTATGTTATGTTGTGCTATCCCTTGAAAGGAGATCAAGAAAAGGAAGAATAGGCAAAAACGCAAGAAAGGGTTTTTCATTATAAAAATATTAGTCCAACAAATATGCTTAATTTTACGCAATAATCACACCATGGAAAGTCCAAGACAAAAAAAGATTGCCGCTTTATTACAGCAAGAAATCGCACAACTCCTACAAGGAGCCATTCGAAAAGAAGGGGTGAGTAATTTACTGGTTTCTGTCACAAAAGTGAATGTAACGGTTGACCTTTCTATCGCTAAGGTTTATTTAAGTCTTTTCCCGTCTAAAGAAGCTGCAACGTGGCTAGAAGGAATTCAGTCCAATGCTTTTCAAGTCAAACACGACCTTGCTCAAATCCTAAAAAATGAATTGAGACGTATCCCAGAATTACTTTTCTTTGTAGATGATTCCTTAGATTATATCGAAGGAATAGACGCTGCATTACAATCTCCAGATAATCCAATCATAGAGCGAGACAAACTAGATAAACGCAAAAAGAAATAAACGGTGCAAGTCCCTTTTTTTATTGCATTGCGTTACTTTTTTACTAAGAGTAAACAAAGCATTATTAACTTGATCAACCTTATTTCTATAGGAGTTGTTCTAGTGGCTACTGCCTCCCTTTTTATCGTGTTGAGTGCCTTTAGTGGCTTAAAAGACTTTGGCCTTTCTTTTAGTAATTCCTTTGATCCATCGGTAAGGGTAAGCGCACGTTATGGGAAAACCCTCCAAGTTGATTCCATACAACTTGAGGCCATCAATGCGCTGGATGAGGTCATCCTTGCCAGTCCTGTTTTAGAAGAAAAAGTCTTTTTGTCTTTTAATAATAAAAATCAAGTGGCCTTACTAAAAGGCGTGGGAGATCGCTATCCAGAAGTCGTTCAAATTGACTCTTTAATCGTGAGTGGAAACTGGTTTAAAAACGATTTTGACGAAGTGGTTATTGGCGGGGGGATTGCAAATAATTTAAGTCTAGGCGTCTATGATTACACTTCCTTTTTAACCCTTTCTGCCCCCAAAAGAAAAGGGGGGATTGGATTAGGAAAAACCCCTTTTATAAAAGAAACTGCGCTTGTTTCTGGCATTTATTTTGCCAACGAGGAGTTGGATAAAAAACATCTTTTTGCAAGAGTTGAACTCGCGCGCCGCTTACTTCAACGATCTCATGGCGAGTACACTTATTTAGAGATAAATACAATCGAAAACCCCAACTTAGACTCTTTAAAAGCTTCACTAAAAAAAATTCTTTCACAAGACACTACTGTATTGAATAGGGCACAACTTAATGCTGCCTTATACAAAATGCTCAATACAGAAAACCTAGCCGTTTACCTCATCTTTAGTTTGATTATTATCATCGCCCTATTCAATGTTGTGGGATCTTTAATCATGATGTTTTTAGACAAAAAGCCTCAACTAAAAATCCTCTTTGCTATGGGACTTAGGCCAAAAGAAATTCAGCGTGTCTTTTTTTATTTAGGGGGATTGATTTGCTGGGTTGGCGGTGGTTTAGGCGTTTTAGTTGGCGCTCTTTTAGTATTCATTCAAGGCTACTCCCCCTTGCTTTATGTTCCTGGAACCTCTCTTCCTTACCCGGTGCTTTTTGAGCTAAACAACTTCCTTATAGTTCTCTTTACAATTTTGATTTTGGGGACCTTGACCACAGCATGGGCCACAAGAAATATGGATAAGAAAGGAAGTCTGCTTTAAACCATCACATAGTCTCCCCACGCACTTTCGACATCGGCTAGGGTAGCAAAAACCTCTTCAGAAGCGTTAGAAGTAACTAGTCGAGTGCGGTATTCTTTAAAATGAGGGATTCCTTTAAAATAGTTGGTGTAATGACGTCGCGTCTCTAGTACCCCTAAGGTTTCTCCCTTCCAATCAATCGCCATTTGCAAATGCCTTCTGGCGGCCTCTACTCTTTGTAGAATTGTTGGGGTAGGCATGTGCTCTCCAGTTTTAAAGAAGTGCTTTACTTGATTAAAAAACCAAGGGTTCCCAATACTTGCTCGCCCAATCATCGCTCCGTCTAGTCCATATTCGTCACGCATTTCGACTGCTCGTTCTGGGGTATTGACATCACCGTTCCCAAAAACAGGGATATGCATACGCGGGTTATTTTTTACAGCAGCGATAGGCTTCCAGTCTGCATCGCCTTTATACATCTGTGCGCGGGTTCGCCCGTGAATAGAGATGGCTGCGCAACCCACGTCTTGTAAGCGTTCTGCTACCTCGACAATTTTGATGGAATCATGATCCCAGCCTAGTCGTGTTTTGACCGTTACCGGAAGGTGAGTGTGTTCTACCATCGCCTTGGTTAACTCAACCATTAAAGAAATGTCTTTCAATATTCCTGCGCCTGCGCCTTTACAAACCACTTTCTTTACTGGGCAGCCAAAGTTAATGTCAATAATATCTGGCTTTGTCGCTTCTACAATCTCGACAGAACGCAACATTGACTCAATATTTGATCCAAAAATTTGAATCCCTACCGGACGCTCTTTCTCATAGATATCAAGTTTTTGAACGCTTTTTGCGGCATCGCGAATCAAGCCTTCACTTGAAATAAATTCGGTGTAGACAACATCAGCACCATTTTCCTTACATAATGCGCGGAAAGGGGGGTCACTAACGTCCTCCATAGGAGCGAGTAATAATGGAAACTCCCCTAATTCGATATTTCCGATTTTAGCCACTGGTCTATTTTTTTACAAAAATAAACAAAAAAGCCTCCCCACAAAGCCTTATATTTGCAAGGCTATGAAAGACGGCGCCGTATGAAACACATTAGAAACTTTTGCATCATTGCACATATCGACCACGGGAAAAGCACCCTGGCCGATCGTTTGCTTGATTTTACTGGAGCAGTAAGTGATCGTGAAAAGCAAGACCAACTCCTAGACAGCATGGACTTGGAACGCGAACGCGGGATCACCATTAAGTCACATGCCATTCAAATGGAATATACCCATGAAGGGCAAGAGTATGTGCTCAATCTAATTGATACCCCAGGCCACGTTGACTTTTCTTATGAAGTCTCCCGTTCTATTGCCGCTTGTGAAGGGGCTTTATTAATCGTAGATGCCGCACAAAGCATACAAGCACAAACCATTTCTAACCTTTATCTGGCCTTAGAAAACGACCTAGAAATAATCCCAGTTTTAAATAAAGTAGATCTCCCTTCGGCTAACCCTGAGGAAGTCACAGACGATATTGTTGACTTGTTAGGCTGTAAACCAGAGGAAGTCATCCCTGCTTCTGCTAAAACAGGCTTGGGAATTCAAGATATTTTAACCGCCATAATCGAAAGAGTTCCTGCCCCTAAAGGCAGCCCTGATGAGCCACTTCAAGCCTTGATTTTTGACTCGGTTTACAACCCTTTTCGCGGAGTAGAAACTTATTTCCGTGTGTTGAACGGTTCCATTAAAAAAGGACAGAAAATTCAGTTTATTGCCACTGGGAAAAATTACAATGCCGACGAAATAGGGACCTTAAAACTTAATCAAGAGCCCAAAAAAGAAATCTTTGTAGGAGATGTGGGTTACCTAATTACTGGAATTAAAGAAGCCAAAGAAGTAAAGGTGGGAGATACCATTACTGCACCAGAAAACCCTACTCAAAATGCCATTGAAGGTTTTGAAGAGGTCAAGCCCATGGTCTTTGCAGGCATCTATCCTGTAGACACTGAAGATTATGAAGAGCTGCGCGCTTCTATGGAAAAATTACAACTTAACGATGCCTCCTTAGTCTTTCAGCCAGAAAGCTCTGCTGCCTTAGGTTTTGGCTTCCGTTGTGGGTTTTTAGGAATGCTACACTTGGAAATTATTCAAGAACGTTTAGAACGAGAGTTCAATATGACGGTTATCACTACTGTTCCTAACGTGTCTTATGAAGCTTACTCCAAAAAAAATCCCGATGATGTTATCCTGGTCAACAACCCTTCTGATCTTCCAGACCCCTCTGGGATGGATAGGGTTGAAGAGCCTTATATCCGTGCCAGTATCATTACAAAAGCTGACTTTGTTGGAAATATAATGTCGCTGTGTATTGAAAAACGCGGGCAAATTACGAACCAAACTTATTTAACGCCAGAGCGAGTAGAGCTTACCTTTGACATGCCACTGGCCGAGATTGTTTTTGACTTTTATGACCGTTTAAAAACCGTCTCTAAAGGCTATGCCTCTTTTGATTATTCCCCTATCGGAATGCGTGCTTCAAAACTGGTAAAAGTCGATATACTATTAAATTCAAATCAAGTCGATGCACTTTCTGCCTTGATCCACGCAGACAATGCCTATACCATTGGGAAAAAGATGTGTGAAAAACTGCGCAAGCTTATTCCGCGTCAGCAATTTGACATTCCTATTCAAGCTGCCATTGGAGCAAAAATCATCTCGCGTGAAACCATCAAAGCCCTGCGAAAAGATGTTACCGCAAAATGTTATGGTGGAGATATTTCGCGTAAACGTAAACTTCTTGAAAAACAGAAAAAAGGGAAGAAGAAAATGCGCCAAGTTGGAAATGTAGAGATCCCACAACAAGCATTTATGGCGGTGCTTAAACTGAACGACTAATCATGTTGATTCGACCCGTCGAAACACAACGCGATTTAATCGATATTCTCACGCTTCAAAAAAAGAACACTAAAACGGCTATTCCTCTAGAGGAAATAGAAATCCAGGGCTTTGTTACGGTAGAACACAGTCTAAGGCAGCTGGAAAATATGAATGCGCAAATTCCTCAAATTGTTGCCGTTAAAAGCCAGGTGCTTGCGGGATATGCACTTAGCATGACACGAGAATTAAAAGCAAGTATTCCTGTGTTAATCCCCTTATTTGAATGATTAGACAACTTGTTCTATAATGGTCGCGCTGTAAAAGATCTCTCCTATTATGTTATGGGACAAATTTGTGTAGATAAAGCGTTTAGAGGACAAGGTGTTTTTAGACAACTCTATGCGGAACACATGGCCCTTCTTTCGAAACAATACAACTACTGTATCACGGAAGTTTCTAACCGTAATTTAAGGTCGATGCAGGCCCATTATGCCACTGGTTTTGAACTGCTACATTGCTTTTCAGGTACACAAGACGAATGGAATATCGTGCTCTGGGATTGGACAAAATAACAGAAGTTTTCCTACCTTAGACGGAAAGCTCAAATACCTCTATGGAACTAATTTTACTTGGAATCATTGCTCTTTTAGTGGCGGTTAACCTCTTTCTTTTCCTCAAACAAAAAAACACAAATGAAGGAGCAAGCGCCCTAAATGCCTTGATTAAATTTGAGCAACAACTAGCACAAATTGAAAAACAAGTCAAAGACGATGCACAACGCAATCGAGAAGAAAGTCAAGGAGCATTTAAGCTTCAACGAGAAGAATTGACCAAATCCCTCGCGCAATTTGAAGAGCGTTTTGAAAACAACTCTAGACGATTAAATGAAATCCTTAAAGAACGCTTTAGTGCGCTTAATGAAAAACAAACCCAGCTTAATGCCGAAGCAGAAAAACGCATTAAATATGTAAGGGATATAGTAGAAAAGCAGCTCAAAGAATTGCGAGAAGACAATAGCAAACAACTGGCAGAAGTCAATAAAACGGTCAATGAAAAGCTGCAAAAAACCCTTAACGAACGTCTAAGTCAATCTTTTGAAACGGTGGGAAAACAACTTAAGTCGGTGCAAGAGGGCTTAGGGGAAATGAAAACCCTCGCCACAGACGTTGGGGGGCTTAAAAAAGTGTTGAGCAATGTAAAAATGCGCGGTGGTTTAGGAGAGGTTCAACTAGCCATGTTATTAGAAAATATTTTAGCGCCCGATCAATATGAAGCCAACGTAAAAACGAAGGCAGGAAGCGATGCCAATGTTGAATTTGCCATCAAGCTTCCCGGCAAAGACGATATTAACTCAACTGTGTGGATTCCAGTAGATGCAAAATTCCCTAAAGATGTCTATGAAAATCTTCAAAACGCCTATGAAGACGGGAACCCTGCGCTGGTCGAACAAGCCCAAAAAGAAATGGAAAACACCATCAAAAAAATGGCCAAAGACATTCGTGACAAATACTTAGACCCTCCTAAAACAACTGACTTTGGGATTATGTTCTTACCCTTCGAAGGTATTTATGCAGAAGTGGTTCGCAAAGCGGCCTTACTTGAAACTTTACAAAGAGACTATAAAATTATTGTTACTGGCCCCACTACTCTTGCGGCCATTCTTAACAGTCTTCAAATGGGCTTCAAAACCTTGGCCATTCAAAAGCGATCAAGCGAAGTCTGGTCTGTGCTGGGTGAAGTCAAAAAAGAATTCAACAACTTTGGAGGGATGATGCAAAAAGCCCAAAAAAACATACAAACTGGTTTAAATCAACTGGATGATGTTATGGGCGTAAGAACCCGTGCCATTGAAAGAAAGTTAAAAGATGTAAGCACCCTAGACGAGAGCCCGTCTAAACCAAAATTAACCCCCCCTATTAATGATAATCTACTCGATTTTGATCAAGAATAAAAAACAATGAAACAGCTCCTCTCCCTTTTTGTTGTTCTTTGTAGTCTTTCGCTGTTTGCGCAAAAACAAAAAAAGCTAGATGCGCTTGCGGCAGAATTTACCCAGAAAAGTTTTCCGTTATTGAAAGAAATCCTCTCGATTCCAAATGATGCTTTTTATCCTGACTGGATAGAACAAAATGTACAGTGGAGTGAAAAAAACTTTGCACAACGGGGTTTTACAACAACGCGAATTTCAACGAAAGCTGCGCCTTTATTACTTGCTTCGCGCTCTTTTCCTAAAGCGACAAAAACTGTCTTAGTCTATCTACAAATGGACGGACAACCCGTAGACCCCTCGCGATGGACACAAGACGACCCTTATCAACCTGTGGTAAAAAAACAAAAACAAGAAGGCCAATGGGAAATAATCGACTGGACATCATTGGAAAATTATCAAGACGATTGGCGCATTTTTGCGCGCTCTGCGAGTGATGCAAAAGGTCCGGTTGCTATGTTTTTAGCCGCTATGGATGCCATGGAAAAAATAGAGCAAAACCCCAATTATAACCTTAAGGTAATTTTAGATTTTGAAGAAGAATTAGGCTCGCCTAATCTACCTCAAGCCGTTGAAGAAAATCGGGAAATGCTAGCCGCAGATCTATTGGTGATTTTTGATGGTCCCATGCATCGCTTGAATAAGCCTACCTTATCCTTTGGCGCTAGGGGAATTGCCACCATACAATTAACAACTTATGGGCCTATCGTGCCACAGCACTCTGGTCACTTTGGAAATTATGTGCCAAACCCTGCCTTTAAATTAGCCAAACTGCTGGCCTCTATGAAAGATGAACAGGGCAAGGTACTTATCCCCGGCTACTACGACGGTATTGAGTTGGATCAAGCAACAAAGGACATTTTAAAAGCCACTCCGCACAACGAAAAGCAACTACAAGACTTAATTCAAGTTGGTCATTTTGATCGAGTAGGGCCTAACTATCAAGAAGCCATTCAATACCCTTCCCTTAATGTTAGAGGAATGCAGTCTGGCTGGATTAACGAAAAAGTACGCACCATTATTCCTGCCTGGGCAAGAGCAGAAATAGATGTGCGATTAGTAAAAGAATCTAACCCAGAACGTTTACTCGGTTTAATCAAACAACATGTCGAAAATCAAGGGTTTTTGGTTTTAGATAGAGAACCCACAAAAGAAGAACGGTTAGCTCATCCAAAAGTCGCCTCGTTCACCAGTAAGGTTTCTTATCAATCCTTTAGAACGCCTTTGGATTCAGAAATTGGGCTTTGGTTGCGCAAAGCGCTTATTCGCGGTTTTGGTGAAGAACCTATTCGCGTAAGAATGAGCGGGGGCTCCATCCCTATTTCACCTTTTGTAAACACCTTAGATTTACCCGCAGTAGCCGTTCCCACAGTAAATCGCGACAATAATCAACACAGCCCTAATG
Source organism: Flavobacteriaceae bacterium (assembly GCA_022424955.1). Taxonomy (GTDB): domain Bacteria; phylum Bacteroidota; class Bacteroidia; order Flavobacteriales; family Flavobacteriaceae; genus Arcticimaribacter. Next base: position 17,026 of record JAKMGK010000077.1, read on the forward strand.
AGAACCTTCGACTGGGGAATTACCGGGACGGTATCAAAACAATCTTAGCCATTTTAACCGAAAAACTCTGATCTACCCATCGATAAAATGTATCTAAAGTATTGTGATAACTCGAGTCTAGATTTTCAAGCCTTAGTTACCAAACTAGACGCCAAACTCGCCATTCGCGATGGAGACGATCACGCCTTTTATCACCAATTTAATGGCATTGACGCATTAAATCATGTTATAGTCGCCTATGACAAAGGTCATCCCTTGGGCTGTGGTGCGTTTAAAGTCCGCAACAAACAACAGGTCGACATTAAACGTATGTTTGTTTTGACCGCTGAGCGGAAGAAAGGCTATGCTTCTGCTATCTTAACCGCCTTAGAAACATGGGCAGCCAACGAAGGCTTTATTGAAGCCATCCTCGAAACAGGAAAAGCACAAATAGAAGCCCTTTCTTTTTATCCTAAGCAAGGCTATACTGCTATCTCCAGTTTTGCACCCTATGTGGGGGTTGAAAATTCGGTTTGTTTTAGCAGGTCCCTTATTTAATCATTTTACTTCTTTATAAAGGGCCTTAAAGTTAGTTCAGTCCTAGATACCAAAGGATAAGACTTATTTTGAGGTAAGTTTTTGTCTTGTGTGTTTAATAAAATAAAAATGCTCATTATCTTCACTAAGAATAATCATTAAATGGAGTTTACACCAAAAACAGGTATAAAAGGATTGGTTGAAAATTGGCGAGGAGATGTCATCGCAGCAATCAGTGTTGCGCTTATTGCCTTGCCGCTATCCTTGGGTATTGCCTTAGCAGCAGGTGCGCCTGCTATGGCGGGAATTTGGTCTGCTGTTGTTGGAGGGGTGGTTACAACCCTTTATCGAGGAGGGCATGTCTCGGTCAATGGGCCTGCAAAGGGAGTCATTGCAGTCATCCTTTTTGGGATAGCCGTGATGGACGACGGAAGTGGGCAAGCCTTTAATTATGTCTTAGCTGCTATTGTTGTTTCTGGAGGAATACAAGCATTTTTAGGGGTTTTAAAATTAGGTCGCTTAGCAGATATTTTTCACTCCTCTGTGATTCACGGCCTTTTAGCGGCGATTGGGATCATTATTTTTGCCAAACAAATTCACGTTGCCCTGGGGACAAATTCGGACAGCGCGAGCATTATTCAAAACCTCATCGACGCAGTAGTATACTTGCCTCAAGCAAATCCTTTTGTCGTAATCATTTCGATCGTTGGTCTGTTATTGTCGCTCTTTCATTCTAAAATAAGCTTTAGGGTTTTTCAATTTTTCCCGGCCCCAATATGGGTCATTGCATTCTCCATCCCCTTTGTGTATTTATTCAATTTCTTTGATCCACAGAGCTTAAATTTTCTAGGAAGAACCTATGAGGTAGGGCCTACCCTATTGCTCGATATTCCAGATAATTTTACAGATTCTATCTTACACCCCAATTTTGGTAAAATTGACACCCTTGAATTTTGGACGACTGTCTTTTCTATTCTCATTATTACCAGTATTGAATCCTTAGCTATTGCAAAAGCAGTAGATAAAATCGATCCTTATAAACGTAAAACCGATTTAAATAAAGACTTAACGGGAATTGGGCTTAGTACCATGGCCGCAGGATTTATTGGAGGCTTGCCCATAATTGCCGTTATTATTCGAAGTACCGTCAACATTCACAACGGCGCTAAAACAAAGTGGTCTAATTTATATCAAGGGGTGTTTCTATTGATTTTAATTGTTGCTTTAAGCCCTGTCATGAAACAAGTGCCTTTATGTGCATTTGCTATTTTACTTGTACATACTGGGTTTAAATTAGCTTCGCCTGCTGTTTTTAAACAAGTTTATAATCAAGGGCCTGAACAAATCATCTTTTTTGTTTTTACCATGGTTTTAACCCTTTATACCAATCTTCTGATTGGATTGGTGGGAGGTTCCCTTTTGGTTTTAGCGAGTCATATGCTGTTAGCAAAAGAGTCCATTCCTCAGTTTTTTAGAATGACGTATCGCGCTGGTTCAAAGGTGAGTCAAAATCAAGACGGCGGTTATGATTTAAAAATAAAAGGAATTGCTAATTTCTTAGGGATTCTTAAAATTGATAAGCTTATCGAAAAAATTCCTGCTGGGGCAGATGTAAACATCAATTTGGCTGAAACCCGTTTAGTTGGCATGACCTATATGGAATATTTGGTCGACTTCTTAAGGGTGCAAAAAGAAACAGGAGGAAGTGTTGTTATCAAAGGCTTAGATTCGCATGTGTCCTATTCTACGCACAACAGAGCGCTAAAAATCTCCTTGAGCAATACGGAACAAAAACTCTCGCCTCGACAAGTTCGCCTTCAAAACCTTGCCAATGAAAACGACTATACATTCAACGGTCGGGTTGACTGGGATACGATCTACTTAAAAAAATTCCATTTCTTTGAAATTCGCCCAATTGAACGAAAATCCAACGCGCTCAAAGGCACATTTAAATACAATAATATGTCTTGGGAAATCTCTGATGTTACCTTTAATGATGGAGATGCCTTTTCTGCCGAAACTTTCAACACGACCATAATGGTCTTAAAAATTAACAAAGATATCCCTGTTTTTACCATGGAAAAAGAAGGGCTTTTTGAAAAAATTTTCGATCGGGTCATGGCCTTTACGGGGTTCAAAGATATCGACTTTGAAATGTACCCTGACTTTTCTAAACGCTTTCTAATTACAGGTAGAGATGAGCCTGCAATACGAGTGTTTTTTAACGACGAACTCATTCGTTTTTTTGAAAACCGCCAGATATACCATATCGAAAGTAACGGAGAAGCATTAATCCTATTTAACAAAGTCAAATTAGCCCGAACCGACGAAACCATAGCGCTGATCGACTATACAAAAGACTTAGCCAAACTCTTAGCCTAAAATCACACCCTATGAAAGCTGTTTTACTTCTTTTTTCTTTATGCTGTTTTGCACAACAAACGGCAGAAAGTGTAGAACGATTAGACGATGAAATTAATCTTTTGATTTATGCAGATGCTGCTATTGAAATCCTTGCCGATGGCTTCAGTTGGTCTGAAGGACCTGTATGGGTCCCTCAACTCAATGCTGTATTGTTTACAGATGTCCCCGAAAATAAATTATACCGCTGGGACGAAACCAATGGCCTAAGTGTCTTTCTCGATCCTAGTGGATATACCGGCTATGCTCCTAATGAAAAAAAAGCCGGCGGAAATGGTTTAATTCTTGACCCTAAAGGCAATTTATTGATTGCACAACACGGGGATAGAAGAGTCGCGAAAGTAATGGCTCCTCTAGATAAGCCCGGCACTTTTACAACTGTCGCCGATCGTTTTGAAGGGAAAAGATTTCATTCTCCAAATGATCTCATTCTTCACAGCAATGGCGACCTCTATTTTACAGATCCTCCCTATGGTTTAAAAGGCGATAATGACCCCCTAAAAGAACTTGAGACCAACGGGGTCTACCGTTTAAGCAAAAGCGGAGAGCTTTCTCTTGTGTATGAGCAGTTAAATCGACCCAATGGTCTGGCTTTGTCTCCAAATGAAAAAACCCTGTATGTCGCAAATTCTGATTCAAAACGCAACCTGTGGTTGGCTTTTGATCTAGTCGATGGACAACTCCTTAACGAGCGTGTTTTTTTTGACGCTAGTTCGATAGATCGTCCTGGACTGGCAGACGGAATGAAAGTCAACAAAGAAGGCTATGTCTTTGCGGCTGGACCTGGTGGGGTGCTTATCTTTAACCCACAAGGGAAACACCTGGGAACCATTCTAACTCCAGAACGTACCGCAAATTGTGCCTTTAATGAAGATGAATCTGTCTTATACATGACCTCTCATCAGTATTTAACGAGAATTCAACTAAAAAGATAATGCGATTATACGCCATAGAAACCGGTCACTTTAAACTAGATGGCGGCGCCATGTTTGGGGTGGTCCCAAAAGCACTTTGGGAAAGAACCAACCCGGCCGATCAACACAATCGTATTGATATGGCCGCACGGTCTTTGTTAATTGAAGATGGCAATCGTTTAATCCTTATCGATACCGGGCTAGGCAATAAACAAAGTGATAAGTTTTTTTCTCATTACGCCCTTTGGGGCGGACATGATTTAATAAATTCATTAGCTAAAGCGGGCTTCCATCCAGATGATATCACCGATGTTGTCTTCAGCCATTTACATTTTGATCATTGTGGTGGTGCTATTATTCGCAATAATAAAGGGATTTATGAACCTGCTTTTAAAAATGCGCGTTTTTGGTCGCATAAAGATCATTGGCAATGGGCGGTTGAACCCAATGTGAGAGAAAAAGCTTCCTTCCTGCCAGAAAATATTCAACCCATTCAAGAAAGCGGACAATTAAATTTATTGGACAGTAATTCAACTCCATTAGGCTTTGACGTTTTATTGATGGACGGACATACCGAAAAACAAATGCTCCCTATAATTGAATACAAAGGGAAAACCATTGTTTTCGCGGCAGACCTTATCCCCACGGCAGGACACCTACCTATACCCTATGTAATGGGATATGATACAAGACCATTATTGACCCTTACCGAGAAAAGTGATTTTCTAAAGACTGCCGTTGAAAAAGAGTATCTTCTGTTCCTTGAACACGACGCACAAAACGAGCTTATCTCGCTTAAAAATACCGAAAAAGGGGTGCGGCTAGACGAGACATTTACCCTAGATTCTTATTTCCATTAAAGAGGAACTCCTTACCTTTAAATGCTTTAAACATTTCATATGAAAAATATATTATTTGCCCTTACACTTTTGAGCACTAGTTTCGTTTCTGCACAATACTGGCAACAAGCAGTTGATTATACCATCGAGGTTGCCCTTGATCATGAAACGGCACAATACAAAGGAAACCAAACAGTGATTTATACCAATAACTCTCCTGAAACTTTACACAAGGTTTTCTTTCATCAATACTTTAACGCATTTAAACCCGGTAGCGAAATGGCCATTCGACTAAAAAATGCTGCGGACAAAAACGGTCGGTTTAAAGTAGACTTTGATTCCCTTAGCCCAAAACAACAGGGTTATTTAAAAGTGAGTGGTTTAACTCAAGATGGGGTTATGGCAGAAGTCGTGGATAGCGAAACCATCCTTGAGGTGACACTGCCACAAGCACTAGCGCCAGGAGAAAGCACCACTTTTAAAATGTCGTTTGAAGGACAGGTCCCCGATGTAATTCGTCGAGCGGGAAAAAACTCTAAAGAAGGTATCGCTTTTTCGATGGCACAATGGTATCCTAAAATGGCCGAATATGACTATGAGGGGTGGAATGCAGATCCTTATACAGGCAGAGAGTTTCACGGTGTGTGGGGAGATTTTGATGTAAAAATCACCTTAGACAAAGTCTTTACTGTTGCGGCAAGCGGCTATTTACAAAACGCAGATGAGATTGGTCGTGGTTACAGTGACCGCAAAAAACCTAAAACCAAAAAAGGAAAAATTACATGGCATTTTGCCGCCCCTAATGTGCATGATTTTACCTGGGCAGCAGATCCTGAATACATTCACGATACCTACCCTGGACCTAACGATGTTACCCTTCACTTCTTCTATAAAAACAACCCTGATATTATGGATAACTGGGAAAAATTACAGCCTATCACAGCGCAGTTGATGGAGTATTTCAATAAAAATATAGGGCCTTATCCTTACAAACAATACTCTGTGGTTCATGGGGGTGATGGCGGCATGGAATATGCCATGCTAACACTCATTACGGGGAACAGAAAGTTTGGATCCCTAGTAGGAGTAACCGCGCATGAATTAGCCCACTCTTGGTTTCAACATATATTAGCCACGAATGAAACCAAACACGAATGGATGGACGAGGGCTTTACTTCTTTTATTTCTACCCTTGCGGAAAATGAAGTGTTAGAAGAAAACAAAGAGTTTCCACTTGCGGGTTCTTATAGAGGCTATTATGGTTTAGCAACTTCTGGCGTTGAAATGCCACAAGCCACTAATGCAAACCGTTATGAACACAATTATGCTTATGAAAGAGCCGCTTACAGCAAAGGGGCTGTTTTCTTAGGGCAGTTAGGCTATATCATTGGACAAGACAAACTTTTTAAAACCTTGCAAACCTATTATGATGAATGGAAATTTAAACACCCTTTACCGAACGATCTTCGTGTAATTGCAGAGCGTGTTTCTGGTATTCAATTGCAATGGTATTTAACCGATTGGACGCAAACTACTAACCGTGTTGACTATGCTATTGAAGCGGTGAATGCAACCGAAAAAGGAACCGAAGTACATTTGGAACGTAAAGAATTAATACCCATGCCACAAGAGGTTTTAATTCAATTTAATGACGGAAGCATGGCCTTGCATTACATTCCTATTTCTTTGATGCGTGGAGAGAAAGAAAACACCTATGATCTCCCCTGGACGCAAGAAAAAGACTGGGCTTGGGCCAATCCAAAATACTCTTTTACTATTGATCAACCTAAAGAAAATATTAAAGCCATTGTCTTAGATCCTAGTAATCTAATGGCCGATATTGATAAGAGTAATAACTATTATGTCGCAAACGAAAAATGAATTAACCCTTAAACGGTTAAAAAGTAAATATGCTATTGAGCACCTTTTTACAGAAGGAAAGGTGTTAAGTACAAAACATTTGATTTTTAGTGTAGCAAAACAAAACAAAACAACGGCATTTTATGCCGGTGTTTCTGTTTCTAAAAGAAACTTTAAAAAAGCAGTTGATCGCAACCGTGTCAAGAGACAATTAAGAATTGCTTTAAAAACACATGAGCTCCTCTTGTCTTTCCCGGGTAATGGAATGCTTATCTTTAAAGGAAGAAGGCAATTATCCACCCAATCAATCATAAAAGAAACGCAACGCTTACTTGAAAAACTATAACGATGGAAAATATTTCTACCTTAGAATTTCTCTTATATGTTTTTACAGCAAATATTAGCCGCTATATTATTATTTCTGGGGGCTCCTTTTTCGTGTTTTATTTCTTGATCAAAGAACGCTGGATGCACAAGAAACTTCAGGCAAAATTCCCTAAAAGCAAGGATTATTATAGGGAAATAAGTTACTCTATTTTGACCCTTTGTGTCTTTGCGGGCATGGGCTATCTTGTTTTTAGATCTCCTCTTGCAGCTTCTACTTTGCGTTATGAAAACATCGCGGATAAAGGTTGGGGATATTGGTGGATAAGCGTTGTTGCTATGATCTTTATCCATGACGCCTATTTCTATTGGACACATCGTGCGATGCATCATCCCAGCTTGTATCGTTATGTACATTTAGTTCATCATCAATCGCGCAATCCTTCCCCTTGGGCTGCTTTTGCCTTCCACCCCATAGAAGCAGTGGTTGAAGCGGGGATTGTTTTTATCATTGCTTTTATGCTACCTTTTCACGGTACAGCTTTATTGGCTTTTTTGATTTTTATGACTTTTTACAATGCCTATGGACATCTAGGGTATGAGTTGTATTCTAAACGCTTTCTTCGCTCTGCTTTGGGACGCTGGCTCAATACTTCTGTTGCTCACAACCATCATCACGAAAAGTTTAATGGAAATTATGGGCTGTACTTTTTGTTTTGGGATCGGTGGATGGGAACGCTTAGAGAAGACTATGACAATTCTTTAGTTTAACATAATCATAGATTTATTCTTGCAATAATATCATCCCAATATGGGGAATGTCGTCTTCTAAATAAGCTTCGCCCGTCGCTTTGAATTTATGTTTATTATAAAACATTTCCAAATGCGCTTGAGCCGAGATTTTAATGGGTTGGCCAGGAAAGTTTTTTTGGCAAACCTTTATAGAGAAATTTACTAAATCATGACCAAAATTTTTTCCTCGAATGGAACGGGATGTTACAATCCTTCCAAGGGAAGGGTATTCTTGATAAGAAACTCCTTGTCCTAATACGCGCGCATAGGCAACCAATTGATTTTTTATATAACCTAAAACATGAATACTCTGAAGATCTTTCCCGTCAACATCTTGATAAGGACAATTTTGTTCAACAACAAAAACTTCTGCGCGAAGCGCCAAAATTTTATATAACTCTTCTGTGGTTAACGCCTGAAAGTTTTTACTAACAAAAGAAATCATTAGCTACAAGGCATTTTATCAATACGCCTTTGATGACGTCCTCCTTCAAAATCGGAGCTAATATAAGTTTCTACCATGGCTAAGGCTTGAGAGATTGAAATAAAACGCGCAGGTAAACTCAATATATTGGCATTATTGTGTTCTCTTGCTAAAGCAACAATCTCTTTTGTCCAACACAAGGCAGCACGTACTTTTTGATGTTTATTCGCCGTCATGGCTGCACCGTTACCACTCCCACAAATAATAATTCCTAAGTCTACTTTTCCTTCTGAAACATCTTCTGCAACAGGATGAATAAAATCAGGATAATCAACACTTTCTGGTGCATCTGTTCCATGATTTAAAACATTGTGTCCTTTAGATTGAATAAAATCTATGATTGCATTTTTATATTCTACTCCTGCGTGGTCGTTACCGATAGAAAATGTCATTTGATGTGTTTTGATCAAAGATAAGCAATGCCCATAAGTATGTGAATAAGTGCTGCTTTGAATTGAAGAGAATGTTAATAAGTTCTAACAAGCTTAAGCGTTAAATTGCTTTCTTTTTTTGGTTGTAAAAAAAGCTGAATTAAACAAAAGAAGTTGTTGTTTAGCATTCACTTTTTATTGACGGAAAAGGCGTGTTTGTTAAGGAGAAAATAAAATTTTGGCGATTTAAGTTATGCGCAACTTTAATTGTGAACAAAGGTTAATA
>JAKMGK010000071.1 GCA_022424955.1 Flavobacteriaceae bacterium
CTGCTGACGTCATCGCTGCACCATCAGTAACATAAACATTTGGCACATCGTGTATTTGGTTATTTTTATTGAGAACTGACGTTTTTCTATCACGACCCATTCTAGCAGTTCCCATTTCATGAATTCCAAGCCCTAATGCATAATCCCCATCATAACCTCTGACATCTTTAAAGCCTGCGTTCTCCAACATTTCAACCGCCTGTTGTTGCATGTCTTTTCGCATGTTACGCTCATTTTCTTTTATAGAGGCATCGAATGTTACTGTCGGTAAGCCCCATTTATCTAATTTGTCATAATTTAAGGTCATTCTATTGTCTTCATAAGGCAGTACTTCTCCGAAGCCACCTAATCCAATAGACCATCCGCCAGGTTTAAGAACTTCACTTTTAAACTCCGCTCCATAACCCATCTCAGCAACTTTTGATGTCCATGATTGGTTTCTGGAACCTCCTCCTTGATAACCGTAACCTCTTAGAAAGTCTTTTTGATCTGTCGAACCTCCAATATTTCGGAACCTTGGAATATAAACTCCGTTATTCCTTCTTCCTGTGTAATATTTATCTTGGAAATCATCTGTAGTCGCAGAAGCTCCTACACCTAAATGATGGTCCATTATATTTCTTCCCAATTGATCTGAAGAATTCCCCATGCCATTAGGGAAATAATTAGATTTTGACTGCATAAGTATAGAAGTTGAAGGGACTGCTGAAGCGCAAAGAAAAATAACCTTCGCATTGAATTCATAAACCTCATTTGTTTCACTATCAATAACACGGACTCCAGATGCACGTTTTTTATCAGGGTCGAATATGACTTCTGAAACTATAGAATAAGGACGTAATGTCATATTACCAGTTTTTTCAGCAGCAGGAAGTGTAGAAGAGTTGCTACTAAAGTATGCTCCAAAAGGACACCCTCTCATACATCTTGATCTATATTGACAACTCATTCTTCCCAACCCAGGTTTAGTCCCCTCTGTTATTATTGCCGTTCTACCGATAGTTAACAATCTGTCTTGATAATTTTTACTAATCGATGACTTTAGATGATCCTCCACACAAGTCAGTTCCATTGGCTTTAGATAATTCCCATCAGGAAACTGAGGAAGTCCCACATTTTGACCACTAACTCCAATGTAGCCTTCTACATAGTTATACCAAGGAGCTAAATCTTTATATCTAATTGGCCAATCTATAGCTACTCCATCCTTCAGATTTGCCTCAAAATCAAAGTCTGTGAGGCGATAAGATTGTCTTCCCCAAGTAAGGGATCTTCCACCTACATGGTATCCACGCATCCAATCAAATCGCTTTGTTTCATTGTAAGGGTGCTCAATATCATTAACAAAAAAATGCTTTCTAGATTCTGTTGTTGTATAGCCGGTTCGGCTCTGTTTTCCTTGAATTTTTCTTGTTTCATTCGTAATTACATCTCCTGTTTTATAATCCCAAGGATCGTCGTTGATCGTGGGGTAATCCTCGATGTGTTTTACCATTCGCCCTCGTTCCAAGACTAGGGTTTTCAGTCCTTTTTCACACAACTCTTTTGCTGCCCAACCACCAGTCACTCCAGTTCCAACAACAATAGCATCATAGTTCGTTTCCATTAAATTTGTTTTTTGTTTTCAAGTAAACTCAAATATAGATATTTTTAGTTCAAATTCTAATATTATAGATATATTTAGGTCATATTTATGTCCTTACACTTGAGTATATTACTTCTCTAAATATATACAATAACCACCTGAAATAGTATAATATCATATAACCAAATAACACTTTAACAATGAGATCTTTTGTTTCACTAATTATTCTAGCTTTAATTTTTTCTTGTCAAAACCCTAAAAAATCTACCCCTAATGCCGAGCCATTTTTTAAAATGTCACTAGCACAGTGGTCTTTTAACAAAAGCTTTCGTTCTGGAGGTGTCTCCCCTTATGAGTTTGCAAGACTCGCAAGTGAACTGGGTTTCGAAGGCCTTGAATATGTTAACCAACTCTACCCAGACGTTATGG
>JAKMGK010000009.1 GCA_022424955.1 Flavobacteriaceae bacterium
CATCAAGGATTGTAATGCCACAGGGTTGCGCAAGTGAAAAAACCCACTTATTTTTGATAAAAAGCACGATGTATGAAAATGATAGTCTCTCCTGCAAAATCCCTCAATTTTGAAGATAAACTACCTACCACTCAATTTACCGAAGCACGCTTTTTGCCAGAGGCAGAACGCATCAACAAACTCTTAAAGAAAAAGTCGGTAAAGGCCCTGGGAAAACTTATGGGAATTTCAGAGAATCTATCGCAACTCAATTGGCAACGCAATCAAGAATTTAATCTTCCCTTTACGCCAGAAAACGCGCGACCTGCTGTCTATGCTTTTGATGGGGATGTTTATACTGGTTTAGACGCCTATAGTCTCCCACAAGACAAAATAGCCGACTTACAGTCACAATTGCGTATCCTTTCAGGTTTATATGGTTTACTAAAGCCATTAGATCTTATCCAGCCGTATCGTTTAGAAATGGGAACAAAAATGCCAGTGGGCATAAAGAAAAATTTACCCGCTTTCTGGAAAGAGAAAGTAACCCAGACCCTCAATGAAGAAATGCAAGAAGGGGAAGTCTTACTCAACTTAGCCAGTAATGAATATTTTGCTGCTATCGATACTAAGGCGCTCAATGCAAACATTATTACGCCACAGTTCAAAGATTTTAAAAACGGTCAACTTAAAATGATTTCCTTCTTTGCGAAAAAAGCTCGCGGAATGATGGCGCGCTATGTGATCGACAATGCTGCAAAAAATTTAAGCGATATCCAGGGTTTCACTACCGATGGCTATCAATACAGCGAAGAACATACCGAAAAAGCTTTTCAGCCCGTATTTATTCGCTAGCCTTATCTTGTTGCTCTTTCCGTTTGTTGCGTTTTGTATTCCGGCGTACGCCAAAAGTCTTGTTGACGATTTTCCCGCGACGGGTTTTTTTGTCTCCTTTTCCCATAAGTAGTAGATTTGGTGAAATAAAACTAATTGTTTTTTAGCAACTCACCAAATGTTTTACCACACGCATCCTTATCCTCCCTATATTTTAGAAGACAGTACGCGTTTGATTGTGGGCACCTTGCCACCGCCGCGTTTTACCACAGGGGATTTAAATGATGTAGATGTGGATTTTTGTTATGGCAGCAGTAATGGCTTATTGTGGAAAGTGTGGGATCGTATCTATGATCTGGGTTTGGTATATGAAAACACACACTTTGCCATCGAGCAACGTAAGGCGTTTTTGAAGCGGGAAAAAATAGGGGTTTGCGATATTGTTGGAGCGGCTTATCGGGATAAAATTGATGCTTCAGATTTAGGAATGCAACAAGTTAAATTAAGAGATTTACTAGGGATTTTACAAAAGTATCCAGCAGTATACAGCTTGATTTTTACAGGCGGAAATAGCAAGAATGGTCCAGAGTATTTCTTTCGCAAGCTACTTAAAACAGCGAAAATCCCTTTGGAATGCCTAGACGATCAGGTTCCCCGAAAGCATCAATTTGTCTGTGCAGGTAGAAAAATAACAACCCACAGTCTCACGGCTCCCTCAGGAACCGCTAATCGCGCCATTGGGAGTATGCCAATTTACAAAGTAGCCAAAGCCCAAGATCCCCATTATACCACCCTTGACTTTCGCGTGGAACAGTATAGAAAAGTATTTTTTAACGAATAGATTGGACAAAATCCTCAATCTTGTTAACCCCTTCTTTTTCTAAAAACTTAATAAAAGCTGATCCAATGATGGCTCCACGAGAATGTGAACTAGCTGCTTCATAGGTTTGGGCATTGCTAATACCAAAACCAACCACAGTAGGGGTGTTGAGGTTCATATTGGCGATGCGTTGGAAATAGTCTGTTTGGGTGTTGCCAAAACTACTTTGTGCTCCGGTTACAGCTGCACTGGAGACCATGTAGATAAATCCATTAGACACTTGGTCGATATAACGAATGCGCTCTTCGGGAGTTTGTGGGGTGATGAGGAACATATTATATAAACCGTGTTGATCAAATAAAGCTTTGTAATCCTCGTGATAAACATCTACGGGCAAATCTGGAATAATCAAGCCGTCGATTTCAATGGCTTCACAGCGTTGACAAAATTTTTCGATACCATATTGCATCATGGGATTAAAATACCCCATTAAAACCAACGGAATGTCAATGTGTTCTCTTATGTTTTCTAGCTGTGTAAAGAGTTTTTCTGTGGTCATCCCATTGCGCAATGCTTGGGTAGAGCTTTCTTGGATGGTAGGCCCATCGGCTAAAGGATCAGAAAAGGGAAGGCCAATCTCGACCATATCCACTCGTGCGGCTTGTAGATTTTTTAAGATAGGTACCGTGTCTTCAAGGCTAGGGTAACCTGCAGAAAAATAAATGGACAAGAGTTTTTTGTCCTCTTGAAATTTTTGGTCAATTCGATTCATTATAACTTAAAATAGTCAATATAGGTATCCAAGTCTTTGTCTCCACGACCTGAACAATTAAATACAATTACTTCTTCTGGTCCAAACTTACGCACGTCTAGTGCGGCAAAAGCGTGGGCCGTTTCAATAGCGGGAATAATTCCTTCCATTTGAGAAAGGGTTAAGCCCCAGTCCATTGCTTCTTGATCTGGGATAGAGATAAATTCTGCACGTTTACTTCTAAATAAATGAGCGTGCATGGGCCCCACACCAGGATAGTCTAATCCAGCCGAAATAGAATAAGGCTCGGTTATTTGTCCATCTGGGGTTTGCATCAACAAGGTTTTGCTTCCGTGAATAATCCCTTCTTTCCCCAGGGCAGAAGTGGCGGCACTTTCGCCAGTATCAATGCCTTTTCCAGCTGCTTCGACAGCGATAATATTTACTCGTTCATCGTTGAGGTAGTGGTAGTACAAACCAGCAGCATTGCTTCCGCCCCCTACACATGCAATCACATGATCGGGATAATCGCGGCCTTCTAATTCATGTAATTGCCATTTTGTTTCTTTACTAATAACCGATTGAAAACGAGCTACCATATCGGGATAAGGGTGTGGTCCTACTACAGAACCAATGATATAGTGTGTATCAACAGGATTATTGATCCAATCGCGAATGGCTTCGTTAGTGGCGTCTTTTAGTGTTTTACTCCCAGATTGTGCTGGTCGAACTTCGGCACCTAGCATTTTCATACGCGCTACATTGGGCGCTTGTCGCTTAATGTCTAATTCTCCCATGTATACAATACATTCGATTCCCATTAAGGCACAAACGGTAGCAGTGGCTACTCCGTGCTGTCCTGCCCCAGTTTCTGCGATAATGCGGTTTTTTCCAAGGCGTTTAGCTAATAAAATTTGTCCAATGGTATTGTTGACTTTATGCGCACCAGTGTGACAAAGGTCTTCTCTTTTGAGATAAATTTTAGTATTGTATCGTTCTGACAAACGTTTTGCAAAATACAAAGGTGTGGGGCGACCCACATAGACCTTGAGCAAATCGTCAAATTCTTTTTTAAAGTCTGGTTCTGCAGCAATTTTCAAATAGTTTTCCCGTAATTCTGCTACATTAGGGTACAACATTTCTGGAATAAAGGCGCCACCAAAGTCGCCGTAATATCCTTTTTCATCTACATTATAGTTCATACAATTCTTTTTTAAATTGTTTTAGCGCTTCTATTTTTTTAAGCCCTGGAGCGAGTTCAAATTTACTATTTACATCAATAGCAAAGAGGGGTAAATTGGTATTTAATAATTCTTTGATTTCTTGTGTGTTTTCTAACCCAATTCCGCCACTTAAAAAGAAGGGTTTTTGAGAGGGGTATTCTTTTAAAAGACCCCAGTCAAAGGTGTAGCCATTTCCGCCCGGCAGGGCTCCTTTGGTATCAAATAAAAAGAAATCACAACTGCTTTCATAAGCCTCAAGCGTGCTAAAGTCAAAAGTGTTTTTAACAGAAAACGCTTTGATGACTTCTACCCCAAAACCCTGTATCAATTGACAATAATTAGGCGTTTCTTCGCCGTGTAATTGTACTGCTTGCAATTGATGTGTGCTAATGCTACTTTGAATATAATCCACAGATGCATCGACAAAAACACCTGTTTTTTTTATGCTTTTATCCAGTTTTGGCGTGGTCTCATTGACATAACGACTCGAGGGTGCCCAGAAAATAAAGCCTATATAATCTGGTTGCAAATCGCTAAGCGCAACAATATTATTGGGTTCTCGCATGCCACAGACTTTTAATTTCATGCTTCTAACTGTTGTATAAAATCTTGTGCCGCTGCACCAGGATCGTTTGTTTTCATAAAGTTTTCGCCCACTAAAAAACCTTGATAACCATAGGTCATTAAATCTTTGATAGCGCTTACGTCACTTATTCCACTTTCAGATACTTTGACAAATTCTGCGGGGATTTTTTCTGCTAAAGTTCTACTTGTGTCTAGAGAGACCTCAAAGGTTTTAAGATTGCGATTATTTACGCCTAACATATCTATGGTAGGGAGGATAGATTTTTCAAGCTCCTCTAGATTATGCACTTCTAATAAAACATCTAAACCTAAGCTTTTTGCGGTAGTAGAGAGTTGCTGTATTTCTGCACGCGTTAAAACGGCAGCGATTAATAAGATGATATCGGCCCCGTGGGCTTTGGCTTCAATTAATTGATATTCGTCAATGATGAATTCTTTCCGCAATAGCGGAAAATCTGTTGCGGCTCTTGCTAAGGTTAAATCGTCTAGCGATCCCCCAAAATATTTACCATCTGTTAAGACAGACATTCCGCAAACTCCAGCGTTTTCATAGCCTTTAGCCACCGTTGCTATAGAGAGGGAACTATTGATATTTTGTTTCGATGGGGAACGACGCTTATGTTCTGCGATAATCCCAGAGGCACTTGCTCTAAGACGATCTGATAAAGCATTAGCGGGCCGATCAAATAGTGGAGAGGCTTCCCAGTAAGTGGATGGAAATAATTGCTTCCGTTGAGCAACTTCGATTTTTTTGTCGGCAACAATTCGGTCTAGGATGCTCATGTTTTACTTAAGTTTTGAAGTTTAGTTAAGGCCTCAAATGCTTTTCCAGAAAGCAAGGATTCTTTGGCTTTTTCAAAGCCTTCAATTGGGGATAAATCTAATGCGGTAGCAATGGCCATTCCCGCGTTAGCACAAACGACTTCTTGTTGCGCCTGGGTTCCTTTGTTTTGAATAACATTCATAAAAATCTTTGCAGAAGAATCCACATTATCTCCACCAGCAATTTGATTCGCTTCGAGTGGCAATACCCCAAAGTCTTGTGGGGAAAGCACGCGTTCACTTTTTTTGCTAAAAGCCTTTGTGGGGCCCGTTAGCGAAATTTCGTCATAGCCATTTAGGGCATAGAGAATGGTAAAGTTGGTGTCTGTCTTTTGAAAAAGATAGTGGTATAAACGCGCTAATTCTAGGTTAAATACTCCCGTCAATTGATTTTTAGGAAAAGCAGGATTAACCAGCGGGCCTAACATATTGAAAAAAGTTTTAACCCCTAGCTCTCGTCTAACTGGGGCCACGTTTTTCATGGCAGGGTGGAAGAGGGGAGCATGAAGAATACAAATCCCCGCTTGATCTACACAGCGTTTTAAAAAATCTTGCTCATTTGAAAATTTGACCCCTAAAGCTTCTAAGACGTTACTTGAACCACAGCCAGAAGAAACCCCATAGTTTCCGTGCTTAGTCACTTTTATACCAGCCCCAGCGGTAACAAAAGAAGAAAGGGTAGAGATATTAAAAGTGTCTTTTCCGTCTCCTCCAGTACCACATAAATCGATGGTATCAAACTCACTTAAATCGATGGCGATACACAATTCGAGTAGTGCCGCGCGGAAACCTTCGAGTTCCTCTAAGCTAACACTACGCATCATATAAACAGTGAGGAAAGAAGCGATTTGAGAGGTGTTATACTGTCCATCGGCGATATTGATGATCATTTGCCTCGCCTCTTCTTTGCTGAGTTGTTGATGTTGTATGAGTCTGTTGAGTATGGCTTTCATGCTTAACTATTGATCCAGTTATCTAATATTTTTTTTCCGTGTGGAGTGAGTACAGATTCAGGGTGGTATTGCACCGCACAAACGTCATAGGTTTTATGCCGCAGCGACATTAATTGTCCTTCTTCATCTACAGAAGTAGCGATAAGTTGGTCTGGTAAAGGACTTTCTACCACCCAGGAATGGTAGCGCCCAATATCAAAAACTGGGGGGAGGTCTTTAAATAAGACATCTTCTTGAATGACTTTTACGGGGGTAGCTATTCCGTGATAGACCTTGTCTAAGTTCTTGAGACTAGCGCCAAAAACCTCACCAATCGCCTGTTGACCTAGACAAATCCCTAAGATTTTTTTAGCAGGAGCATAGCGTTCAATCGCTGCTTTTAGTAAGCCAGATTCGTCTGGAATTCCAGGGCCTGGTGAAAGGAGGAGTAGCGGGTAGTCTTCTAGCTCGTCTAACTCAAATTGATCGTTTCTTTTTACGGTAACTTCGCAACCTAGTTCTTCAAGATAGTGAACCAGATTGTAGGTAAACGAATCATAATTGTCGATAACAAAAACTTTCTTCATTATTATACGTTTTCTGCGAGGGTTAGTGCTTTGTCTAAGGCCGCTAATTTATTATATACTTCTTGTAACTCACTTTCTGGGACAGAATTGGCAACAATTCCTGCTCCTGCTTGATAGTGGAGTTGATGGTTTTTACTCAAAAAAGATCGGATGATGATGGCGTGATTAAAATTACCGTGAAAGTCCATATATCCTATGGCACCGCCATAAAAATTACGTTGGGTAGTTTCATAACGATCAATTAATTGTAATGCTTTGTGTTTTGGCGCACCACTTAGTGTACCCGCCGGGAAAGTATCTGCCACTACCCGGAAGGTTTTGGCTGCTTTTTTCATGGTGCAAGTTACTTTAGACACCAAGTGAATGACATGGGAATAAAATTGAATTTCCCTGTTTTTTTCTACGGCTACTTCAGAGCCATTTCGACTTAAATCATTTCGGGCTAGATCAACCAGCATGACGTGTTCGCTGTTTTCTTTAGGATCTTTGGCTAATTCTCCAGCGGCGAGAGCGTCTTTTTCGTCATCGCCTGTTCGGCGGAAAGTCCCTGCAATGGGATGGATTTCTGCTTTGCCTTCTTGGACAATTAATTGTGCTTCTGGCGAGCTTCCAAAAATTTTAAAGTCTCCGTAGTCAAAGAAAAACAAATAGGGAGAAGGGTTGATCGAACGCAGGGTGCGATAGACATTAAACTCATCGCCTTTAAATCCTTGAGAAAAGCGCCGTGAGAGAACCAGTTGGAAAACGTCCCCTCTAAAACAGTGCTCTTTCCCTTTTTTGACAAAATCAATAAACTGTTCATCGGTTAGATTTGATGTTTTATCGCCTACTTTTTCAAAACTAAAATAACTGCTGTTTTTTGCATTGAGCAGTATTTCGATTTCCCCTAAATTATGCTCTCCTTTATAAACGTGTGAAAATAAATGTGCTTCATGATTAAAGAGGCTAATGGCAATAATATTTTGATAAACTGCATAGTATATATCTGGAATATCCTGCCCAGGTTTTGCCTTGTTGAGGTCAATATTTTCGAAACGATCTACTGCATCGTGAGCGACATAACCAAAAATTCCATTGCTAATAAACTTAAATGGGAAGCGTTCGCTATCGAATTGTTGCGAAAATTGATGAATACGTTCTGGGATATCCATGCTAGTCTCTGCTTGCACAACTGTCGAACTTCCATCAGGATAATGCGTACTTAAAACGCCGTTTTTTAATTCAATTGATGCAATGGGGTTACAGCAGATATAGGAAAAATCATTATTATTTGCATGATAGTCACTACTCTCTAATAATAGGGAATGAGGGAAGATATCGCGGAATTTGAGATAGGCGCTTACAGGTGTAAGCGTATCGGCGAGTATTTTCTTATGTTCTGTTTTAAGGGCAAATTTTTTCATAGGGTGCCAAAATTAAAAAAGGCCTGTCGTGATGACAAGCCTTTGATATGTTGATACAGCGTGTTTCACGAATAAATTATTTTATTCGTTCCACCAATTTGAGCTGTTGTTTCTCGTTTTCATTGAGTCAAATATAATTCAAAAAATTAATGTGTTCAATATTGAAGAGAGAAATTATTTTTTGGCGTGTGATCCATCACAAAATCCATCTGGATTTTGTGTATTTCCACAACCACATTTTGGTCGATTAGGCATATTTTATATTTTTAAGGTTACATCTAGTTCAAAATTATTGTCTATTGCTTTGTCTCCTAGATTGTCAAAGAAAGAATTTGATCCATAGCGAACATTGTGTTTAGAACGATCGATATTTACTTTAGCCTTTGCTTCGTTTCCAATTACAGTTAAATCAAAGCTTGCCTCATTAGTAATTCCCTTGATGGTGAAGTCTCCTGATACAGCATAAACTCCATTGCCTTTTGCCGTTACCTTAGTAAATACTAATTTGGCTTCTGGGTGAGTTGCTACGCCAAAAAAGTCATCAGAGCTTAAGTGTCCAATTAATCTTTCAGCAGACCCTCCTTCTAAATCTGTGCAGGTCATTGAAGCCATGTCCACGATAAAGTTTCCACCAGTTACTGTGCCGTTGTCTAACGTAAAACTACCAGATTTAAGGGAGATATTTCCTTCGTGGTACTTTCCAGTAAATTTTTCCCCTTTCCAGTGAATGTTACTAGCAGCAGCGTCAATCGCTGTTTCTTGTGCTTGAACGTTTTGTGCACCAAATAAAAAGGCTACACCTAGGGCAATGGATAAAATTGTTTTTTTCATAGAATTTAATTTGAATAATTAATGTGTGAAATAGGTAGGTTAGGTTGAAGTAAGTTTTGAGATAAGGTCAATCATTTTTTCTTTTTCGATAGGGCTAATATGTTGAACAAGTTGTGCTTCTTTTACTTCTAATTTATTGTCAATGTTGGTTAAAAGATTTAAACCTTTTGTTGTAATTGTAATTTCAACTTTCCTTCTGTTGTTTTCACAAATATCTCTCTCGACCAACTTCTTTTCGATTAGTTTATCTACTAGTCTAGTGGTGTTGCTCATTTTGTGAATCATATGTTCATTAAGAGTTGAGAGATTAGCAGGTTTTCCTTTTTGACCTCTCAGGATTCGCAACACATTGAATTGGGGTAATGAAATCCCATAAGCCTTTGTCAATACATTCAACTCGTCGTTGAGTTTACTGCCCGATCGCAGTAAGGCAACCACCAATTCTCTATTCAATAAGACATCTTTATTTGTCATTACAACAATTGTATGTACAAACATAAGCAAATTTTTAAAACTGGTAAGTTTTGATAAAAAAATGATTTGAGGAGTGGACAATTCGAATTAAATTTGAAAAAAACAAATCATGACTGAATTACACCAAGAGGATTGGAATGAGCAAAGACTAGCGACGACTAATGCAGTTTTATTAGACGTTAGAACTGAGGAAGAATTTGATGAAAAACACCTTCCATCAGCAACCTTATTAGATATTCGCCAGCCGCAAGCATTTATGGACGCGGCACAAGGTTTAGCAAAAGAAAAAGCTTATTTTATTTATTGTCGTTCTGGCGCTAGAAGTGCTCAAGCATGCCAGTTATTAGATCAATTAGGGGTCGAAGCTACCTATAATCTTAAAGGCGGTATTTTAGCTTGGACTGGAGAAGTCGTCGAGTAATCAAATACCCCAAATCGATGAAAGAGGACTTCCTGCATTATGTATGGAAGTTTCAAAAATTTCCCCACCATTCGATTAGTACAACTCGCCAGTATATACGCCTCGACTCAACAGGTTTTCGCCAAGATATTTGATGGCGAAACTAGAAAAACACAGTGGATGACTAAGGTAGGGGTGCCTTCTTACTGGAGCACCCATTATACCTTTGAAAAGTCTTCTCAAAATCGGGATAAAATAATAACTTCCTCTTTTGTGGATCTTTTAAAGATCAACACATTGATTCCACTAGCTTTTTGTTATCAAAAAGCCAAAGGCAATGATCCAACCCGATTTATTTTTGACTTGATACATGAAATAAAGCCAGAAAAAAATGCCATGATAGCGGGATTTCAAGCTTTGGGGATAGAGGTGAATAATGCCTTAGATACACAATCGCTCCTTCAGCTAAGAAAAGCGTATTGTGAGTTAAAAAAGTGTTTACTTTGCAATGTGGGAGTATACCTTTTAAATCATCCCACTACAAGTTATGGCAAGGAATTTTAGACATTGGTTTGAAAAACACGGTTTTGCAGTTTCAACGCGGCTGGCAGAGCTGTTGGGGATGAAAGTAAAGAGTGTGCGTTTGTTTTTTATATATGCTTCTTTTGCCACTTTAGTGGGTGGGTTTGTGATTTATTTGACCCTGGCTTTTTGGTTAAAACTCAAAGATTTAATCTATACCAAACGCACTTCGGTATTTGATCTATAAAAAATCAATCCAATTGAGAATTTGTTATTAGGGATTATTTTAGGATATTCGATACCTAGAAACTAATAACAACCAAATGCAATTAACTACTAAGCGACTATTATACGTTTTATTTATACTCTTTTCAGCGCCATTATTTGCGCAAGAGCAAGGACTTGACGATCGAATCAATGAAGCGTTTACGCCCATAGCAAATTGGTGGGGTGCTGTTGTGCTTCACAACTTTCCTGGAACAGAGATCCCAACCATAATTTTTTTACTGGTAGGGGGTGCCTTGTTTTTTACAATCTACTTTGGTTTTATAAATGTTAGGAAATTTCCAACGGCGATTAACACTGTGAGAGGGAAATATGATGAGGTTGATGATCATAGTAGTGATGGAGAAGAAGGAGAAGTTAGTCACTTTCAAGCGTTGGCCACTGCTGTCTCTGGGACAGTTGGAAACGGAAACATTGCAGGGGTAGCTTTAGCGATAGCTATTGGTGGTCCTGGAGCAACTTTCTGGATGATTCTTTGTGGATTAATTGGGATGTCAACAAAATTTGTAGAGTGTACCCTTGGGGTCAAATACCGCGATGTAGGGGAAGACGGAACCGTTTATGGAGGACCTATGTATTATCTAACCAAAGGATTAGAAGAAAGAGGTTTTGCCCGATTAGGAAAAACATTAGCGGTGATTTTTGCAGTGCTTTGTATTGGAGCTTCCTTTGGTGGTGGAAATGCAGCACAATCCAATCAAGCGGCCATGCAATTAGTAGAATCATTTGGGATGACAGGTGGGAATGCTAGAACAATCATTGGTTTAATTATGATGGTTGTAGTGGGAATAATCATTATCGGTGGGATCAAACGAATCGCTCAAGTAACCGAGAAAGTAGTTCCTTTAATGGCCTTGATGTATATTTTGGCTTGCCTCTATATCATTCTTACAAATATCAGTTTTGTTGATGACGCATTTGGAATGATTTTCTCTCAAGCATTTAATCCGCAAGCAGGTCTTGGAGGTTTGTTAGGCGTATTAATTACTGGATTTAGGCGTGCCGCTTTTTCAAATGAAGCTGGGGCTGGTTCTGCTTCAATCGCACACTCTGCTGTAAAAACAAAATATGCTGCTTCTGAAGGTTTAGTGGCCTTATTAGAACCTTTTATTGATACCGTGGTGATTTGTACCTTGACTGCTTTAGTGATTATTATTTTTAATGGCGATAGTACAATTTTCCAATACGGAGGAGAAGGAGGTATAGTCATGATTGATGGACAGCCTGCAGAAGGTGCTGCAATTACCGCCGCAGCATTTGCAAAATATATTTCATTTTCTGGACCATTTTTAACCATTGCAGTAGTCCTGTTTGCGGTTTCTACTATGATTTCTTGGTCTTACTACGGCTTACAGTCTTGGATGTATGTTTTTGGAAAAAGTAAGATCTCTGATCTAACGTACAAGATCCTTTTCTTAATCTTTATCGTTATTGGAGCTGCAGGGGATATGTCTGCCGTTTGGACTTTTTCAGACGCGATGATTTTAGCCTTAGTTTTCCCTAATATGATAGGGTTGTTCTTCTTGTTCCCAAAAGTGAAAGAAGAATTAAATCGTTATTTAGAGGCGATTGGGACGATAAAATAGAAATTTATGTCATTTAAAACCGCTATGGGTTTTTCGGTTCAACGAAGGACAATAGCGGTTTTTTTATCCTCTTTTTTCTAGGGATACTACTTTATTCCCGGGCACAAAAACAATCTATTCCTGTCGGTGGGATGCTTGAGTTAGACGGTCTATTACAACACACCATTTACTCCCTTAAAGCGATAGAATCTCCTAAAATTATTTACCCTTTAATCTTAATTTTATTAGCGATCAACGCGGGTATTTTTTGGATTTAAGTCCGCTATAAATAGATCGTTTACACGCTTATCGCAAGCAAGGAAAATGGATTAATTCTGTGCGTGATTTTCAAAAAGTCACTGGGGTCGATTCGACTTGGTTACATACCTTCAGTACATTTTTTAACTTTCCATCACGTGTAAAAAAAAGCATAAAAAACCAGCTAAAAAATCATTTCCACCTCTAGACTTTAATACTGCAACAGCAGATCAACTAAAGCAAATCTATGGCGTTGGTGAGGTATTGAGCCAACGCATTATTCGCTACCGCGAAAGATTACAAGGCTTTGCCACAGAAACACAACTGTCAGAGGTCTATGTTTTGTCTCCAGAGGTGGTAGCGCGACTTCAAGACAGATGTAGTATCATTACACCACCTACATTTAAAAAGATTGCGTTGCAAGAAGCCAGTGTAGAAGAACTTTCAAAAATACCCTACCTCTCTTATGCAGAAGCGCTAAAAATAGTGCGTTTAAGGACAGAATTAAAGGGAATGCATTTTTCCAGCCTAGATTCAATCAAAGATTTTGATGGTCTAAAAATTAAAAGATTAGCCCTATATTTGTTTTAAAAAGCTATGATGGATACACCAACATTAGTTTCTATGCACGAAACTGAATCCTTAAAATTGGTTACTGACGCCGCAAAAGATTATGCTGAAAAACACCTGCGCCCTTTCGTAATGGAATGGGATGAATCTCAGCACTTTCCTGTTGAAGCTATGCGAGCCGCAGGACAGCTGGGTTTTTTAGGTGTAATTATTCCATCAGAGTATGGCGGTTCTGGGATGAGCTATCACGAATACATCGCGATCATAGAACAGATTTCTATTGTAGATCCTTCCATTGGACTTTCTGTAGCTGCACACAATTCTTTGTGTACTAATCACATTTATCTATTTGGAAATGAAGCACAGCGTTGTAAGTGGCTCCCTAAATTAACTTCAGGAGAACATATTGGAGCATGGGGCTTAACAGAACACAATACCGGTTCAGATGCAAAAGGAATGACTACCACTGCTCGTAAAGAAGGAGACGACTGGATCTTAAATGGAACTAAAAACTTTATCACCCACGGTAAAAGTGGAGATATTGCAGTGGTCATTGCTAGAAATGGAGAAAAAGGTGACAACCATGGAATGACGGCATTTGTTGTTGAACGAGGAACGCCGGGGTTTACTGCAGGGAAAAAAGAAAATAAGCTGGGAATGCGCGCATCTGAAACTGCTGAAATGGTTTTTGACAATTGCCGTATTCCAGATGAAAATAGATTAGGAGAAGTAGGGGAGGGGTTTATACAATCCATGAAAATTCTTGATGGTGGACGTATTTCAATAGGAGCTTTATCACTAGGGATAGCCAAAGGGGCTTATCAAGCTTCTTTAAAATACTCAAAAGAGCGCCATCAATTTGGTCAAGCGATTAGTAAGTTTCAATCAATTGCTTTTAAGCTTGCCGATATGGCGACAGAGATAGAAGCTTCAGAACTATTATTACACAAAGCTGCCAGAGACAAAATGCAAGGAAAGAATGTGACAAAAATTGGTGCCATGGCAAAGATGTATGCTTCTGAAGCCTGCGTAAAAATCGCTTCTGAAGCCGTTCAAATCCATGGGGGTTACGGCTTTACAAAAGACTTTCCTGTAGAGAAGTTCTACCGCGACGCTAAATTATGTACCATAGGGGAAGGGACCACAGAAATACAAAAACTGGTCATTTCTAGAGATATTTTAAAGAATTAAAAAAAGGTAGTGCTGATTTGATTTAAAGCCGTTATATTTGCACACATTTTAAAAGAGAGGAGGTTACGTTTTATGTTAATAATTCCAATAAAAGAAGGCGAAAACATCGATAGAGCGCTCAAGCGTTTCAAAAGAAAATTCGATAAAACAGGCGGGATGCGTCAACTACGTGCTCGCAAACAATTCTTAAAGCCTTCTGTGAAAAACAGAGCTAAGATTCAAAAGGCACAATATATTCAAGGCCTACGCGACGCAGAAATGCAGTAAGCAAATTGTGTTAAATAATTTCAATGTTGTGGTTAAAGTTCTATCTTTAATCACAACGTTTTTTTTATGGCCATAGTGAAGTTTATTGATTATGTCGAAAAGGAGAAAAACTACTCTCCTCATACCCTTACTGCTTATCAAAACGACTTAGAACGCTTTGCAAGCTTTTGTGCCACAGAATTTCAAGAAACATCAATAGACTTAATCGACTATCCTTTAATTCGATCCTGGATTGTTTCTTTAGGTCAAGAAGGTAAGAGCAATCGCACCATAAACCGGAAAATATCTGTCTTGCGATCTTATTATAAT
This sequence comes from Flavobacteriaceae bacterium, assembly GCA_022424955.1. Taxonomy (GTDB): domain Bacteria; phylum Bacteroidota; class Bacteroidia; order Flavobacteriales; family Flavobacteriaceae; genus Arcticimaribacter. Next base: position 14,609 of record JAKMGK010000009.1, read on the forward strand.
TTCTTAATGCGCATTGAAGTGCGTACAACCAACCCACTTCGCAAGCACAAACCATTAAAGGAGGAGAAGAAAGTGCAGCTTCCATTTACTGAAAAAGAAATTGCAGCCTTGTTAGATGGGGCACATTTTGAGGATACACATCAAGGCTTATTAGCAAAAACAATTATAGAGACCCTCTACAGTACGGGAATGCGAAGAACAGAATTAGTGCATCTTGAATACAGCCAAGTAGATTTTGAAAATAATCAACTAAAAGTAATCGGAAAGCGAAATAAAGAAAGGATTATTCCCATGATACCGTCTTTGAAAAAGAAGTTGCATCACTTTGCCACTTTGGTAGCACCAGTGCGAAATAAAACAGGGAATCTTTATTTTTTTTGTAATCAAAAAGGGGGAAAAATAAGTGATACACTTGTCTATCAGTTAGTAAATGATTATTTTAATAGAGTATCAACGAAGGTTAAGCGAAGCCCCCATATGTTACGGCATAGTTTTGCGACCCATCTTTTGAATCAAGGAGCAGACCTCAATACAGTAAAAGATTTACTAGGGCATGCTTCACTTGCTGCGACTCAAATCTACACCAATAGTAGTATGGAACAGATCAAAGCGGTCTATAAAGACGCTCATCCTAGAGGATACAATAAGTAAGTTTAATCATTAAATTCTTTGTCTTATGAAAATCAATGTACAAGCCACCAACTTTAACGTAGATCAAAAATTAGTTGACTTTACTCAGCGTAAAATCGATAAACTATATAAATTTTATGACAAAATTTTAAAGGTTGATGTTTTTTTTAAAGTTGAAAATACCCCAGCGCGCGTTAATAAATTTGCTGAAATTAAAATAGGAATTGTGGGTGAAAGCATTGTAGTCAAGAAGTTATGTAAAAGCTTTGAGGAGTCTATTGACTTAAGTGTTAAAGCAGCAGAGCGCATGTTAATCCGACACAAAGAACTTTTGCGATCCTAAGAATTATTTTTCTAACTTTTTCTTTGAAACAAAATAAATAAATCAATACATTTGCACCGCTCGTAAGGGTAGATAAAAGCCGATGTAGCTCAGCTGGCTAGAGCAGCTGATTTGTAATCAGCAGGTCGTGGGTTCGAGTCCCTCCATCGGCTCTTTGTTCTTTAAAATATTTATTGGGGAGATACTCAAGCGGCCAACGAGGACAGACTGTAAATCTGTTGTTTTTTAACTTCGCAGGTTCGAATCCTGCTCTCCCCACACCTTTTAAAGGCTTTCTTGAGAAAGCCTTTACTAATGCGAGAGTAGCTCAGTTGGTAGAGCGTCAGCCTTCCAAGCTGAATGTCGCCGGTTCGAACCCGGTCTCTCGCTCTCTTTAACGCCGACGTAGCTCAGGGGTAGAGCGTTTCCTTGGTAAGGAAGAGGTCGGCAGTTCAAATCTGCTCGTTGGCTCTAAACAACACTAGGCTTCCCACAGGGTAGCCTTTTTTATTTATCCCTACTCCTTGTTTTACCCTTTAATATTGACCTAAACAATAGCGTCAATTTATTTTCTATTAATTTTTAACAGTTTAAATACAATTAAAAGTCTTTTTTAGGGTTTATAAAATACTTACCCCTATAAATCAATTTGCGAACTTTTAACTTATGACATCAGTAAGACTTTTGTTATTGACGCTTCTAATGTGCTTTCCTTTATTTAGCCTTGCACAATTTATAGGGTCGAATCAAGTGATTAATAATGGTAGAATGCGCTTTGGTAATGGGACACCTAACACAGAAATTGTTACTACTATCAATGGTGTAAGCCATACACTTAATCTTGAAGAAGATTTGTTTTATGATTTAGACGAAGACGAATTTGTTCATCTTTTGCAAAATTATCGCGTTGAATTTGAAGTGGAAGACACTACGGTTGCTGTGATTGTCTTTTTTGATATCTTGACAGATAGAGACAATAATACTGTTGTAACCTCGCTTCCTAGTGGAGAAAATGGCCCTCTTGCTGTAGAAAATAAAATGACCATCAATATTAATGGAGAAGTCACAGAAGTTAACGTTGACAATGCTACAGTGAATTATCCCAATGTTAGTTTTGACAATGGGCAATATTCTTTTAATATTTCTTTATGAAAGATTACTTATATCATTGAAACCCTCTTTTTAGAGGGTTTTTTTATGCTTTATCCCTAAATAAGAGCAATAGATTCTCTTTAAGAAATACTATCTTTAAATTGATAAATCAATAATATGCAAACACCAGAAGGATTAACCAGCCTACTTAGATTAAAGCAATTAGATCCCCATCGTTTTGAGGGAGAAAACTATCAAACAGTTTGGCAACGTGTTTATGGGGGACAAGTTTTAGCCCAAGCATTGCATGCGGCACATCAAACCGTTCCCGCAGACCGATTCGTTCACTCACTCCATGGCTATTTTATTTTACCAGGCGATATCAAAACAACCATTGAATACAAAGTAGAAGCTTTACGCGACGGGGGTAGTTTCACCACCAGACGAGTAACTGCCCTCCAAAAAGGGAAAGCTATTTTTGTTTTAGCGGCTTCTTTTCAAATCCAACAAGAAGCTCTAGATCGCCACACTGCTTCTCCCGCAGCCAAAGACCCTGAAGGATTACTTTCTGATGTAGATCTTTTAAAGACGGAAGAAGGAATATCTGATAAGATGAAGTTGCATCTTTTAGCGCGTAACCCTTTTGCCTTTGAGTTTCGTCCTGAAAAAAAATACTCTCAAAAGGTAATGCCCAACGAAAATCGAAATATTTGGTTTAAGTTGAAGAAAGAGATATCATTGGATCAACGTCAACAACAAGAGTTTCTGGCCTATGCAGTTGATTATGATCTTTTAGTAATGTCGGTCATTAGTCACTATCAAAACGAATATGATCAACCCTTGCAGGTCGCCAGTTTAGATCACGCTATGTGGTTTCATCGCCCTTTTGACGTGAATGAATGGTTATTGTTTTCTATGGATAGTCCTAATGTTTCTGGAGCACGATGTTTAGGGAAGGGCAGTATTTTTGATCGTAAAGGAAATCTAGTTGCTACTGTGATTCAAGAAGGTCTGGCAAGACCATTTAAATTAGATTGATTCGCCATAGTGTTCTCTAAGTTGACGAATCCAGTGCGCTGGAATCTCTGCTTTTTTAAGCATTTTAATATTGTAGGCCTTAATGGTGTTGTTAGAAATAGCCACTAATCTATTTTGAGCGATGCTATACAAATGTGCTTGACATTCTAGTCGGTCTTCTTTTAACTTGACGATATCAAAATCAATTTTAACTGTATCTGGATAAACCACCGGAGAAATATACTTGATATCGCTCCAGGCTAGTATAGGGCCTATCTCTGATATGCCCGCTGTTTCGCCTTTCATTAATTGTTCAAAAAGTAAGAGACGGGTAGATTCTACCCATTTTAAATAAATTATATTATTGACATGTTGCATAGCGTCCATGTCCCCCCAGTGAACACGCACTTCGAGAGAGACAATTGGTTTTATCTGCTTCATTATTTTTGTTTTAATTGCGCTGCAAAAGCTTGGACTCTTTTTTTGAGTTCAGGGTCTTTTCCACTAGCAATAAATTCACTCACCATTTGATTTAAATCTCGATCGACAAGAGCAAGAAGTTGTTTACGAGCAAGTCTTTTACCCTCGATATAAACTGGTCCATAAACCTGTAGACATTTTTCAAGGTGTTTTTTGGCTAGGTCTAAGACTTGGTCAGCGGGAGCAATCTCTTGTACAATATTTTCTTCTAAGGCTTCTTTTGCAGAAAAGAGTTTAGCGTTTTGTAGGGCTTGAAATGCTTTTTGTTCCCCTAAGGTATAGCACCACAAATCCATCATTAATTCTGGCACAATCATGGAAAGTTTAAATTCATGCATCCCAATGACATGTTTAGGTTCTTCTGCCATAATACGATAATCAGCACAAAGGGTAAGAATTGTTCCACCCGCAGGGGCAAATCCTGTAATGGCACAAACAAAGGGTTTAGGGTAACGCACCATAGCTTGTAAAGCACCATAATAATCCATCCAGAAGGCATGGGTTTCATCTTCGGTCATCTGGGCTTGTTCGACCACGTCAAGACCAGCACTAAAGGCACCGGTGTGTCCTGTTAAGATCACTCCTTGAACCAATGAATTTTCTGCCAGGCTTAGGAAGCTTTCTTTTAATTCTCTAATCAATTGATGGGAAATAGCATTGACCTTTCCATTGTTCAATTGAACAGTGGCGATATTGTTCTCTACTGTAGTATTTAGCATGTTTTTTATTTAAATCCGATTTAATATTCACGAAGATAGTACTATATTTAGCACTTCTTTAAAAAGAGAAGAACAGTTTTTTTGAAGCATTCATGGAGATAAAAACAAACTATTATACCACTCAAAAGATTGCACGCTATTCCACTTATGGAACGCTGGGTCCTAAGACTAAATACTTTTGGTTTGCTTTACATGGCTCAAAGATGCTTTGCGAGCAAATGTTATATAAGTTTAAAGCATTTAATCCTGAAGAACATTTTGTGTTAGCACCAGAAGCTTTGCTTCGCTTTTATGAAAAAGATTTTGGGGGACCCGTTGTTGCCTCGTGGATGACGAAGCGAGACCGTCTTGAAGAGATTGAAGATTTTAGCGAATACCTCTCTGGATTATACTCCTCTTTTGAAACGCAACTGCCCCAAGCTTGTGTCAAGTCTATTCTCGCTTTTTCACAAGGCGGTACAACGGCCTTTAGATGGTTACATACAAGAAAGGTTGAGGTAGATCACTTGATACCATATGCTTGCTGGATACCTGAGGATATTTCGCTTAGCGAAAGCAAAACAGATTTATCAAAAATTAATCTGTTGTTTACCTATGGAACAGAAGATCAATTCTTAACAGATAAACGCATCGCAATGGTCAACGAAGTCATTGCGCAAAATAAGTTAACGGTAAAATCATTGCCTTATAAAGGAGATCACCGCGTAAAGAAAGAACAACTTCAAAACATATTTGAACACTATATTAAACAATAATCATGGCAGAAAAGAGCTATTGGGAAGGATCAGATCACTATTTGTGTGATACAGAATTAGCACAGGCATTTCACATTTCTAGAACCTTGGGGATGCCCCTTTTGATTGAAGGAGAACCTGGAACGGGTAAAACAGAGCTTCCCTTTCAGTATGCAAAAGCACAAGGACTAGAACTCCATGTTTATCCTGCTGGATCAAAAAGTAACATTGAGCAGTTTGTCGCAAAATTTGATCACGTCAAATATTTAAGAGATTCGCAAGTTGAAATCCTTAATGCACAAAGAGAAGAAAAAGGATTAGCCTCAAAAATGTCTACCGCTGGACGTGATACAGAATCTTTAGGAGATTATGTAAGCAAGGGGCCTGCGGCCAAAGCGTTTAGTTCGCCTAATTCGGTTTTACTAATTGATGAAATAGATAAAGCGCCACGGGAATTTCCTAATGATTTATTGTACGCGCTTAGTCACCGTAAGTTTTTGATGCCAGAATCAGGTGAAGTAATAGAAGTCTCAGAAGAAGACATGCCAGCCATTGTCATTACTTCAAACCGCGAACAAGAATTACCTACCGCTTTTAAAGGAAGATGTATTTATCATTACATTCAGTTTCCAGAAGCAGATAAAATGCGAGAAATCATTCAAAAGCACCACCCTAAAGTAAGTGATAAAATTGTTGACACCGCTTTAGATATTTTTTACCAATTGCGAAAAATTGGTTTAGAGCGTTCTCCTACCACAAGGGAATTATTGAACTGGTTAAAATACATCAAGACCTTTAGTTCAAAAGAAGCCATTGACAAACTCAATGCGCTTGACGGTCTGGGGACTTTGATTAAGACACAGGCAGACTATGAAAAGGTACAACGCCAATTGGCCCTTGGGGGAGGAACCCCCCCCATGGGAACTTCATTGAACTAAATCCTATGTTTACCACACTTCCAGAACGTTTTAAAGCTTTTCACCTCAAGGTCGATGTTCGCACCCTTTTACTTTTGCAAAAAGCCATCGATCGCGAGCTGGTAAAAACAATTGGAGATTTATACAATGTCCTGCGTACCTTTATTGTAAAGAGTCCGGAATTAATGGGGCCTTACACCCGCGCATTTTACGATTACTTTTTATCGATTGATATTCGCAACGGCGAACAATTACACGACGCTGTTCTTCGTTCTCAAACCTTTCAACAATGGAAAGAGCAAAAAGCAGGACGTTTAGAAGAGGATATGAGTCGTAAAGAAATGGCTAACCTATTCTTAGACGAAGTACACATTACCCATTATGATATTCAAAAAGTGATTGATGGGAGAGAACTCTGGGAAAAAGATAGTGGTGATGTTGAAGATCAAGATCGCGAAGAGCAAGAAGATAATGGTGAAATAAGACCCTTAGATAAAATGGCCGACTATTCTGATTTGACCCTGGAAGAATTAATGGCGCGAATGGAAGAAGTACTTAAACAGCAAAAGCGAGATCACAGTGGCGGCAGTCACTGGGTGGGTACAGGAGGAATTTCCCCCTATGGACATGGCGGTGCTGCAAAAGATGGTATTCGAGTTGGTGGCAGTGGAGGTGGAAAAATGGCCCGTAAAGTAATGGGCGATGCCAACTTTTTTCCAGTAGATTTAGAGACTATTTTAAACGATAATAACATAGACGCTGCATTAGCTTCTCTTAAAGGAATTATAGAGGAATCGGCACAAGAAACCCTCGATGTGAAAGAAACCATTAATCGCGGTTTAGAACGGGGAGGCTTATTTCTTCCAGAGATTAAAAACGAGACCGATGAGAAACTACAGGTTCTTCTCTTTATAGATAATGGGGGGTATTCAATGCACCCTTATATTAAAGCTGTGCAAACCTTGTTTCGCAAAATGAAAACACGTTTCGCCTACGATTTAGAAACCTATTATTTTCACAATACCATTTATGGACAAGTTTATAGCGATGCACACCGCAGAAAACGCGTCCCTATTGAACGCATCTTATCAAAAAGCCCTAATTACAATGTCTTTTTTGTTGGAGATGCTGCCATGGCACCCTATGAATTGAGTAATCAAAGTATGAATACCTACATGGAGATGACTAAGCATTTTTCAAAATGTGCATGGCTCAATCCAGAACCATTAAAGTTTTGGGAACACACCTTAACAATACAAATCATTAAAGAACTCATTCCCATGGAATCACTTACTCCCGCTGGAATAGAGAAAGCTGTTCTAAGAATGAATAAGAATAGGAAAAAATAAAGGTTAACGACCATTAAATAGATGGCCTTTCTCTGGAATATTTTTAAAGGAATTTGAATTGACAAAAAAAACTTTAAAAAGTTTCTAGTTTATAACAAGTTAATCATAAAAATTTTTAAATTTGCACCTCTTAAAACACTAAAGAAAAACCTGTATTATGGCTAAAGAAACTTTTGATCGGTCAAAACCCCACTTAAACATTGGAACTATTGGCCACGTTGATCACGGTAAAACCACCCTTACTGCTGCAATTACTAAAGTACTAGCAGACGCTGGTCACTCTGAAGCTCGTAGCTTCGACCAAATTGATAACGCTCCTGAAGAAAAAGAGCGTGGTATTACAATTAATACTTCTCACGTAGAGTATCAAACAGAAAATCGTCACTATGCACACGTTGACTGTCCTGGTCACGCCGATTATGTGAAAAACATGGTTACTGGTGCTGCTCAAATGGACGGTGCTATTCTTGTAGTTGCCGCTACAGATGGTCCTATGCCACAAACAAGAGAACACATCTTATTAGGTCGCCAGGTTGGTGTGCCACGTATTGTTGTTTTCTTGAACAAGGCCGATATGGTTGATGATGAAGAATTATTAGAATTAGTTGAAATGGAAGTACGTGAACTACTTTCTTTCTACGATTATGACGGAGATAATACTCCTATTGTTCTTGGTTCTGCTCTTGGAGCATTAAACGGAGAACAAAAGTGGGTGGATACTGTAATGAGCCTTATGTCAGAAGTTGATGCATGGATCGAGTTACCAAAGCGTGACATTGATAAAGATGCATTAATGCCTGTAGAAGATGTATTCTCGATCACTGGTCGTGGTACTGTTGCAACTGGCCGTATCGAAACTGGAGTTTTCAATACTGGTGATGAAGTTGATATCATTGGTATGGGGGCAGAAAAACTTAAGTCTACTGTAACTGGAGTTGAAATGTTTAGAAAAATCTTAGATAGAGGTGAAGCTGGAGATAACGTTGGTATCCTATTAAGAGGGATTGAAAAGACAGACATCAAAAGAGGTATGGTAATCTGTAAGCCAGGTTCTGTAACTCCTCACGCTAAATTCAAAGCAGAGGTTTATATCTTGAAAAAAGAAGAAGGTGGTCGTCACACACCATTCCATAATAACTACCGTCCACAGTTTTACGTTCGTACAACTGACGTAACAGGGAACATCAACCTTCCTGATGGAGTAGAAATGGTAATGCCTGGAGATAACTTAACGATTACAGTTGATTTAATCTCTCCTATCGCATTAAGTGTTGGTCTACGTTTCGCTATCCGTGAGGGTGGTAGAACTGTAGGAGCAGGTCAGGTAACTGAGTTGTTAGACTAACCAAACAAGTTTTTTAAATGACCCTGAGGTGTCCGCCATTGGCGGATGCCTTTTGTGTCAAATAAAAACGGGTTTAGCTCAGTTGGTAGAGCACTGGTCTCCAAAACCAGGTGTCGGGAGTTCGAGCCTCTCAACCCGTGCAGTTTAAAAGTATCACAGATGGCAGCAATTATTAACTATATCAAAGATTCTTTCGAAGAATTAAAAAACAATGTAACCTGGACCCCCCGTGCCGAATTACAGCAATCTGCTGTTGTGGTACTGGTCTTTTCCATACTATTTTCATTAGCTATTTGGGGAGCCGACACTGTTTTGTCTGGTGTAGTGCAAGCCTATTTTAACCTGATTAACGGATAAACATGGCAGAAGCAAGCCCAAAAAAATGGTATGTTGTTCGTGCAGTAAGCGGTCAAGAAGCAAAAATCAAAGATTATATTGCTTCTGAGATCAACCGCTTAGGCTATGACAGTTACCTAGAAGACATTCTAGTTCCTACAGAAAAGGTCGTGCAGATTCGCAACGGTAAAAAAATTAACAAGGAAAAAGTATACTATCCTGGCTACATTATGATTAAGGCTGATTTATCTGGGGAAATCCCTCACGTAATCAAATCAGTAACTAATGTTATTGGCTTTTTAGGAGAAACGAAAGGCGGAGAGCCAATTCCTTTACGTACAGCAGAAGTAAATCGTCTTTTAGGTAAAGTGGACGAATTAGAATTAAGTAAAGAACATGTAGCGATTCCTTTTACAGTAGGGGAAAGCATCAAAGTAGTCGATGGGCCTTTTAATGGCTTCACCGGTACAATAGAAAACGTTAATGAAGATAAACGTAAGCTGCAAGTAATGGTGAAGATTTTCGGAAGAAAAACACCACTAGAACTTAGCTACATGCAAGTAGAGAAAATTTAAATGTTACTCATATAAATTGAATTTCCTAGGCTTCCACTCTGGAAATTCTCAAATGTAAATTGAAACAATGGCAAAAGAAGTAGACAAGCTAGTCAAATTACAAGTTAGGGGAGGTGCTGCGAATCCATCGCCACCGGTTGGACCCGCGCTAGGTGCTGCAGGAGTCAATATCATGGAGTTTTGTAAGCAGTTTAATGCTAGAACTCAAGATAAGCCAGGCAAAGTATTACCTGTTGTGATTTCTGTATACAAAGACAAATCATTTGATTTCGTCATTAAGACACCTCCGGCGGCCGTTCAATTGATGGAAGCAGCTAAGGCTAAAAAAGGCTCTGGAGAACCCAACAGAACAAAAGTAGCCTCGGTTACTTGGGATCAAGTCCGTACCATCGCAGAAGATAAAATGCAGGATTTAAATGCATTTACCATCGAATCTGCTATGAAAATGGTCGCTGGTACCGCTCGTTCTATGGGCTTCACAGTTAAAGGTGAGTCACCCTTTTAATTTTTAAAGAAGAAAAGAAATGGCAAGACTTACAAAAAAGCAAAAAGAAGCACGCGCAAAGGTTGACGCAAAGAAAACCTATTCGCTAGAAGAAGCATCTGCATTAGTTAAAGATTTAACCAATGTAAAATTTGATGCCTCGGTTGATTTAGCAATTCGATTGGGTATAGACCCTCGTAAAGCGAACCAAATGGTTCGTGGTGTTGTTACCTTACCACACGGAACTGGAAAGAACGTTCGCGTTCTTGCTCTAGTTACACCAGATAAGGAAGCAGAAGCCAAAGAGGCAGGCGCAGATCATGTCGGATTAGATGAATACTTACAGAAAATCAAAGACGGCTGGACCGATGTTGATGTAATTGTAACCATGCCCAGTGTAATGGGTAAATTAGGTCCTTTAGGACGTGTATTAGGCCCACGTGGTTTAATGCCTAACCCTAAGACCGGTACAGTAACAATGGATGTCAAAAAAGCAGTTAGCGATGTAAAAGGAGGTAAAATTGATTTCAAAGTGGACAAAACAGGAATCGTTCATGCATCTATTGGAAAATCATCTTTTGATGCCCTTAAAATCCAAGAAAATGCAGACGAACTGCTTAAGACCATCATGAAGTTAAAACCTTCTACCACAAAAGGGACTTATGTTAAGAGCATTTTTATGTCTTCTACCATGAGCCCAAGTATTTCAATTGACACCAAAATCGCTTAAGATTTTTAAAACGTATTCGTAATGACAAGAGAAGAAAAATCGCAAGTAATTGAAACGCTCACGGCTGAGTTAGCAGACGCTAAGACACTTTATCTAACCGATATTGCTGGATTAGATGCAGCTACAACTTCAGACCTGAGACGAGCTTGTTTTAAAGCCGGCATTCGTCTTTCTGTTGTAAAAAACACCTTGCTTGAAAAAGCAATGGAAGCATCAGACAGAGACTTTGGCGAATTATCTCAAGTATTAAAAGGGAATACTTCCTTAATGTTTTCTGAAACTGGAAACGGACCTGCAAAACTGATCAAAGATTTCCGTAAAAAATCGGATAAGCCGATTTTAAAAGGAGCCTTCATTGAAGAGTCAGTTTATATCGGGGACGATCAAATTGATACCCTTGTGGCAATCAAGTCCAAAGAAGAACTCATTGGAGAAATTATTTCCATTTTACAGTCTCCTGCCAAAAAAGTTATCTCTGGACTTCAGTCTGGTGGAGGACAATTGGCTGGAATTTTAAAAACTTTATCAGAGCGTTAAGCCCTGATAACAAATTTGTGTACGCACTCAACTAAATAATTATTTAATTAAATTTTTAAAAAATAAATCATGGCAGATTTAAAAGATTTCGCAGAACAACTAGTTAATTTAACTGTAAAAGAAGTTAATGAATTAGCTGATATTTTAAAAGAAGAGTATGGTATCGAGCCTGCTGCAGCCGCTGTTGCTGTTGCTGGTCCTGCTGCTGGCGGTGGAGAAGCTGCTGAAGAGAAAACAGAATTTGATGTTATTCTCAAATCAGCTGGTGCCTCTAAACTTGCTGTTGTAAAACTCGTTAAAGAATTAACTGGTCTTGGCTTAAAAGAAGCTAAAGAATTAGTTGATGGAGCTCCTTCACCTGTTAAAGAAGGTGTTGCTAAAGACGAAGCAGAAGGACTAAAATCTTCTTTAGAAGAAGCTGGTGCTGAGGTTGAACTTAAGTAGTTCTTCCCCATCCCATTGAAATAGGTTATGGTCTTTGACACACGTCAAAGACCGTAACCCTTTTTCCGTTTTAAAAACCCCCATTTCTGAGTTTGCTTTTTAACCCGTTATAAAAAAGTACTGATGCCGAAAACAACACAAAAAACCCGCCTTAGTTTTGCTTCAGCAAAACGCACCCCCAACTACCCAGATTTCCTTGATATTCAAATCAAGTCTTTCCAAGATTTCTTTCAGTTGGAAACTAAATCTGCCGAACGTGCAGAAGAAGGTTTATTCAACACTTTTAAAGAAAACTTTCCCATTACAGACACCCGTAATCAATTCGTTTTAGAATTTCTAGATTACTTCGTCGACCCACCACGTTACAGCATACAAGAATGTATCGAACGTGGTCTAACCTATTCTGTGCCCTTAAAAGCACGTTTAAAATTGTATTGTACAGACCCAGAACACGAAGATTTCGAAACCATCGTACAAGATGTGTTCTTAGGGACTATCCCATATATGACCCCTAGCGGTACATTTGTAATCAATGGTGCAGAACGTATCGTTGTGTCACAATTACATCGTTCACCAGGGGTATTCTTTGGTCAATCTTTCCACGCCAATGGTACCAAACTCTATTCGGCAAGAGTTATTCCGTTTAAAGGTTCATGGATCGAATTTGCAACAGACATCAACAACGTGATGTATGCCTATATTGATCGTAAGAAAAAATTACCTGTAACTACTTTATTCCGCGCCATTGGGTATGAGCGCGATAAGGATATTCTTGAAATCTTTGACCTTGCAGAAGAAGTAAAAGTTTCTAAGACTGGCTTGAAAAAAGTGGTTGGTCGTAAACTTGCTGCTCGTGTTTTAAACACTTGGCATGAAGATTTCGTCGATGAAGATACAGGTGAAGTAATCTCAATCGAAAGAAACGAGATTGTTATCGATCGTGATACCGTGATTGAAAAAGATCACATTGAAGAAATTCTTGAAGCGAATGTTAAAACAATTCTTCTACATAAAGAAGATGCGCATATGTCTGACTATGCCATCATCCATAACACCCTTCAAAAAGATCCTACCAACTCTGAAAAAGAGGCCGTAGAACACATCTATCGTCAATTGCGTAATGCTGAACCGCCAGATGAGGAAACTGCACGTGGGATCATTGATAAATTGTTCTTTTCTGATCAGCGTTATAATCTAGGAGAAGTAGGACGTTATAGAATGAACAAGAAATTGGGGAACGATATCGAAATGGACAAGCAAGTCTTGACCAAACAAGATATCATCACCATTATCAAATACTTAATTGAATTGATCAACTCTAAAGCAGAGATTGATGATATTGATCACTTATCTAACCGTCGTGTACGTACAGTAGGAGAGCAGTTATCTTCTCAGTTTGGCGTAGGATTAGCTCGTATGGCAAGAACCATTCGCGAACGTATGAATGTTCGTGATAACGAAGTCTTTACTCCTATCGATTTGATTAATGCGAAGACCTTGTCTTCTGTTATTAATACCTTCTTTGGAACTAACCAGTTGTCTCAGTTTATGGATCAAACCAATCCACTAGCCGAGATCACCCACAAGCGTCGTCTATCGGCTCTTGGACCAGGAGGTTTATCAAGAGAGCGTGCAGGATTTGAGGTGCGAGATGTTCACTATACCCACTATGGCCGTTTATGTCCTATTGAAACACCTGAAGGGCCAAACATTGGTTTGATCTCTTCTTTAAGTGTTTATGCTAAAGTGAATAACCTTGGATTTATCGAAACACCTTATCGCAAAGTAACCGATGGGAAAATTGATCTAGACAATCCAATTTATTTAAGTGCAGAAGAGGAAGAAGATAAATTGATCGCCCAGGCGAATATTCCTTTTGATAAAAATGGAAAAATTACCGAGGATAAAATCATTGCCCGTGAAGAAGCAGATTATCCCGTTGTTGATCCTAAACAAGTACACTATACAGATGTAGCTCCTAACCAGATCGCTTCTATCTCGGCTTCATTGATTCCTTTCTTAGAACACGATGATGCCAACCGTGCCTTGATGGGATCTAACATGATGCGTCAAGCTGTACCTCTTTTACGTCCAGAATCTCCTATTGTAGGAACAGGACTAGAGCGTCAAGTGGCTTCTGATTCTCGTGTATTAATCAATGCAGAAGGAGACGGAGTGGTAGAATATGTTGATGCGCAAAAAATCACGATTCGTTACAGCTATACAGAACTAGAAGAAAAAGTGCGTTTTGATAGTGATACGAAGTCTTATAACTTGATCAAGTTTAGAAAAACGAACCAAGGGACATGTATCAACCTTAAACCAATTGTTCGCAAGGGCGATAAGGTGACAAAAGGACAAGTCTTATGTCAAGGTTATGCTACACAAGACGGAGAATTAGCTTTAGGTCGAAACATGAAAGTAGCCTTTATGCCTTGGAAAGGGTATAACTTTGAGGATGCGATTGTGATTTCAGAAAAAGTTGTTCGTGAAGATATCTTTACTTCTATTCATATTGACGAGTATTCTTTAGATGTTCGTGATACAAAATTAGGGGCAGAAGAATTAACAAATGATATCCCTAATGTTAGCGAAGAAGCGACCAAAGACTTAGATGAGTTTGGGATGATTCGTATTGGGGCAGAAGTTAACCCTGGCGATATCTTAATTGGTAAGATTACTCCAAAAGGAGAATCTGATCCAACGCCAGAAGAAAAATTATTACGTGCCATCTTTGGAGACAAAGCCGGGGATGTTAAAGATGCTTCATTAAAAGCACCACCATCATTACGCGGGGTAGTGATCGATAAGAAACTTTTTACCCGTTCTGTCAAGGATAAGCGCAAGCGCAACCAAGATAAAGTAGAGCTAGAAGCACTCGAAGTTAGCTATGACGTTAAGTTCGAAGAGCTTCGCGGAATTATGGTAGAGAAATTATTCTCTATCGTTAACGGAAAAACATGTCAAGGAGTACAAAATGACCTAGGAGAAGAAGTACTTCCAAAAGGGAAAAAGTACACCCTGAAAATATTATCTAAAGTAGAAGACTACACTCACCTTACTAGAGGGACATGGACAACGACAGACGAAACTAACCGTTTAATCGCTGATTTGATTCACAACTATAAAATCAAAGAAAACGATTTACAAGGTGCCTTACGTCGTGAGAAGTTTACCATTAGTGTAGGAGATGAACTCCCTGCTGGAATCAAGCGTTTAGCAAAAGTTTACATTGCGAAAAAGCGCAAGCTTAAAGTAGGAGATAAAATGGCTGGACGTCACGGGAACAAAGGTATTGTTGCACGTATCGTTCGTCATGAAGACATGCCATTCTTAGAAGATGGAACACCAGTTGACATCGTGTTAAACCCACTAGGGGTACCATCGCGAATGAATATTGGACAGATTTATGAAACCGTATTAGGATGGGTTGGATTAGAACTCGGCGAGAAATATGCAACACCAATTTTTGATGGTGCAAGTACAGCAGAAATCGACGAGCTTATTGAGAAAGCTGGAATTCCACAATACGGACATTCTTACCTCTATGATGGAGGAACTGGAGAACGTTTTGACCAACCGGCAACGGTAGGGGTAATCTACATGTTGAAATTAGGACACATGGTAGACGACAAAATGCACTCAAGATCTATTGGGCCTTACTCTCTTATTACGCAACAGCCGTTAGGAGGTAAAGCACAATTTGGTGGACAACGTTTTGGAGAGATGGAAGTTTGGGCACTTGAGGCTTATGGAGCGTCAAGTACCTTACAAGAAATCTTAACCGTCAAATCTGATGATGTGATTGGTCGTGCCAAAACATACGAGTCAATAGTAAAAGGAGAAACATTGCCAGAACCTGGCTTACCAGAATCCTTTAACGTATTGATGCATGAATTGAAAGGACTAGGATTAGACATTCGTCTAGAAGAGTAATCAAGGAAATTTCATTAACAACAACCAAAAAGAACATTAGTTATGGCAAGAAATAGCGAAAATGTAACTCAAAAAAAATTCAATAAAATTTCCATTGGACTTTCCTCTCCAGAGGTTATTCTAGGAAATTCACGTGGTGAGGTCTTAAAACCAGAAACCATTAACTATAGAACCCACAAACCAGAACGTGACGGTTTGTTTTGCGAGCGCATCTTTGGTCCTGTAAAAGACTTTGAATGTGCCTGTGGAAAATACAAGCGTATTCGTTATAAAGGGATCGTTTGTGACCGTTGTGGGGTAGAAGTAACCGAAAAGAAAGTACGTCGTGATCGTGTTGGACACATCAACTTAGTTGTTCCTGTGGCACACATCTGGTATTTCCGTTCTTTACCTAATAAAATTGGATACCTTTTAGGCTTACCGTCTAAAAAACTCGACATGATTATCTATTACGAGCGTTATGTTGTTATTCAAGCTGGACTTGCAGTAAACGAAGAGGGAGAATCATTACAGAAAATGGACTTCTTAACAGAAGAAGAGTACCTTAATGTAATGGAAAGCCTTCCAGACGATAACCAATACCTTGACGATAGCGATCCTAATAAATTTATTGCTAAAATGGGTGCAGAGTGTTTGATCGAATTACTCTCGCGTATCGACTTAGAAGGACTTTCTTATGAATTGCGTCACAAAGCAAATAACGAAACCTCAAAACAGCGTAAAACAGAAGCCCTTAAGCGTCTTCAAGTTGTTGAGGCATTAAAGGATGCCAACACTCGTAAAGAGAACCGCCCAGAATGGATGATCATGAAGGCGATTCCTGTAATTCCACCAGAATTACGTCCTTTAGTCCCCCTTGATGGTGGTCGTTTTGCTACGTCAGATTTAAATGATTTATACCGTCGTGTGATTATTCGAAACAACCGTTTAAAGCGTTTAGTCGAAATCAAAGCACCAGAGGTAATCTTGCGTAATGAAAAACGTATGTTACAAGAATCTGTCGATTCATTATTTGATAACACCCGTAAATCATCTGCAGTAAAAACAGACTCTAACCGTCCATTAAAATCATTATCTGATTCCTTAAAAGGAAAGCAAGGACGTTTTCGTCAAAACCTATTAGGAAAACGTGTTGACTATTCTGCACGTTCTGTAATTGTTGTAGGACCAGAATTAAAGTTATTTGAATGTGGTCTTCCTAAAGACATGGCAGCAGAATTATACAAGCCATTTATTACCCGTAAGTTAATCGAGCGTGGTATTGTTAAAACGGTAAAATCTGCTAAGAAAATTATCGATCGTAAAGAACCAGTTGTTTGGGATATTCTTGAAAATGTATTAAAGGGACACCCAGTACTATTGAACAGGGCCCCCACATTACACCGTTTAGGAATTCAAGCTTTCCAACCAAAATTGATCGAAGGAAAAGCGATTCAGTTACACCCATTAGTCTGTACGGCATTTAACGCCGATTTTGATGGGGATCAAATGGCAGTTCACCTTCCTTTAGGGCCAGAAGCGATTTTAGAAGCACAATTATTAATGTTAGCTTCTCACAATATCCTTAACCCTGCAAATGGATCACCAGTAACTGTACCTTCTCAAGATATGGTATTGGGGCTTTATTATATGACTAAAGCGCGTAAGTCGACAAAAGATCTTGTAGTAAAAGGAGAAGGACTTACTTTCTATTCTGTAGAAGAAGTGCATATCGCTTATAACGAGAAACGTGTTGATTTGAATGCCACTATAAAGATTCGTACAAAAGTATTGAACGAAGAAGGTGCATTAGAATACCAAATCATCGATACCACGGTGGGACGGGTGCTCTTTAACGAAGTTGTCCCTGAAAAAGCAGGTTACTTTAATGAAGTTTTGACCAAGAAGAACTTGCGTGATATCATTGGACAGATCTTAAAAGTTACTAGCGTTCCAGAAACAGCAGAATTTTTAGATAAAATCAAAAGCATGGGATATGGTTTTGCCTTTAAAGGGGGACTATCCTTTAGTTTAGGAGATATTATTATCCCACCAGAAAAGTTACCATTAATCGACGAAGCCAACAAGAAAGTTGACGGGATCATGGGGAACTACAACATGGGATTAATCACTAATAACGAACGTTATAATCAGATCATTGACGTTTGGACATCGACTAACTCGCACTTGACCTCTTTGGCCATGAAACGAATTAGCGAAGACCAACAAGGATTTAACTCAGTATACATGATGTTAGATTCTGGAGCACGTGGATCAAAAGAACAGATTCGTCAGTTAACCGGTATGCGTGGTTTGATGGCAAAGCCAAAGAAATCAACTGCTGGAGGTGGGGAAATCATCGAGAACCCTATTCTTTCTAACTTTAAAGAAGGACTTTCAATTCTTGAATACTTTATCTCAACCCACGGTGCACGTAAAGGATTAGCAGATACCGCCCTAAAAACGGCAGATGCAGGTTACTTAACTCGTCGTCTAGTAGATGTATCTCAAGATGTGATCATTAACACAGTAGACTGTGGTACCCTTCGTGGTGTAACTGTAACGCCATTGCGTAAAAACGAAGAGATTATTGAAAAACTATCTGATCGTATCCGCGGCCGAGTAGCGCTAGAAGACATCGTTAATCCAAGAACTGGAGAGGTTGTTGTTGAAGCTGGAGTCGAGATTCAAGATCTAGTAGCAGATTCAATTGACGATATGCCTATCGCCTCTGTAGAAGTTCGCTCCCCATTGACTTGTGAAGCGAAACGCGGAATCTGTGCTTCTTGTTATGGTCGCAACCTTGCTACCGGTAAAATGGTGCAAAAAGGGGAAGCTGTTGGAGTTGTTGCAGCCCAGTCTATTGGAGAACCTGGAACACA
>JAKMGK010000062.1 GCA_022424955.1 Flavobacteriaceae bacterium
ACCCACAATTACTCATGGGTTCAAACCGCCTACCCTTCTACTTGAACGAGCCGCTCTTAAGCGCAGATATACTTGGCGTTGCACCGTATAGAGTTTACCTGGTTTCACTACAGCTTAACCTGTACATACTTTCTGTTGCACTTGTCCTATTCGCCGGGGCGAACGACGGGTGTTACCCGCTATACTGCTCTATGGTGTCCGGACTTTCCTCTCCCCGCCTAAAGCGGGCAGCGATAAGAGACCTGCTTGTGGTAAAGGTACAATATTGTTAATAATTTTTACGGGTTAGCCCCTTTATCCTAAGGTTATCCCAATCCCTTTTTTTACATTTGAAATAATGGAAGCATTCGTTGTATCAGCACTTAAATATCGTCCTCAACATTTCGCAGATGTTGTTGGTCAACAAGCCATTACTCAAACTTTAGAGAACGCCATTGCTAAAGATCAACTTCCTCAAGCCTTATTATTTTGCGGCCCAAGAGGAGTAGGAAAAACGACCTGTGCGCGTATCTTGGCAAAAAAAATTAATAGTCAAGGGAATAATGAAGAAGAGCAAGACTTTGCTTTTAATATTTTTGAACTCGATGCAGCCTCTAATAATTCTGTTGATGACATTCGAAAACTCAATGAGCAAGTGCGCATTCCGCCACAAACCGGAAGCCATAAGATTTATATCATTGACGAGGTACACATGTTGTCAACTTCAGCCTTTAACGCCTTTTTAAAGACCTTAGAAGAACCACCAAAACACGTCATCTTTATCTTAGCAACGACAGAGAAGCACAAGATTATTCCCACCATATTATCGCGCTGTCAGATCTTTGAATTTAAACGCATTACCCCAAATGACGTTCAGCTATATTTAGAAAATATTGCAAAAGAACAAGGAGTAAGCTTTGAAGAAGAAGCCCTGCATCTAATTGGTCAAAAAGCAGATGGCGCCATGCGTGATGCCCTCTCTATCTATGATCGTATGTGTAGTTTTTGTAATAACAATCTCACGGTGAGTGCGGTGGCAGAAAACCTCAATATCCTTGATCATTCGGCCTATTTAAATTTGGTGGAAAAGTTAATTGCCCATGAGATTCCAGATGCCTTGATCCAATATGATGGTATTGTTCAAAAAGGCTTTGACGGAGAACAATTTATTAGTGGTTTGGCCAGTCATTTACGCAATCTTTATTTGTGTAAAGACCCCAAAACCATTCCGCTATTAGAGATAGGTAAACGACTACAATCCCGCTATGCAGAACAAACAAAATCGGTCTCTCTCGCATGGCTTGCCGATGCCATGGATCTGGCCAATAGTTGCGAGCTATCCTACAAAAACAGTCAAAATAAGCGCTTGCATGTTGAATTATGCCTCATGCAAATTACCTCCCTTCATTTTAATGGAGAAAAAAAAAAGGAAGCTTAATTCCCACCCCGTTCTTTCTTCAGTCTAAAACAAAAACTCCCTCTGCAGCTGATAAAACTTCTCCCCAAACAGTAGCAGAACCTGAAGCAGAATATCACCCTAAAAAAATAGTTGAAGATACCTCTGCGGTCAAAAAGACAGAAATAGCTGAGTCCCCCCTAGAACCTACTAAACCATCAGTAAAAGCATACAAAATCCCCGAAATTTCAATCAATCCAAAAGACGGGAAACAAGTCTCCTCCTTCTCTTTGGCGAGCATTCGCAAAAAGAAAGAATGGGAACAACAGCAAAAGCCAGCAGAAAAAGAAGGAGAATTAGCTAATGACCCTTTTACACAAGAACAATTAGAACAGTACTGGAAAAAGTGGCAAGAACAAAAAACCGAAAAAAGAGAACAAAATTTAGCCTCGCTTTTTCAACTAAGCCAACCCAAAATCATTAATGAAAACACCATAGAGTACACCGTTCCATCTCCCCTTAACAAAGTTGAATTAGAAAGAGAGTTTGTTTACTTTTTGCCTTATATAAGAGAGGGCTTAAACAATTATGCCATTCAAATTAAAGTACAGGTAAAAGAAACAGAAGAAAAGAATTTTATCTACACCCCTGAAGAAAAATACAATCGCCTAAGAGAAATAAATCCTGCCATAGACGAATTGCGCAGAAAATTAGACTTAGACCTTTAAAGTCTTATTGAGCTATTATGGATAACTTTAAGTAGCACAATAATCTCCAAATACACTTAATTATTTTCGCGATACAAGACTTTGATCATTCCATCTGACAGTCCAATCTTAGGCACAAAAATTTCAGAAGCACCACTCCATTGCAAGGCCTTTAAATAGATTTGAGTAGCAGGGATAATTACATCAGATCGGTCGGGATTGAGTTCCCACTGTAGAATACGTTCGTTATAATCCAATTGATTGAGCTCGTTATAAAGTTGATTGAGCTTGATCATACTAAGGGGTCTTCCCTCTTTTACTTTAGCGATCTTAAAAAGTTTATTGATATTTCCACCAGAACCTAATAAAGCAAGTTTAGTGTGATGTTTTGTATGGGTTTCAACCCATACTTTGATTTCTTCCCACA
This sequence comes from Flavobacteriaceae bacterium, assembly GCA_022424955.1. Classification (GTDB taxonomy): domain Bacteria; phylum Bacteroidota; class Bacteroidia; order Flavobacteriales; family Flavobacteriaceae; genus Arcticimaribacter. Next base: position 2,510 of record JAKMGK010000062.1, read on the forward strand.
CCTTTTCACTCACCATATTGTTGATCATTCGCACGGTTCCTACCTTAAAAGATTTAGAAACTACCCGTTCTCCTTTTACCAAGACAGAAAACTCTGTACTCCCCCCTCCTACATCGATAAAGAGAAAGGTTCGATTTTTATTGATGGACTCAAAAATATTAGTGGTCGCGATAATTTCTGCTTCGCGTTTTCCGTCTATGACTTGAATTTCAATTCCCGTTTTCTTTTTTACCTCTTTAATCACCTCACTAGCATTATTCGCTTCGCGTAAGGCAGAAGTGGCACAAGCCATATATTTCTTGACGTTATTGACTTTCATGATCAACTTGAACGCTTTCATGGCCTTAACCATGCGCTTGATATTACGAGGAGAAATTTCCCCTACCGTAAAAGAATCCTGCCCTAAACGTATGGGAACACGTACCAAGGAACTCTTCATATACTTAGGTTGAGTACCCGGCGAAACCACTACATTAGAAATCAAAACACGAACGGCATTAGAACCGATATCTATCGCGGCATAACGTTCTATATTCATTGACTTAGTTTCTCTTTAAAATAAGCATATGTAGCCCATTGTGATCGAATTGCTTTCTCTTTATTTGAAACAAAGGCATTTTGATTTTTGGTGTTGACTAAACGTGCTTTAACATTATCTTTCCAGGAGATCATAAATGTATCCAGTAACTCTTGCTGTAAGTCTTTGTCTAAAATAGGACACGCAACTTCTACACGATTGTCTATATTTCGCGTCATCCAGTCAGCAGAAGAGATATACATTTGTGGATCCCTATCATTCTCGAAGATATACACCCGGGGGTGTTCTAAAAACTTATCGACCACACTAATCACACGAATGTTTTCGCTCATTCCCTTTACCCCTGGTATCAAGCAGCATACACCGCGAACAATCATATCGATTTGTACCCCAGCACGACTTGCCTCATAAAGTTTACTAATGATTTTATAATTGGTAATATTGTTGAGCTTTAATCGGATACGCGCTTTCTTTCCTTGCGCTTTATGGGCTATTTCTTGCTCAATTAAACGAATCAAAGCAGAATAGGTATAATGAGGAGAAACAATAAGGTGCTTGTATTTCTTAATCTTGTAATTCACAGAAAGGAAATTAAAGACCTTTGACACATCCTTGAGAATCTTTTGATGAGAAGTGAAAAGGGTATAATCAGTGTAAATACGGGCGGTAGACTCGTTAAAATTCCCCGTACTGATAAATCCATAGCGTTTGAGTTTCTTCCCTTCTAGGCGTTCAATGACACAAATTTTGGTATGCACTTTTAAACCAGGTACGCCAAAAATTAATTGCACTCCTGCCTTTTCCAAACTTTCAGCAGCTTGAATATTATTTTCTTCGTCAAAACGAGCTTGCAACTCGATTTGTACTACTACTTTTTTTCCGTTTTTAGCAGCGTTGATCAACGAACTGGACACTTGAGATAATTTCGCTAAACGATAAATAGTAATCTTGATGGTCTTGACTTGTGGATCTAATGCCGCTTCCCTTAAAAACTTAATGACATAAGCAAAGTTTTGATAGGGCGTATAGATCATATAATCTTTTTTAGCGACTGCCTCTAAAATATTTTCTTCTAAGGATACCTCTTTTAAAGGCAAGGCTGGAAATGCACTATAGAGTAGATCTTTTCTATTTAAACTGGGGAAATTCATATAGTCCCTGCGGTGATGATAACGCCCCCCTGGAATTAAACTATCGCTTGATGCGACCCCTAGCTTTTGCATCACTACCGCCAGGGTCTCTGGGGCAATTGTTTTATCGTGTACCAAACGTACTGGATCTCCAACAAGGCGATCTTTAACACTTTCAATAATCTTCTCCACATAACTCTTTCCTACATCTTCTTCAATGTCCAACTCGGCATCTCGCGTGATTTTAATCATATGCCCTTCTATACTATCATAATTAAACATACTAAAAATCAAATGAAAATGGTAGCGAATCAAATCATCTAACATCATTAAATTCTGCTTTTCGCCTTCTGGCGGAAGAACGACAAAGCGGTCGACCTCTTTAGGTATTTCAATCACTGCATAGAGTTTCTCCCCTTCGGCCAAATTTTCTGTGAGGGACATTTCCATTTTTATTGCGAGAAAAGCCTTATTATCTGTAAAATCTTGTTCTTCTTTTTTTAATATTACAGTAACTAAACGAGGACTTACCTTTTGTAAAAAGTAATCTCTTAGAAATTCTGCTTGTGCAGCATTGACTTCTTCCTCTCTTAAAAAGTGAATGTTTTCTTTTTCAAGTTGATTTTCAATCTCTCCCAATATTTTTACACTATCGGTCTGTTGATTGATCACAACCTTTTTAATGTCTTTTAAAAGCTCATCAGCCTTTATTCCTCCCAGGGCTTTCTTTCCTGTTTTTTGGGATTGAGCAATGCGTTTTACAGTAGCAAAACGCACCTGGAAAAACTCATCAAGATTATTGGAAAAAATCCCTAAAAAACGCAATCGCTCGATTAACGGGACAGAGGGATCTGCTGCTTCTTGTAACACCCGGGCATTAAAATCTAACCAACTAAGCTCTCGATTGATAAATTGATTTTCTTTCATTGTTGTTTTAATGCTTCTTTTTTACTTCCATAAATGGCTTGCCCGTTGGCTACATTTGCCCACAGGGATTGTGCAAAGGTAAGAGAAATCCAGTCAGCGGTTTTGAGTTCTGGGGTGGGCTTAACCGAAAGATAATCTGCCGCATAAGTAAAGGCAGGATTGTGCCCTACTAGTATTATTTTTGAAAAGCGATCGTCAAGTTGTTTTATCTGCCGTAAAACATCTTTACTATTAAAGCTATACAGGGTCTCTTTGATCGAGACTTGAGATAAAGGGAAGCCTATTTCACGGGCGATAATAGTAGCGGTGTGTAAGGCCCTATTTGCAGGACTACTCACAATCATTTCAAAGGCCTGAAAATCTTTTTTCCAGTGTTGCGCCACAGCAATAATTGCTTTGATTCCTTTGGGTTGTAAAGGACGATTACGATCTTCTACAGACCATTCCCATGAGGATTTAGCATGCCGTAAAAACAACAATTCTTTCATTAGGGAGAGAGACGTTCTGCAGTCCAATTAGAACCGCTGGTTAAATCATACCGTAAACGATCATGCAAACGATTAGGCCGACCTTGCCAAAATTCTATTTGCTGCGGACGCACTAATATCCCGCCCCAATGTTCTGGACGTTTAGGTGCAGTTTCTTTAAATGTTGCTTCTAAATCGGCTAAGCGTTTTTCTAACACTTCTCTAGAAGGAATTACCTCACTTTGATTCGAGGCAATTGCCCCAAGCTGACTTCCTAAAGGGCGTGAAGAAAAATAAGCATCAGAAACTTCTGCAGCAACCTTTTCTGCCGTTCCTTTAATAATGACTTGTCGTTCTAATGCGGGCCAAAAAAAGCTTATTCCCACTTGTGGATGTGATAGTATTGCTTTCCCTTTTTCACTCTTATAATTGGTATATAAGACAAAACCCTCAGGGCTAAATTGCTTTAATAATACCACACGAGCTTTGGGAAAATTATCTTCCCCTAGTGTTACAAGGGACATAGCGTTAGCTTCTTCAATGGCTGGATGGGCTTCTGCCTCGGCAAACCATTGTTCAAACAAACTTATGGGAGAAACATTTTTTAAGGCGTCGCTTAAAGCGCCTTTTTCATAAGACTTACGTAAGTGTCCAATATCTTTTTCTGTACTCATTACTGCAAGTTAGCACAATGTCGAAAAAAGGGGAAATTTTTTTGTAAAGCATTTTTTAAAAGCCTAATAGCAGATTTATGCTATCAAAAATTGTTTCCCATCTTCAGCGAGCTCTACATTTTTAAAGTGTTGCTGTGCCTGTGCAATAAATTCGTCTAAATCTGGATAGCGGGAGGAAAAATGTCCCAGGATCAATTGCCCTACTTCTCCCGCAGCAGCGATTCGTGCAGCTTCTGCAGCTGTACTGTGTTTTGTTTTTAAAGCCAGGTCTTGATGAGTATCGAGAAAAGTTGCTTCGTGGTAAAGGCAACTAACACCTTTAACAAGTTGAGCAAGACTAGGCAGATAAGCTGTATCGCTGCAAAAGGCATAAGACTTGGGCGTAGCTGGATCTAGGGTCAAGCGATGGTTTTCGATGGTCTTTCCGTTTTCAAGGCTTATGTCTTTTCCTTGTTTGAGGTTTTCCATATCGGAGATACTCACTCCATGAGTGGCAACAGCAGTTTGATTGATTTTTCGAGGCCCCATTTTTTCTCTAAAAAGATAGCCATTAGTATAAACCCGATGATCTAGTGGCAAAGTTTCTACTGTAAACTTTTCGTGATCTAACACCATTTCTGAATGGGTACTATCAAGTTCATGAAAATAGAGCTTGTAATCAGTCCAGGATTTAGCTAATTTAAGTTGAAGGGTGATGATTTCTTTAATTCCTTTGGGGCCATAGACATGTAAATCTGCAGAGCGACCTAACAGGCGAAGGGTAGAGATTAAACCAATCAAGCCATAAAAATGATCTCCGTGTAAATGCGAGATAAAAATATGCTGTATGCGGGCAAATTTAACGCGTAGCTTGCGCAGTTGCAACTGTGTTCCTTCTCCGCAATCAATCAAGACCATTTGACCTTTAATTTCTAATAATTGAGCCGTTGTTTGAGCGTTTTTTCGGGGGGTAGCGGCATTACAGCCCAGTATGGTTAGTTTCATCTTAAAAGCCTAAATCACGTTCTATACGCTCCATTTCAATCAGATCTTGGGCTTCGCCCAAAGTAGGGACAACCACTAAGGTTTCTGGAAAGAGGGATAAAAATTTGTTTTGTACTACTAAAACCCTTGAATACGCTTCGCTTTCGATTGCACCTAAAAAGGCTCTATAAGCTGTGACATAAGCTTCATTAATGGCAATGGTGGAAGCATCAAAAATATAGTCTTGCTTTAGGTCAGTGACCAAATCTTCCTCCAGAGGCGAATTTAAAACAAGCGATTGTATGGGCTGATCAAAAGCGTCCATTATTGTTGTGGCTTAATGAGTTTTGCAGCCAAAAGATAGATCACCGCCATACGAATGGCAACACCGTTTTCGACTTGGTCGAGAATAATGGCGTGTTCAGAATCAGCCACGTCAGAGCTAATTTCTACTCCCCTGTTCATAGGTCCCGGATGCAGAATAGTGATTTCTTTACGAAGACTTTTTAATAAGGGCAAAGTAAGACCGTACAACTGAGTGTATTCGCGAATAGACGGGAAATAACTCTTATCCATGCGTTCGTTTTGTACGCGCAGCATATTGGCCGCATCGCACCAGCTTAAAGCCCTCTTTAAATCTGGTTCTATGGTTACGCCTAGGGATTCAATATGCTTAGGTAAAAGGCTTTTTGGACCGCAAACTTTTACTTCTGCCCCCAACATATTAAGCGCAAAAATGTTTGATAAGGCGACGCGAGAATGCAGTATATCACCTACGATCACAATACGCTTCCCAGTGACTTCGCCAAAACGCTCTCGAATAGAATAAGTGTCCAGTAAAGCCTGAGTGGGGTGTTCATGGGTTCCATCTCCTGCATTGACAATAATGGCATTGACATTTTTAGAAAGGAATTCTGCTGCCCCGGGATTAGGATGGCGCATCACGACCATATCGACTTTCATGGCCAAAATATTATTGACTGTGTCAATCAAAGTCTCACCTTTCTTAACCGATGACTGCGCAGCAGAAAAGTTAAGAATATCTGCACTTAAACGCTTTTCGGCCAACTCAAAAGAGAGTTTGGTTCTGGTGGAGTTTTCAAAAAAGAGATTCGCAATGGTCACATCGCGTAAACTAGGCACTTTCTTAATGGGTCGATTAATGACTTCCTTAAAGTGATCTGCAGTTTCAAAGATGAGCTGTAAATCTGCTTCTTTGAGGTATTTGATGCCCAGTAAATGATCTACACTTAATGTATTCATAAAATATCTTTCAAGAGGTAAACGGCGTCAGTTTCATGAGTAGCTTTCCACTCTACCGTAACCTTGTCGTTTTGCAAGGCGTCTACTTGACGTCCTACATAATCGGGTTGTATGGGAAGGTCACGGCTAAAACGACGATCAATCAGGGTTAACAGCTCTATACTCTTCGGTCTTCCATAGGATTCAATAGCGGTTAAGGCAGCGCGGATACTACGCCCCGTATAGAGTACATCATCTATAAAAACAATGTCTTTGCCTTCGATGGGGATATTCATTTCTGTCGAGCTAGCGGCATGGGGTTTGCTTGAACGGCGAAAATCGTCTCTAAAAAAAGTAATATCTAGCTTTCCTACGGTAAGATTATCTCTCCCATAATCTTCAACTAGACGTTGTTTCAAGCGGTCTAAGAGGTAAATCCCCCGCGGCTGTAACCCTATTAACACGGCATTGGAAAAATCGCGATGGTTTTCTATTAATTGGCAGGCCAAACGATGCAAGAGAATATCGATCTGATGTGCATTTAGTAAAAGCTTTGGCTGCATAAAGAGACTTTGTACAAAAATAGAACTTTTTTGCTTGTGCATTTCGCCTTCGGCCAAAAAAAAACCCGCTGCAAGCAGCGGGTTGTATAAATTAGATAGAAGCTTACTCCTTATTCATTTTTTGTTTCAAGTTCATTAATGCATCTAAATCCCCTAGGGTAGTTTTTTCTGCATTATCTGCTTGCATCTTCTTCGTGGCTTTGCGAATGTTCTTACGCTCTTCCTCTCTAAAGATAGCAGTATGAGAAGCAACAACTCTTTTGAAGTCTTTGTTAAACTCAATGATTTTGAAATCTACTGCTTCTTTTAAACCGATTTTAGAACCGTCTTCTTTGTCTAAGTGACGAGAAGGAACAAAGGCAGTAATATCCTCATTGAATGCAATGGTAGCCCCTTTGTCAACGATTTCTGTTAACTCAGCATTGTGAACTGTGCCTTCGGCAAAGTCAGTCGCATGTTTATCCCAAGGATTGTCTTGCGTCTGCTTGTGTCCTAAGCTCAATTTACGTCCATCAACATCTAACTCAAGTACAACAACGTCGATGGTTTCACCAACTGTTAATACTTCAGATGGATGCTTCACTTTCTTCGTCCAAGAAAGATCAGAGATATAAACTAAACCGTCGATTCCTTCTTCTAATTCGATAAACACACCGAAATTAGTGAAGTTGCGAACGATTCCCTGGTGTTTAGACCCAACAGGATATTTAGTTGTAATATCTGTCCATGGATCTTGTGATAATTGTTTGATCCCTAGAGACATTTTACGGCTTTCGCGGTCGATCGTTAAAATCTGTGCTTCTACCTCATCTCCAACTGTAACAAAATCTTGTGCAGAACGTAAGTGAGTTGACCATGACATCTCTGAGACGTGGATTAATCCTTCCACACCATCTTCGATTTCAATAAAAGCACCGTAGTCAGCAATAACCACTACTTTACCTTTTACTTTCTCTCCTTCTTTGATTGTATCGCCTAGTTTCTCCCATGGGTGGTCGCTTAATTGCTTCAATCCAAGTTGGATACGAGACTTATTATCGTCAAAGTCAAGGATAACGACATTTAATTTCTGATCTAATTCTAAGATTTCGCTTGGGTGGTTGATACGACTCCAAGATAGATCTGTGATGTGAATTAATCCATCTACACCGCCAAGGTCGATAAACACCCCATAAGAAGTGATGTTTTTAACGGTACCTTCCAGTACTTGACCTTTTTCAAGCTGTCCGATGATTTCTTTTTTCTGCTCTTCGATATCTGCTTCGATCAATGCTTTGTGAGAAACAACAACGTTTTTAAATTCGTGGTTGATCTTTACAACTTTGAATTCCATTGTTTTGTTTACATATTGATCGTAGTCGCGGATAGGCTTCACATCAATTTGTGATCCTGGTAAGAAGGCTTCGATGCCAAATACATCGACAATCATTCCCCCTTTAGTACGACACTTAACAAAACCGTTAACGATTTCACCGCTGTCGTGTGCATTGTTAATGCGATCCCATGCTTTAATTACACGTGCTTTACGGTGGGATAAAACCAATTGACCTGTGCGGTCTTCACGGGTATCAATGATAACCTCAACTTTATCTCCTACCTTAAGGTTAGGATTATAACGAAACTCGTTTAAAGAGATTACTCCTTCTGATTTCGCGTTGATATCGATGATGGCCTCACGATCGGTCATATAAACAACCTCTCCTTCGATCACATCGTCATCTGCAGTATCTACAAAGTTTTCACGAACTAATGCTTCGAATTCTTCTAATTGCTTGTCTTCGATTACGTCGATTCCCTCTTCGTAGTGGTGCCAGTTGAAGTCTTTCAAAAAGTCTTCTGCATTGTTAGCCGTAGGCGCTTCTGCAGCTGCTTCTTGTGTTGTTTCTTCTGTTTGTGGTGTTTCAGCTGCTTGAGGAGCGTCTTGCTCTGATGCAGCTTGTGGTGTAGTTTCTTCAGCCATGGCTAAAAAAATGTTTTGTATTCTGCTGTTTTATAAGGCTTTACACGAAAAACAACAGAAGTTGTTTTGTTTTATTTCTTTATCCCCTTGCCTTAATTCATCGTAAGAGTGCGCAAATATACTTGATTTAATTGCACAAAAGCAAATATTTGATACTTTTGAGGAATGCCTTTCTTGGATCGTATCAAATGTTAAAGACGAATATTAATCATCCCTCTTCTTTTGAAGAAAATCAACGGTTCACCCAATGGTGGATGTGGGGATTTATTCTACTACCTCTTGCTATAGGCCTATATGGTTGTTATCAACAATTATGGCTTGGGACGCCCATGGGAACCAATCCAATGTCAAATACAGGACTGATTTTCTTTACCCTCTTTGGCATTGGCTTCGCTTTCTTTTTTTGGACCAACCAACTAAAAACAAAGATCGATCGTTATGGAATTCACGTGCATTTCTTTCCTTACACTAAACGAACCGTGGCTTGGGGGGAAGTGGACCAATGTCAAGTAATCCCCTACAGTTTTGTGGGTGGGTGGGGCGTGCGCCTTTGGACGCAATACGGAACTGTGTACAATGTAACCAGTGGTAAAGGGCTTTATGTACAGCTTAAAAACAAGAAGAAATTTTTAGTTGGCACCCAGCAAGTAAAAGAACTTGAAAGATTTATAACTGCTTTAGACCCCCTTTCCTAAGTGTTGGCAAAGTAAGGTAAAAACCTCTTCTACATCGAGAGAAGAAGTATCAATTTCTATAGCATCCTGAGCCTTTTTAAGGGGAGCAATCGCTCTTGAACTATCTAATCTATCTCGCTCAATCACATTTGCCAGTACTTCCTCATAGGTGCCAGGAATATCTTTCGATTGCATCTCCTCAAAGCGACGCTTGGCTCTTATTGCTGGGGTGGCATTTAAAAAAAATTTGTACTGTGCATTAGGAAAGACCACTGTTCCAATATCACGCCCATCCATTACCACAGATGTAGCTTTGGAAAGTGCTCTTTGCTGATTTAATAAATGAGTTCTTACTGAAGGAATAGCCGCCACCTGGCTCACTAGGTTAGATACTTCGGCGGTTCGTAATTCTTCCCCGTATACTTTTCCATTTACCGCCATTAACTTTTCACCAGTCGATTGACTTTGCCAGCTAAACTGCAGTTGGGGTAAAGCATGGGTTAAAGAAGTTTGATCTATCCCTTTCTCGTTGAGCCAATTCTTTTGAAGAATTAAGAAAGAAATCACCCTAAACATATAGCCTGTATCGACATAGGTAAAACCCAGATTAGTGGCTAGTCGTTTAGACAAGGTACTTTTCCCAGTAGAAGCATAGCCATCGATTGCAATTACAGTCGTTTCCATCACACAAAAATAAGCTTAATGTGTTGATTTAAATAATTTCACTTGACCATCTGTACGATGAAAATGAAATTTAAACCCCAGGGAAGTCCTTTCCAAAGAGGATACACTTGTCGTTTTCACAGGGAGATTTATTAAAGTTGCAGGGCTACCCAGTAAGGCTTGAAGCGCTTCTGGCACAAAAGGTAAAACGGTTTTATGATAGTCCATGATTACTACTTGATCAGGTTGTTTTCGCGCAACAAACTCTTTAAAATTAATCGAACGATTTAACCACCATTCTTGATTGTAAAGCGTTGCAGAAGACCATAAATGTATGTCTTTTACTGAGAGGGATCGAACATGTAATTCAACCTCATCCCTCTTTAATTCTTTAAAGTCTCCCTTGTTGTAAAGGATAAGCGTAAAAGGCTCCATTCCTTCAAAGTTGAAGGCATGGATAAATTCATCAATAGTGGCATAGTCAAAATAAGCCAGGGCCATTATACCCCTACTCATGGCATAAAACTCTTTTCTTTGATGGGGTTGGAAAGCGCCATTTAGCACACAGGCAAATTGATCTGCATCAGAAAAAGCAAACCATGTTCCGCTAGCACCTTCATCTTGCGGGAAATAAACTTTTAAATCTCCACGTTCGTCTTCCAACACGTTTTGAGCGGCACGTTGGGGAACTTCATCTCGATTTGAACTAAAGACAAAACCCTCTTCAGTGGGAACAAATGTAACAGTACACATTTATGACAATACTTTAGCATGCTTTACCTTTTGATCTGTAATCGCTAGATCAAGAACTTCATGCATTTCTTTTACAAAGTGAAAAGTAAGGCCTTTTAAATAATCTTCTTTGATTTCTTCTACATCTTTGCGATTGCTCTCACATAAAATGATTTCTTTAATCTTAGAACGCTTAGCTGCAAGAATCTTTTCTTTAATCCCACCCACTGGCAATACCTTTCCGCGAAGCGTAATCTCACCTGTCATAGAAAGATGCTTTTTAACCCGCTTTTGGGTAAATAAAGAGACTAAAGATGTCAACATTGTAATCCCAGCGCTAGGGCCGTCTTTTGGAGTAGCCCCTTCTGGCACGTGAATATGTATATTGTATTTGTCAAAAGGAAAATCGCTTAAACCTAATCGCTTTGCGTTAGCTTTGATATATTCCATGGCAATGGTAGAAGATTCTTTCATGATTTTACCTAGATTCCCAGTAATGGACAACTGCCCTTTACCTTGAGACAATGCCGATTCAATAAAGAGAATATCTCCTCCTACTGCGGTCCAAGCTAAACCAATGACAACCCCGGCTGTTTCATTGTTCTCATATAAATCTCTTGTGACTTTTCTGGGGCCTAAAATGGTTTTTAGATCTGTTAACTTAGGCTGCTTGAGGTAATCTTCTTCCATGGCCATAGACTTTGCGACATAACGCACCGCCTTGGCCACTTGTTTTTCTAAGCCCCTTACCCCAGACTCGCGTGTATAGCCTTCTACCATGGCTTCTAAAATCGCTTTATTAAGCTTTAAGTCTTTTGATCCAAGACCGTGCTCTTCTAATTGTTTGGGCAATAAATGCTTTTGGGCAATCATCGCTTTCTCTTCGATAGTGTATCCACTTACATTAATGATTTCCATACGATCGCGTAAAGCGGGTTGAATACCACCTAGATTATTCGCTGTAGCAATAAACATCACCTTAGAAAGATCATAGCCCATCTCTAAGAAATTATCATAAAAAGATCCGTTCTGTTCTGGATCTAATACCTCGAGTAGTGCCGATGAGGGATCCCCCTGTGAGTTAGAAGTTAGTTTATCAATCTCATCTAAAACAAACACTGGGTTAGACGTTCCTGCTTTTTTTAAGCTCTGAATAATCCGTCCCGGAAGTGCACCAATATAGGTTTTTCGATGTCCGCGAATTTCTGCTTCATCTCGCATTCCCCCTAGAGATATACGTACGTATTCTCTTCCTAAGGCTTCTGCAACAGATTTTCCTAAAGAAGTTTTTCCAACACCTGGAGGCCCATAGAGACACAAGATGGGAGACTTCATATCATTACGCAACTTAAGTACCGCTAGGTATTCTATAATACGCTTTTTTACTTCTTCTAGACCATAGTGATCGCGATCTAAGATTTTTTGAGCCCGTTTTAAATCAAACTGATCTTCTGAAAACTCTCCCCATGGTAAGTCTAGGAATAAATCTAAATAATTGCGTTGCACCGAGTATTCTGCTAATTGTGGATTCATGCGTTGTAGCTTCATCAATTCTTTGTCAAAGTGCTTTCCTACTTGTTCGTCCCACTGCTTGTCTTGAGCTCTAAAACGCATTTCTTCTACTTCTTCCTCATAAGACACTCCGCCCAATTCTTCCTGAATGGTTTTCATCTGCTGATGCAAGTAATATTCGCGCTGTTGCTGGTCTAAATCTGTTCGTACCCTAGATTGAATGTCGTTTTTTAGCTCCAATTTCTGGTATTCGACATTCATAAATTGCAAACACAGTAAAGCACGTTCCTTGATATTGGCTTTTGATAAAATCCCCTGCTTCTCTTGAACAGTTAAACTCATGTTAGAAGAAACAAAATTGATCAAGAAAGCGTGACTTTGGATATTCTTTATAGCAAAAGAAGCTTCCGAAGGAATGCTTTGGCTCTCTCGAATAATTTTCAATGCCAATTCCTTGATGGACTCAACAATCGCACTAAATTCTGAGGTGTCTTGCAAAGACTTCTCCTCAATGACCTTTTTAATTTTTGCTTTGATATAGGGCTCTTCGCTAATGACCTGTTCAATCTCAAATCGCTTCTTACCTTGGATAATGATAGTGGTATTTCCGTCGGGCATAGTGAGGACACGTAAGATTTGTGCTACCGTCCCCAAAGAATAAACATCTAATATAGAGGGGTCTTCGACCGCTTGATCTTTTTGGGCAACTACCCCTATCACTTTATCGCCCTTATTTGCGTCTTTAATTAATTGGATAGATTTATCTCGACCCACTGTGATGGGAATTACTACTCCAGGGAATAAAACAGTATTTTTTAAGGGTAAGATGGGAACCAATTCTGGTAGCTCTTCTAATTCAAGGGCTTCTTCATCTTCGGTAGTCATTAAGGGGATTAAATCTCCTTCTGTTTCGATGTCTTGAAGTGACAGATTGTCTAAGGAGCTAAAAATAGGTTTTGACATAAGGCTAATATATACGTCAGTTTGTCATAAAACAGACAAACCAAAGGGTTCTTATTATTTCTCTTTAAATGAGTCAAGAGTTATGCCAAAGGATTATTTTTAAGGAAAAGTATAACTTTTTCTCTCTTTTAACTCTTATAAAGTAGAAGTCACAACCAGATGGTACAAAATATGAGTCAGCCCTAGTGCTTGCGCCCAAAACAAACGAAAAGGCAATGGATCCCTCATTACCAAAGAACGAAGCATAGAGCATTTTGATGCCTAAAAGTTTCTGGCTCTTTTAATGTCGAAATGACCTCTAGTTTGAAGAATCAACTTAATATTTATACCGATGAAAACCTGATCGAAGACATTGTCACCGAAGTCAAAGACGGCACATTAATCATCCACTATAAAAAGGATAGCAACTTTAAAACCTCCAACTGGAAAAGCATCAAAATTAAAATACCCTTAGTCGCCTTAAAAAATGGTAAACTTTCTGGTTCTGGGAAGATTCTCAGTCAAGAGATCGTTCAATCCAACCATATTAAAACCTCTCTTGCTGGAAGCGGAAAAATCGTTTAACAATAGTGACACAAAAGCTTTCAAGTCAATTGTCTGGAAGTGGTAAAATACAATTAAAGGGAAAAGCCCTAGAGGTGGCGGCAAAGCTCTCGGGCTCTGGTAGTATTCGCTTACAAGAGGTTAAAGCCAAAGATGCCGAAGCTACACTAGCAGGATCAGGAAGCATATATTTGAGCTGCAGCAATGATTTAGACGCTACAATAGCGGGCTCTGGTCGCATTCGCTACTTCGGTGAACCTGATGGAAAAATACACACTAAGGTCGCTGGCTCTGGTTCTATTCGCTTGGCAATAGAATAGCGGGTTTCTTATTGACTCGAGTCAGCATAATCGCTCCTAAGACAAAGAAAAGTGTAAAGAAGATTATGGAATAACGCATACTCCCCGTGATCTGATCAATCGCCCCAAACAAGAACATCCCAATGATGATTCCAATCTTTTCGGCCACATCATAAAAACTAAAGTAAGAAGTGGTGTCTTCTGTCTCGGGTAAATATTTGGAATAGGCGGCGCGTGCCGTCGCCTGTATCCCTCCCATAACTAAACCTACAAAACCTGCCACAGCATAAAATTGGTCGGGCGTTTCAATAAAGTAAGCATAGATACAAATGATCACCCATATCACATTGATGGCTATCAGAGTAGGGATATTAC
>JAKMGK010000074.1 GCA_022424955.1 Flavobacteriaceae bacterium
GTAGTTGCTTCATGGAAAACAGTTGCCTCTTAAAAGTTTAAAGATACATTAATCTAACTAATGTCTTTGAGACTAAAAATACCTATTATTAGAATGTTCTTGCTTGATTTTCGTTACTTTTGACTTGACTAAAGGAAAAAATATCAGCCGTTGAAATATGGGGTTTGTCATTTAGGGGTGGTCCCTTTACGGAGGGAAAATGACCACAAAAGCGAATTGGTATCACAACTCCTCTATGGAGAGGCTTTTAAGATCATTGACCAAAGAAAAGATTGGTATAAAATTCGCCTCCTCTGGGATGCTTATGAAGGATGGATTACCCAACATCAAGCTAGCTTAATCGAAGAAACACAATACAAAACTATTCAGCAAAAAGATTTTTCCTGTACACAAAACCTTATCGATTTTGTCCACTTGAACAAAGATGAAATCTTCCCTGTTCCCTTGGGTAGTGATTTAAGGGCTTTATCCATACTTAATCACAGTATTGAAAGTAGTACTCAATCTACAAAATTGACCAAAGAAGAATTGGTCAAAACAGCCTATAAGTTTTTGCATGCTCCTTATTTATGGGGCGGAAAAACGCCTTTTGGTATCGACTGTTCTGGTTTGACCCAGATGGTCTATAAAATTCACGGCCACGCTTTAAAAAGAGATGCATGGCAACAAGCACAACAAGGGACTACCTTGAGCTTTATTGATGAAAGTGAACCCGGAGACCTTGCCTTTTTTGACAATAAAGAAGGAGATATTATTCACGTGGGAATTCTAATGCAAAATCACTTTATTATCCATGCCCACGGGCAAGTAAGAATCGACCGCATTGATCAAACAGGCATTTTTAATGTGGAAAAGCAAACCCACTCGCACAAGTTGCGTTTGATCAAATCAATGCTATAAAAAAAGCCCTTCTAGCTAGAAGGGCTTTTTTCTTTGTTATGAAAAATAGGAGTTTCATCTATTGTTCATATTTTTCCATGATAGCTTTCATTTCCATAAAACCTTCATTGTCTCCAATAGTTCCATAGATATTTCTCAAGGTTTGCACAGCTTCAAGATTAGAATCATCTAACGCAATAAGCTGTTTTAATACAGGAACACATTCTTTATAAAGTGTTTCTCTTTCTTTTTTGAGCTCGTCGTATTTAAGGTTATCTGCACGAGAATTACCAAGACTATTCATTTGCTCAACGATCTTTGATTCGTTTTCTAGGATTAAAGCGACAAGATTTAGATAAGCATTTTCCATACTTGGGTCAATTTCAATCGCTTTTTCATAATACTCTCTAGCTAGAACACTATCGCCTTGTTCACTATTGACCACCCCAAGATTAAAGTATAAAACAGCGTTACTTGGATCTTTCTCTAGCGCTTCAGTAATAAGCTCTTTGTAGCGCTGCTTCTCTCCTAATTGAATATATATATTGGCTTCTGTTAAGATTAAACCAACATCCCCAGGATTAGCTTTTCGCGCATCTTGTACTGCTTTCATAGCGTTGTCTTTTTGACCCAATTCAGTATAAATCAACGCAATGTTTTTAACGATTTCAGGATATTTAGATTCAGTATCCTCAGATCTAGCGTTGGTATAATCTTTTGACTTTTTATAAATCCCAAACTCAGTCGCAGAAACTTCTGTCTCTTCTCCAGAGGCTACATCAGTGACGTAATATTTTGTTACAACACCAGTATAGTTTATATCGCGTAATTGAATATAATGCTCTAAAGCTATGTTATAATCAGAACCGTTCACAGCATTTGTTGCAGCATAGTATAAGTAATCTTTGTTTTCTTCAGGGTTTATTTGATAAGCTAAATATAAATTCTCTGAAGAGGGGATAAATTCTTTTGCTTCAGACTGTGCGATAGCAGCATTGACTATATCAGAGGTCAATTGTTGAATCTCTGTCGTTAAGGCTGCTTTTAAAGCACTATTCCCTTCTGCTAACTTCAGGTTATCATAAGAGGCCTGAAAGTCTTTATCTAGCCGTGCAATTTGTCCTTTAAGAAAATGGTATTGGGTTTTAATTTTAGCGTCGTCAGACCCTTCAATAATGGCTTGATTTGCGCTCAAAGAAGTCTTAGCTTCTTCTATTTTAGAAGCCTTAAAGAATTTTTGTGCTTGCCTTAACTCTTTCTTTTGTGCATAACCCAGGGTTACTAAAAGCCCTAAGATTAGGGTAAATAAATATTTCATTGTTGTTTAATTATGTTTAATCGTATTTACTCAATATTCGTGCCATCAGTGCTGGCATCTGTCGCACCTTCATTTTCTTCGATGGTGTCTTCTTCTTTCATGACCTTAGCAACTGCTGCGATTTGATCGTCTCCCTTAAGATTGATCAATTTAACGCCTTGGGTGGCTCGTCCCATAACACGAAGAGATTCGACACTCATTCTAATGGCAATCCCTGATTTATTGATGATCATCAAGTCGTTTTCGTCACTAACGTTTTTGATCGCGACAAGATCACCTGTTTTATCTGTGATAGAAATGGTTTTAACACCTTTCCCACCGCGGTTGGTGATGCGATAATCGTCAAGGCTTGAACGCTTGCCGTATCCATTTTCTGATACCACTAAAATATCTGTAGAAGCATCGTTTACAGAAACCATTCCAATGACTTCGTCATTAGGTCCTCCTAAGGTAATACCTCTAACTCCAGAAGCGTTACGGCCCATAGGACGGGTTTTACTTTCTTCAAAACGAATCGATTTTCCAGATTTAAGGGCTAAAAGAATTTCGCTTTCTCCATTAGTGAGTTTAGCTTCTAACAATTCATCTCCGTCTTTAACCGTGATGGCATTAATACCATTAGCCCGTGGACGAGAGTACTGTTCTAAAGAGGTTTTCTTAACCTGCCCCTGCTTAGTAGCCATAATCACATAATGATTATTGATGTATTCTTCGTCTTTTAAATCTTGGGTATTGATAAAGGCTTTTACTTTATCGTCTTGCTCGATATTAATCAAGTTTTGAATCGCTCTTCCTTTAGATGTTTTAGAGCCTTCTGGAATCTCATATACTCTCATCCAGAAACATTTCCCTTTTTGGGTAAAGAACAACATATATTGGTGGTTGGTTCCCACAAAGAGATGTTCCAGGAAATCCTCATTTCTAGTGGTCGTGGCTTTTTGACCTACGCCTCCTCTATTTTGTGTCTTGTATTCTGCAAGAGGGGTACGTTTAATATAACCTGCATGGGAGATGGTAATAACTACCTTCTCGTTAGGAATCATGTCTTCAATACTAAAGTTTCCTCCTGCATATTCGATATTAGAACGACGCTCGTCTCCGTATTTTTCTTTGATCTTTTCAAGCTCTTCTTTGATGATACTCATTCGACGGTCTTTTTTGTCGAGAATATCTTTTAAATCTGCAATGGTTTTGACTAGTTCGTCATATTCACCGCGCAATTTGTCTTGTTCTAAACCAGTTAATTGACGTAAGCGCATTTCTACAATGGCTTTGGCTTGAATTTCTGTCAATTCAAATTTTTCGATCAGCTTATTTCTGGCTTCATCTGCGTTAGAAGAGGATCGAATGAGAGCGATAACTTCATCAATATTATCAGACGCAATGATCAAACCTTCTAAGATGTGGGCACGCTCTTCGGCCTTGCGCAGTTCAAATTGGGTTCTTCTAACAACTACATCATGACGGTGTTCTACAAAATGATGAATCAAGTCTTTGAGATTCAACATTTCTGGGCGTCCCTTAACGAGTGCAATATTGTTTACACTGAAAGAAGATTGTAGTTGAGTGTATTTGTATAATTTATTTAAGACAATATTTGGGATGGCGTCTCGCTTAAGTATGTAGACGATTCGCATTCCTTTACGGTCAGATTCATCGCGAATATTAGAGATTCCCTCTATTTTTTTATCGTTGATCAATTCTGCCGTTTTACGAATCATTTCTGCCTTATTGACCTGATAAGGGATTTCATTAACAATAATGCATTCACGACCGTTGACTTCTTCAATATTTGCTTTAGCGCGTAAAACAACACGACCTCTACCTGTATGAAAAGCTTCTTTCACACCGTCATAACCATAAATGGTTCCCCCGGTAGGGAAGTCTGGTGCTTTGATATGCTGCATGAGCTCATCAATGGTGATATCTGTATTGTCAATATAGCCTATTGTCCCATTGATCACTTCTGTTAGGTTGTGAGGGGGCATATTTGTTGCCATTCCTACTGCAATCCCAGAGGCGCCATTAATTAAAAGATTAGGGACACGAGTCGGAAGAACGGTAGGTTCTTTTAGAGTATCATCAAAATTAAGTTGGTGATCAACTGTGTCTTTGTCAATGTCTGCTAATAGGTCTTCAGACATTTTACGCATCCTTGCTTCGGTATAACGCATTGCTGCAGGGCTATCTCCATCGACAGAACCAAAGTTACCTTGACCATCTACAAGCAAGTAACGCAGACTCCATTCCTGTGCCATACGCACCATGGTGTCATAAACAGAAGTATCTCCATGAGGGTGATATTTACCCAATACCTCCCCAACAATACGGGCAGATTTTTTAAAAGCAGTTGTTGAACGAATCCCTAACTCATGCATGCCATATAGTACACGGCGATGTACAGGTTTTAATCCATCACGCACATCTGGTAAAGCACGTGACACAATGACAGACATCGAATAATCGATGTAAGCCGATTTCATTTCATCTTCAATGTTGATAGGGATGAGTTTTTCTCCTTCAGCCATAACTAAATTTGGTCTTTAAGTATTTAGGCTAAAATAAATATTTAATGCGCATAAACCCTATGTTGTGCAAGAATTTCTTTGCAATTTATTAACATGCTAATTGGAATAAATATTGGTCAAAATTTAACTGCTATACCTTTGATTTTCCGAGTTTTTTTTGTCTATTGCAATAAGATTCAAACGATTTGGAATGATGTTTGGGTAGATAAAGATGAAAAAAACTAAGAAAAATGGACGATAACTTTTCTCCACGTGTTAAAGACGTTATTTCTTTCAGTAAAGAAGAAGCCCTGCGTTTGGGTCATGACTACATTGGGACAGAACACCTTATGCTAGGTATATTAAGAGATGGAGGTGGAAACGCGATAACAATCCTTAACGCCATTGAGGTCGATTTAAATAATCTACGCAGAAAGGTTGAAATACTCAACCCTGCTTTGCTTGACAATAACAGCCTTGAAAACACTAAACGTAATTTACACCTCACAAGACAGGCAGAAAGAGCCCTCAAAACTACTTTCTTAGAGGCAAAATTATTTCAAAGCGATTTAATTGATACGGTTCATTTGTTACTCTGTATTTTGCGTAATGAGAATGATCCCACAACAAAACTTCTCGGAAAATTAGACGTCACTTATGATTTAGTGAAAGAACAATTCAAAGCTATGCTAACAAATGATTCTGATTACTTAGATCTAACAACTTCCTCTTTTTCAGATGAAAAAGAAGAGGAGGATGCAGCTGGAGATAAGCAAAACCCATTTGTTCCCGCAGCCGAGCCCACAAAATCAAAAAAATCTAAAACACCTGTTTTAGATAATTTTGGGAAAGACATTACTGTACTTGCAACGCAAGATAAACTCGACCCTGTAGTGGGAAGAGAAAAAGAAATTGAACGTGTTTCTCAGATTTTAAGTAGAAGAAAGAAAAACAATCCCCTTTTGATCGGGGAGCCTGGCGTAGGTAAATCTGCTATCGCAGAAGGACTAGCCTTGCGTATTGTCCAAAAGAAAGTCTCTAGGGTACTTTATGGAAAAAGAGTTATCTCCCTTGACTTAGCAAGTCTTGTAGCTGGTACAAAGTATCGCGGACAATTCGAAGAACGCATGAAAGCCGTCATGAACGAATTAGAGAAAAACGATGATATCATTTTGTTTATTGATGAAATCCATACCATTGTAGGAGCTGGTGGAGCCACCGGAAGTCTAGACGCCTCTAATATGTTCAAACCCGCTCTAGCGAGAGGTGAAATTCAATGCATTGGTGCAACCACCCTAGATGAATACCGTCAAAACATCGAAAAAGACGGTGCGCTAGAAAGACGTTTTCAAAAAGTTATTATCGAGCAAACTTCAGAAGAAGAAACCATCGAGATTCTTGAAAATATCAAAGAAAAATATGAAAACCATCACAATGTTAGCTACACCCACGAAGCGCTTGTTGCTTGTGTAGAGTTAACTGCGCGCTATGTTTCTGATCGTTTTTTACCAGACAAAGCCATTGATGCCCTTGATGAAGCAGGCTCTCGTGTGCACATTAAAAACATGAATGTTCCGCAAGAGGTAGTTGATCTTGAAGAAGAATTAGAAAAAGTTCGCGAAAATAAAAATAGTGTTGTCCTCAAGCAAAAATATGAAGAAGCTGCAAAACTGCGTGACGATGAAAAACGCGTTGAACGCAATCTTATCGCTGCACAAGAAAAATGGGAAGAAGAGTCTAAACTCAATCGTATTGAGGTAACAGAAACGCATATTGCAGATGTAGTCTCCATGATTACGGGGATTCCTGTTCAGAAAATTGTCAGTACAGAAAAAAACAAACTTTCAAACCTATCTAGTATCATTGGCAATAGCCTTATTGGTCAAAAAGAGGCTGTAGAGAAAGTCGTAAAATCTATTCAACGTAACCGTGCTGGCTTAAAAGCTCCAGACAAACCCATTGGTTCATTTATTTTCCTTGGACAAACAGGAGTAGGTAAAACACAATTAGCCAAGATTCTCGCGAAAGAGATGTTTGACTCTGAAGAGAACTTGATTCGTATCGATATGAGCGAGTACATGGAAAAGTTTGCGATTTCCCGTTTAATTGGCGCACCTCCAGGATACGTGGGCTATGAAGAAGGCGGGCAGTTAAGTGAAAAAGTAAGAAGAAAACCCTATTCTGTAATCCTTTTGGACGAAGTCGAAAAAGCTCATCCAGATGTATTTAACATGATGTTACAGGTACTTGACGACGGTTTTTTAACCGATAGCCTTGGTCGAAAAATCAATTTTCAAAATACCATTATCATTATGACCTCTAATATTGGGGCACGTCAATTAAAAGATTTTGGAACTGGCGTTGGTTTTAGCACATCGGCACAAAAAAATCAGTCAGATGAGATTGAAAAAGGAGTCATAGAAAGCGCTTTAAAGAAAACTTTTGCGCCAGAATTTCTCAATAGAGTAGATGACATCGTCATTTTTAACGCATTAGAGAAAAAGGATATCATGAAAATTGTTGATATCGAGCTGAATAAATTAGAAAAACGTATCACTAAGCTAGGGTACACTCTAAATCTCTCTAAAAAAGCAAAAGAATTTATTTGTGATAAAGGATACGACAAACAATATGGTGCAAGACCGCTATCAAGAGCCTTGCAACGTTATGTGGAAGATCTTATCGCCGAAGAGATTGTGTCCAATAATTTAAATGAAGGCGATGAAATTAAACTCGATTGGGATGGAAAGGCCGAAAAGCTCCTACTCGATCTTAAAAACGCTTAAAACATAAGCTCCTCCGTTAAAAACAGAGGAGTTTTTTTTTGTTCACCTTGAAAGTATAAAGCTTTTACCTTATTTTTGTGCCAAATTGATTGATATGTTGATGATTAAAATCAAAATCGAGTTAAAGACGCTACCTTTTTATACCCCTTGGGGGTACTAAAAATACACCTCCGTGGATCACTTTAACTCAAAATCAATCTTTCTTTCACAGGAAAAAAATTCCCCTAAAACATGAAAGTTTTAAAATTCGGCGGAACATCCGTCGCCAATTCTGTAAGTATTGCCCGTGTAATGTCTATTGTTCAACAAGAAGAACAATGCACCGTTGTTGTTTCTGCGCTAGGTGGCGTTACAGATCTACTGCTTCAAGCCATGGAACAAGCGGCAAAGAACGACGATAGCTATACCAAAGTATTCCCTCGCCTAGAAGAACGTCACCTTGAAGTCATTAAAGGTTTTATTCCAGCTAAAAGTCAAAGTGGCCTTATTAGCTTTGTCAAAGTAGAGCTCAACCGCTTAGAAACCCTCTTAGAAGGAATCGCCATGCTGCAAGAAATCACACCAAAAGCAGCTGATAAAGTAGCTAGTTTTGGAGAGCACCTATCGAGCACTATCATTGCAGCTGTTTTTCGTGAAAACAATATCGATGTACGCCTTCTTGATGGGCGAGACTTAATTGAAACCAATATCCAAAATAATCGCCAGATTATTCACTGGGAAAACACAGCAAAAAAAGTCAATAGTCTTTATGCTAGCTCAACAGCAAATGTAACGCTAGTCCCTGGCTTTATTGCTAAAAACAGCAAAGGTGAAAACACAACCCTGGGGCGTGGAGGATCAGATTTTACTGCAGCCATTTTAGCCAATATACTCGAGGCGACTAGTCTTGAAATATGGACAGATGTAAGTGGTATGTTTACTGCCCATCCTAAAATTGTCGCTCAAGCTAATCCCATTAATCAATTGAGTTATCTAGAAGCAATGGAATTATCCCACTTCGGAGCAAAGGTTATTTACCCCCCTACCCTACAACCTCTCGTGGAAAAAAATATTCCTGTTTACATAAAAAATACTTTTTCAACCGAAGACAAAGGAACCTTAATTACCCAAGCAAAAGGCACTCTTAATGGGCAAGTTGTAAAGGGAATTAGTCATATTGATAATGTCTCCCTGGTTAGTCTAGAAGGAAGCGGAATGGTAGGGATTCCTGGATTTTCAAAACGTCTATTTGAAGCTTTATCCATCGAAAATATTAATGTAATCATGATTACACAAGCCTCTTCTGAACATTCTATCTGTATTGGATTGCGTTCTGAAGATGCCCAGCGTGCTAAAGAGATCATCGACGAAGAATTCGCCTTTGAAATCTCCTTAAATAAAGTTGATCCTGCCTTAGTTGAAAATGATATGGTAAACGTTGCCATGGTAGGAGATGATATGAAAAATCACCAAGGGATTAGTGGAAAAATGTTTAGTACCCTTGGGATGAATAATGTCAATATTCGCGCAATTGCACAAGGGGCATCAGAGCGAAATATTTCTATTATCATTGCAAAAAAAGATACCCACAAAGCCTTGAACTGTTTACATGAAGCCTTCTTTGAAGAAAACATCAAACAACTCAATCTATTTGTGATCGGAGTTGGAAATGTAGGAAGCAAATTGATGGAGCAAATCCACCAACAACAACACTACCTTCAAGATATATTACAATTGCGCATTCGCGTAATTGCCATGGCAAATTCTAGAACCATGGTATTGAGTGATACTGGAATTGACTTAACCAGCTGGGAAGACGCATTAGCTCAAGGAGAAAAAAGTGATGTTGATTCATTTTTTACGCATGCTAAAAAGCTCAACTTGCGCAACAGTATTTTTGTAGATAACACCGCTAACGAGGCGATAGCAACGGAATATCAGCGCTATCTTGAAAATAATATCGGAGTAGTTACTTGTAATAAAATTGCTTGTGCAGATGAATTAAGCAATTACCAAACCCTCAAAAAAACTTCTCGTAAATACAGCAGTCCATTCTTATTTGAAACAAATGTAGGCGCTGGATTACCTGTGATCGACACCTTGAGTAACCTCATTGCTTCGGGAGATCGTATCCATAAAATTCAAGCAGTATTATCTGGGAGCTTAAATTTTGTTTTCAATAATTTCTTAGAAAACAACACCTTTAAAGAAGTGGTGATTCAAGCACAAAAAGAAGGTTATACAGAACCCGATCCTAAAATTGATTTAAGCGGAGTAGACGTGGCTAGAAAAATTCTTATTCTAGCGAGAGAAAGTGGATTAGGCATTGAATTAGAGGATATTGCTAACGATCCATTCCTGCCAAAGGAATGTTTAGACACCCCAGACAATGCTAGCTTCTTTAAATCTCTTGACAACCATAACGACCACTTTAATCACCTCTTAGAAAATGCCAAATCAAATAATGCTAGACTCAAGTATGTTGCACAACTTGAAAATAATCAAGCCAGTGTAGGCCTACAAGAAATTCCGCAGGGGCATGATTTTTACAACCTAGAAGGAAGTGATAATATCATTCTTTTTTATACCGATCGCTATCGTGACCAGCCGCTTATCGTAAAGGGAGCTGGTGCTGGTGCAGCGGTTACTGCCTCTGGAATATTTGGTGACATTATTAGAATAGGAAAACGCTAATGGAATCAGTCAAAGTATTTGCTCCTGCTACAGTCGCTAATGTTTCATGCGGCTTTGATGTATTAGGGTTTTGCCTTGATCATGTAGGAGATGAGATCATCGTCCATAAGTCCCCACAACCTGGCGTACGTATCACTAAAATTGAGGGACAAAAGCTTCCTTTAGCCACAAAAGAAAATGTTGCTGGAGTTGCCGCAGAAGCTTTACTCGAAAAATACCGAACTGATGTTGGCTTCGAAATTGAAATTTATAAAGGCATCAAAGCAGGTAGCGGAATAGGCAGTAGTGCAGCAAGTTCTGCTGGGGCCGTCTTTGGTATTAATGCTTTATTAGGAGAACCATTTAGCCGTGATCAATTGATTGAATTTGCCATGAAAGGGGAAGAACTAGCCAGTGGCGCAGCACATGCTGACAATGTCTCTCCAGCCCTTCTAGGAGGATTTACGCTTGTGCGCTGTGGAAAAACACCAGATGTTATTTCACTACCCTCTCCAGAAGATTTGTATGCCACCATTATTCATCCTAAAATTGAATTACGTACCGCAGATGCACGCTCTGTTTTGAAAAAAACCATTTTACTTGAAAAAGGCATTCAACAGTGGGGGAATTTAGCCGCACTTGTTAGCGCATTATACACAAATGATTATGATCTTATTTCACGATCATTAGTCGATGTAGTAATTGAACCAGAACGCTCTGTTTTAATTCCGCATTTTAATGAAATGAAAAAAGCAGCTTTATCGGCAGGTGCTTTGGGATCTGGAATATCTGGTTCTGGGCCCTCTATTTTTACCTTTTCAAAAGGACATGCAACCGCCGAAAAAGTTCAACAAGCTTTAATAGAAACCTTTTCTCCTCTGGGAATAGAGTTTGATATATTTGTTTCTAAAATTAATCCAAAAGGAGTCCAAATCATCTCATAATGAAATATTACAGTCTCAGTAATCCCACCATTAAAAAGAGCTTTGAAAACGCAGTAGTGAATGGTATTGCTCCAGATAGAGGGCTCTATTTTCCAGAAGAGATCCCACCCTTAGATACCTCTTTCTTTGAGGAATTACCTCAATTGAGCATCCCCGAAATGGCTTATACCGCCATGGCACCTTTTGTGGGAGATGAGATCCCACAAGCGGTTTTGGAAAACATCTTAAAAAACACTTTAGACTTTGACTTTCCAGTAGTTTCCATAAAAGACAATATGGGGAGTCTTGAATTATTTCACGGTCCAACCCTAGCTTTTAAAGATGTAGGAGCACGTTTTATGGCACAGTGTTTAGGCTATTTTAATAGTAAAAATGCTGGGCAAGTCACTGTGCTCGTGGCTACCTCTGGAGATACTGGAGGTGCAGTTGCCAATGGATTTCTAGGCGTAGAAGGAATCGATGTTGTAATTCTTTACCCCAAAGGAAAAGTAAGTAAGGTCCAAGAGCAACAATTGACTACCCTAGGACAAAACATTACTGCCTTAGAAGTAGAGGGGGTTTTTGACGATTGTCAGGACATGGTTAAAACAGCATTTTTAGATCAAGAAATTACAGCAAAAAGAAAATTGACTTCGGCCAATTCAATTAATGTAGCACGCTGGCTCCCTCAAATGCTCTACTATTTTATCGCTTATCGTCAATTAGCTCACCGCAAGGAACCCCTTGTTTTTTCAGTTCCCAGTGGTAACTTTGGTAATATATGTGCTGGGATGATAGGACAAAATATGGGCTTACCCATTGATCATTTTATCGCAGCGACTAATATCAACGATGCTGTTCCTGCTTATTTAGAAACTGGACAATATGCCGCGGTGAAAACAACTCCCACTATTTCTAACGCAATGGATGTAGGAGATCCCAGTAATTTTGTGCGCATTCAAAAAATCTATGGAAATAATTTTACCCAATTAAAAGATCACCTATCGGGGTATCGCTTTACAGATGACGCTACCCGAGAAGCGATGAGAGAAATCTACCACACCTCTTCTTACATTGCTGATCCCCACGGGGCGGTTGGTTATTTAGGATTAAAAGATTACCTAGAAAAACATCCAGGAAAATATGGCGTCTTTTTAGAAACCGCTCATCCGGTTAAGTTTTTAGATACAGTAGAAGAAACCCTTGAGAGAAAAGTCCCCATGCCCGAACGCATCCAATCTTTACTCGACAAAGAGAAAAAGAGTATTGGCATTAAAAATTATGCGGACTTAAAGTCTTATCTACTGTCTTAGTTCGATAATTCAGGTAAAGTAAAGCCATCTAACGGACTAGGCTGTGCCATCATTGCCTCTATAGCTTCCCACGCTCTAGGTGCGCCAGCAGAAAGGTTTACAGGTCCTTCTTTTGTAATCAAGATATCATCTTCAATACGAATCCCAATGCCCCACCACTTGGGGTCACAAGGACTATCTTTAGGGATATAAATGCCAGGTTCTACTGTTATAATCGAATTTTCTGGAAGTGGGCCGTAATTACTTAAATCATGAACATCAAGACCAATGTGATGTGCAGCACCATGTGGATAGTAACGTCTAAATTTACTGGCATCTGAAATGATTCCTAAATCCATTAAACCCTTGGTAACCACTTCTTGGGTTACTTTAGTCACATCCCTAGTCGTGGCACCTATTTGGGATTTTGCAATACCTGCCTCTTGGGCATCATATACAATTTGATAGAGTAAGCGCTGTTCTTCTGTAAACGTTCCTTTTACAGGCAAGGTACGGGTTACATCTGCGGTATAGCCTTCATATTCTGCGCCTAAATCCATTAACATCAAATCCGTTTCAGATGGATCGTCACTGTTTTCCATATAGTGTAAAACACAGGCGTTATTTCCCGCTCCCACAATCGAAGGATATCCTTCATAGGCAGCACCATATTTTTTAAAGACATATTCATGGATTCCTTGTACTTCTCTTTCTGACATTCCAGGGTGTAAGGCTTTCATCACTTCCACCTGTCCAATGGCAGAAATCTCAATGGCCCGCTTAAGCTGCTTTAATTCAAAAGGGGCTTTTATTTCTCTTAAATCTCCCATAATTTGCTCCAGTTTTACTACATCAAAGATGTAATCTTTTAAAACAAAAGCCGTTTTCATTTTAAGATCTGCAGGAACTTCCAGAGTTTCTAAAGCCATAAAATCTATAATGATAGGGTCTTCTAAAAGGCTGGCATCTCTCCCAATCTGCCATTCGACATAATTTTGTAACCGAGCAAAATTCTCGGGTTCTACTGTTCGAATAGACTGTTGAATTTGATATTGAACTCGATTAAAATTAGCAGGAAAATTAATGGCTTTCTTAAAGGTTTTTTTCAATTGATATAAATCATATGGATCGCCTGCTAAATCGCGTTCATCGTCTTGAAAGTCAACAATCAATACTTCGTCAAAAGCATCAAAGCTAGGAGGATTTTGTACAAAATCACTTCGCAATGCAACCCGATCAAAGCCCATTTCCTCAGCACCCTCTACCCCTAGACGATAGCCGTTCCTCTGTTCTGCACTGGGGTCGCGTTCTTGAATGTATATTTTATCTTGATAAGTTCCCTTGTCATCTTGTTGAACAGAAGCGTAAACCAATAAAATAGATTGTGGTTCGCGCCATCCAGTTAAGTAGAAAAAATTTGGGTCTTGATGATAGATATAGTCCACATCATTTGCACGATTTCTAGTGGGATTAGCAAAAATAACTGCCACACTGTTAGGTGGTAATTTCTCTCTTAATGCGTCTCTTCTACTTTGATGGAAAGCTAAGAATTCTTCTGAAGGAACTTTTGCTTGTCCCAATAATTGAAACACATTAAATAGTAATAGGACATAAAAAAGAAGGTTGTATTTGTGCATAAGTATTGTGTTTTTCAAATTCTAAATAGCTTAAAAAAGCTAATTTAGCCTCCAATTTAGTGCTTTTAAATAAATGAATATGAAAAAAACAGAACTGAATGAATTACATCACGCCCTTGGAGCAAAAATGGTTGCTTTTGGTGGATTTGAAATGCCCGTTAGCTACAGTAGCATTAAAGAAGAGCATCATTGCGTTAGAGAAAAATTAGGGGTGTTTGATGTTTCTCATATGGGGGAATTTTTTGTAGAGGGGCCTGCAGCATTAGATTTATTGCAATACGCTTGCAGTAATGACATTGCTAAACTTGTCCCAGGAAAAGCACAATACAATTATTTCCCTAATCGTGAAGGTGGTATAGTCGATGATCTAATCGTTTATCAACTAGCAGAAGGAAAATACCTTTTAGTGGTTAATGCTTCAAACATAGACAAGGATTGGGAATGGATCAACAGCCTTAATACTTCTTTTAATGCACAATTGACTAATGCGTCTGAAGACTATTCCCTTTTGACCGTTCAAGGCCCAAAAGCCCTTGAAGCCATGCAAACATTAACTGACTTTAATTTAGCCAGTCTCCCCTTCTATGCCCATACAACAACTTCTTTTGCTGGTTTAGAAAATATCCTTGTCGCTACAACGGGATATACGGGTTCTGGTGGAGTAGAAATTTATTGTAGAAATAATGATGTAGCCCAACTGTGGAAAGCTATTTTTAAAGCCGGAGAAGCTTTTGGTGTTCAACCAATTGGTTTAGCCGCAAGAGACACACTGCGTTTAGAAATGGGCTACTGTTTATATGGGAACGAAATAAACGACAATAGCTCTCCCATTGCAGCAGGCTTAGGCTGGGTTACCCGCCCTAAGACAGGTTTTATCAATGCAGAACGCATAGGGGAACAGAAAGAGAATGGAACAACAAATAAATTAGTTGGCTTTGAATTAATCGATCGGGGTATCCCTAGAACTGGCCATGATATTGTTATAGAAAATGGAGATATCGTTGGGAAAGTAACCTCTGGAACTCAGTCCCCTTCATTGAACAAGGCCATAGGTTTAGGCTATGTTCCAGTAGAAAATGCCAGTGAAGGATCTACCATTCACATAAAAGTACGCAATAAAGTTCTTGCAGCAAAAGTGATTAAACTTCCCTTTTATACTTCTCAAAAATAAAATAGATTGAAACGCATCTTAATTTTAGGCGGTAGTGGTTTTATTGGCAATGCGCTCTATAGAGAACTTAGCCCCTATTACAACACTTATGCCACTTATTATGCGAGTAAGCAATTCAAAAAGAATCAGCATTTTTATCACTTTGACCATACCCAAGAAGACGTCAACGAGGTATTAAAAAAAGTAAAACCAAAGTTGATTATTTCTGCCATTCGCGGTCCTTTTGACGATCAAATAGATCTGCATCAACAACTGGTAGAACACTGTAAATACTTTGATTGTCGCTTAATATTTCTCTCTTCTTCTAATGTTTACGACGCCTTTCACAATTACCCATCTTATGAGTTTGACAAAACCTTATCAGAAAGCGTTTATGGTCGCTTAAAGATCAAAATTGAAAATGACATTATGCGACTCTCGCCCAGTAAATATGTCATTGCACGCTTGCCTATGGTTTTTGGTTTGCACTCTCCCAGAATTAAAGAAATACAAGATAAGATAGCTGAAAACGAGTCCATAGAAGTTTTCCCCAATACCATTATCAATCTAAATAGTGATCGTAAACTTTGCCAACAGATTCATTATATTATCAATCAAAAATTAACGGGTATTTTTCATTTGGGAACAAAAGACTTAATCACCCATTATGATTTTTATAAACGCCTGGCGGCCAAACGTGGCTGGGATAAAATCGTATTTAAACAAGTTTATACTACAAACGATATGCGCTATATCGCTGTACTACCCAAAGAGAATAAACTCCCTCCACACCTACTACCTTCTTGTGATGAAATCCTCGACGATTCACACCTTGCCCTTGCAGATAACGAGTAAACCTCTTTTTTTAAATTAAACCTTTTATCATTCTACACTTTGTAAAAAGTGAAACAGATTAGTTTTATAAAAATTTAAATCATGTCGCCCATTATTTTTATGCAACTTCCCAAAGTTTTTTATCTTTGTTCAACTTCAAAAACACTAGAAATGGGAAGAGC
>JAKMGK010000079.1 GCA_022424955.1 Flavobacteriaceae bacterium
ATCCCCTTTTCTGACCAGCATCGGGCCCAAGGTGATGCGAAAGTGACTGTGAAATTATTTGAACTCTTACTAGAAAAAGATCTTAAAAAAAATATATTAAGAACTCAGGTTAGCTCTAAGCACCCCAATAAAGTTCCTCTAAAATACTTAGATATTGTGGATAAACTCCCCTCTGAAATGGGAGTGTATTATATTTCAAATCATGAGAATGAAATCATCTACATCGGTAAAAGTAATAATATTAAAAAGCGTTTGCTGAATCATTTGACTTCAAAGTCAAAAAAAGCGGAATTGATTCAAAGGCAATTGCACTCAGTGGCTTACGCTCTCACTGGAGGAGAACTCGTCACCCTGTTAAAAGAACAAAACGAGATAAAGACCAATGCGCCTAAGCTGAATAAAGCCATGCGCTACAGGGTTTTTCCTATGGGTATTCGATTGGATGAAACAGACGACTATCCAAATTTAATTGTAGAGCAAGTAAAAAAGGAGCATGTTTATCTAAGCGTCTATAAAAATATGAAAAGTGCAAAGGCAGCTGTCTTTAATTGGATAGATAACTACGGAATTTGCATTCACAAAACAAGTCTTTCTAATTCATCTGGTCCTTGCTTGCAACACGCACTTAAAAAATGTGATGGAGCCT
Source organism: Flavobacteriaceae bacterium (assembly GCA_022424955.1). Taxonomy (GTDB): domain Bacteria; phylum Bacteroidota; class Bacteroidia; order Flavobacteriales; family Flavobacteriaceae; genus Arcticimaribacter. Next base: position 647 of record JAKMGK010000079.1, read on the forward strand.
GTATAGGATTTGAATCGCCTGAAGCCTATCGTAAAAAAGTAAATGCACTGGTAGCAACTTTTCATTATCCCTATACAGATTTCTTAATAGTATCACATGGAAGAAAAACTGGAGAATCTTCTTTTGTATATATTAAGGATAGGGTTTTTTGTGGATATGGCTACTTCGAACTCAACCATCAAATCAAAGATTACAAGCAAATCACTTCAAGGTTGGTTGCTATGGAGAATAATCCAGATGTAGAAAAATTAATCCGAAGCTTTTTGAGCAGAAAAAGATATAATAAGTTAATACCTTTGAATTATATTAAAGCGTCCTAATCTTTGTCCTTACTATGAAAAGATGGAAACACAGACTGCATGAAATTATATTCGAGGCAGATACCCCTGCAGGGAAGCTTTTCGTTATTGTCCTTCTCATCACCATATTGCTTAGTGTTGTATTTGTCGCATTGGAAAGTGTTGCTTCCATAGATGCGAAATACCACACCTATCTGGATTGGGCAGAATGGATTATCACTGTACTTTTTACTTTGGAGTATATTTTGAGAATCGTATGTGTTACCAGACCTTGGAAATACATTTTTAGTTTTTACGGTATCATAGATTTACTGTCCACTTTCCCAAAATACCTTTCTTTTTTTCTGGCGGGAACACACAGCTTGGTCGCATTGAAAGCCTTAAGATTATTAAGAGTCTTTAGAATATTAAAACTAACCAAGTATATCAGAGAATCAAGTGTACTGGTTATTGCCTTACGCACCAGTCGAACAAAGATTTCTGTTTTTATCTTTGGTGTTTTAGTTTTATGTATCATCTTTGGCACATTAATGTATTTAATTGAAGACAATTCCAGTGGTTTTACTAGCATTCCAAGGAGTATTTACTGGTGCATCGTTACCCTAACCACTGTAGGTTATGGTGACATTGCTCCTCAAACTCCAATCGGTCAGTTAGTCGCCTCTTTAATCATGATTATGGGATACGGTATAATAGCTGTACCCACAGGGATTCTCACTGCAGAAATGTCAAAACAAAAGCCCATCGATACCAATACTCAAGCCTGCCCTCATTGTCTAACCCAATCCCACAAAGAAGGAGCTATTTACTGCCATCATTGTGCAAAACCTTTAAATGATGTCGACTAAAACATTGATCTATATCGCTGGACCTACCGGTGTTGGAAAAACTAAAACTACCATTGGTCTTGCCAAGGCTTTTGATACTGAAATAATTTCTTGTGATTCAAGACAGTTTTATAAGGAGATGAAAATCGGAACAGCCGTTCCTAGAGAAGAAGAATTAGCAGCTGTACCACATCACTTTATTCAAAGCAAAAGCGTGGAGCAAGAGTATACTGTTGCTGATTTTGAAAATGAAGCAATAGCTACAATCGAGAAGCTATTCGATAAGAAAGATACTTTAATCATGGTTGGAGGTTCCGGTATGTATGCTGATGCAATCATGTTCGGGATGGACGAATTTCCAGAAATCCCGGAAGAAGTACGCAATCAAATACGCTTATTTTACGAAACTCATAGTCTTCAGGGATTACAAGAACTTTTAAGAGAAAAAGACCCAAAATATTACACTCGTGTTGATATCAACAATCCGATGCGATTATTACGTGCATTAGAAGTCTGCATCGCCTCAGATAAACCCTACTCCTCGTTTTTGGGTCATGACAGACCTGAGAGAAGCTTTGTGTCTAAAATGATCATTTTACACTGCCCTAGAACAGTTTTATACGAGAAGATTAACGCGCGTGTAGATCAAATGATCAAAGACGGATTAGAAGAAGAAGTAAGAGG
>JAKMGK010000083.1 GCA_022424955.1 Flavobacteriaceae bacterium
TCCATAGAGTAAGAGAACATAATTAGAAAAAGTAAGTTCTTGTCCATCAACGGCATTAAATAGATCTCCACGAATAACTCCTTTGGTGGCTGCATCAGAATCAGGTAAGACATAAGTTACTGCACCAATCAAAGTTTCACATCCAGAGCAACGTTGATATAAAATAAACTTCATTCCATTTGAAGCAGAAACACCAGATAGCTGGTTTTCAAGATTGTTGTAGTCTGAATCGATCCAGCTAAATCGGTCATCAGTGTGATTAAGGTTATTGAAAAAATCTTCTGGATCAGCATAGGATTGCAAGAAGCTGGTGTATTGAACTAGATTGTCATCAAAAGTATCGGCCAGATCATCTACTTCTTCTTGCCAGTAATACCATAAATTTAGCCCTTTCCAGATATAATCATTTACTTCTGTATTAACACTTGTAGTTTGTGAGGTAGAACTTGTGGTTCCAGTATCATCACTTGGTGTTGGATCTGCTACTACATTGATTTGGTTATCGTCTATATCCTGTTCTGAACAAGCGGTAAAACTCAATCCCAAAAGGACAATAAATAAAAGTGATTTTTTCATTTTAATTTTTAAATATGATGCAAATTAATAAGATATTTTTTAAATCTGTAAGATGCACTTATGTTTGTTCTATATTTATACCAAACATTATTGCAAAATGAAAAATGCACTCCTGATCTTATTTTTGATTGTTTCTGCAGCATGCTCTGCTCAAAATGTTTTTGAGCAGTATGGTGGAAATGCTATGGTTACTAATCTCAATGTTAGCCCTCAAATGTTTCAATTGCTTAGTAAGTTTAAAATCAGCACAGACGATCCAGGGTCCCAGGCCTTTATTGAGATGATTCAAAACTTGAAGCGCTTTAGGGTAATGAGTACAAAAGAAACTACTATCGCCACAGCAATGGAAAACTGGTTTCAAGAAGAATTAAACGAAAGCTCGTTAGAGTCTGTTTTAAATATAACCGAAAAAGGAGTTAACGTTCGTTTTGGAGCTGTCTATGGTGTAGAAGAAAGCACTGTTAATCGATTAGTAATGTATGTCAAAGGTTTACAAGAATACATTGATGAACGAGAGGATATACAGCTGCAAAAAGACACCTCGCTTGACTTTATTTTGCTTGAAATCAAAGGAGAGATTGACCTCAATCAAGTAGGTGCACTAACCAAGTTAATCGATATTCCTGGAGGAGAATATCTAAATGCCCTGGAGAACTAAATACCGGTATAATTAAAAGGTGTAATGGTCTTGAGTTCTGCTTTGACTTTACTATCAATCTCCAGTTGATCTACAAAACGGTGAATGGCTTCTTGATTGATCACCTCGTTGGTGCGGGTCAATTCTTTTAACGCTTCATAAGGGTTAGGGTAACCTTCTCTTCTCAAGATAGTTTGAATCGCTTCTGCCACAACCGCCCAGTTGTTTTCAAGATCTGCTTTGATTTTATCTTCGTTTAATAAGAGTTTTTCTAATCCTTTTAAGGTAGATTGAAAGCCAATCAACGAATGCCCGAAGGGGGTCCCTATATTCCTCAAAATAGTACTATCTGTCAAATCGCGTTGTAAGCGGGAGATAGGTAATTTTTCGGCTAGATAGCCGAAGAGTGCATTGGCAATCCCTAAGTTTCCTTCAGAATTTTCAAAGTCAATAGGGTTGACTTTGTGGGGCATAGCAGAAGAGCCAACTTCGCCTTCCTTGATTTTTTGTTTGAAATAATCCATTGAGATATAGGTCCATATATCACGGTCTAAATCTATCAAAATGGTATTGATTCTTTTCATCGCGTCGCAGAGTGCGGCAAAATAATCATAGTGTTCAATTTGTGTAGTAGGGAAGGAGTGGTGTAAACCTAAATGATTTTCAACAAAATCTGTCCCAAAGCTTTTCCAGTCCTGTTTTGGATAGGCTACAAAGTGTGCGTTGAAGTTTCCAGTTGCGCCACCAAATTTTGCCGCATTAGGAATGGCTAATAAGGTGTTGCGCTGTTCTTCTAAACGGGTGATAAAAACAGCAAACTCTTTCCCTAAACGAGTAGGGGAGGCCGGTTGACCGTGTGTTCTCGCTAAGAGTGAGACGTCTTTATATTCTTCAGAAAGGGCCTTTAGTTGCGTGATCACTTCGTCTAACTGCGGTAAATATACTTGCGCAACGGCTTCTTTTACCGATAAAGGAATTGAAGTGTTATTAATGTCTTGGGAGGTTAAACCAAAATGGATAAATTCTTTATAGTCGGTGATTTCTAAACGATCAAACTCTTTTTTGATAAAATACTCTACCGCCTTGACATCGTGATTCGTTGTTTTTTCAATTTCTTTTACTTCTTTGGCATCTTCTTCTGTAAAGTGATTATAGATGCTGCGTAAGTCCTCAAATAAGGAAGGGTTGAAATCTGCTAATTGTGGAAGGGGTAATTCACACAGGGCAATAAAGTACTCGATCTCTACCCTAACACGGTATTGTATCAAGGCTTCTTCAGAAAAATAACAAGCAAGGGATTTTGTCTTGCTACGGTAGCGACCGTCAATGGGAGAAATTGCGTTTAAAGCGGTGAGTTTCATAGAGAAAATTAAAGGACAAAGATAGTGCTTCTAGGGGAATCCTTGAATCAATTTTAAGAAATTTGGCGCACAACAGCACGGAATCCAGGACTGCTATTTGGTAAGCGTTGTTCGATATAGGCTTGTAGTTCCGCTTCAATCCAATCTTGATGCCGTCTAAAAAAATGTAAGGTTTTCAGACTAAAAGCAAGGGCAGCAGCTTTTTTGGCTTCTAGCATATAATCAAAGCACAAAGTGACGATTTGATCTCTTTGAGTTGTATTGATCGCTTCCCGTCTTTTCTTATCCTTGCAAAAATGAAAAAGTAATTTGATCATGGGACGCCGTTTACTCTCGTGTTTTTGCTGGGCTACCCCAATTAAAAAACTTGATAACATAGGGGTAAGCAATGCTAGTCTCTCAAGGGTGTACTTCTCTAAGATCCAAGCAGCAACAATATGTTTGCGTTCTTTTTCAGGGGAACAAGCTAAAGAAAAAAGTTCTTGAAAATAGGCTGGATTTTCATCGATATAAGCGGCCCCCTTTTCACGGTCGGCAACAGAGGCATAAAATTGCAGTAGTATATCCTCTAAAGGGCTCATGATTAGAGTTGAAGAATTTTGTATTCTTCATAACAACCACTTATAGCTTCTAAGATTTGAAGGTCATTCGCTTCTTTGATAAAGGCATTCGAGTAATTACAATTGCGTAAAATCTCTTCTAAATTGACCCGTTCTATTCCCAATAGTTGAACGAGAATTTCTCGATCAAATTTTGTTCCCAGCAGATTTTTAATTTCATCATCCTCCCTCATTTTTTTAAGTTTCCGCATCTGTTTTGGGTTTTTTCCAAAGAGATTATAGAGAAAATCGGCGGGATTAAAAAGAGATCCTATCGCCTTAGAAATAGAGGATCTGTTGCGATTCCCGGCTTCGTAGCCAGATTGTGGTAAGCCTGGTATATTATACCGTCCTGCGGGATTTAATGGAACTTTACTTACATCAATATCAAGGTATCCTGTTAATTGATAGGGACGCACCACTACTTCTTCAAGGGCATATGACAATTGGGTCAATCGAAAGATGGGTAACCCAAACTTGATCATGTCATTACTTACCGGGACTTTTAATGGTTTAAACCCTAGGTAAGAAAAGTAAAGGGTGTCTTGTGCTTTAACTTCAATTTCAAAGGTTCCTTCATTGTTGGTAATAACTCCTTCAACAGAACTTAGGTTTAAAACGTGTACACTAGACATAAACTGATCGGTGATGTCGTTTTTAACTTGCCCTTTTAATAAACGACTAGTCTGTTCTTGAGCATAAACAAGAGACAAGCTGCAAAATAAAAAAAGTGTTAGGTGTAAACTATACCGCATGAACACAAAAGTAACAAGAAAAAGTTGAGTCTCAGTTAAACAAGAGAGATAAACATTTTTTTAACGTCTGCTTCTTCGACCAAAGCCAGAGGGTTTTCCTCCGTCTCCTTTTCTTCTTTTTTTCTTCTCTCGATCAAAACCGCTTTCGTTGTTATTAAACTTTCTGCGATCAGAGCGTTGGCTACCCCCACCGCTAAAGTTTTTGCGTTTTCTTCGACCTCCACCTCCTCCACGAGGGGCTTTTTCTGATACTTCTACATTGATGTAGCGGCCATCTAATTGGAAATCTGTAAAGGTTTCTAATACCTTGTCGCGTTGGCTATTTGGTGTATTGAAGAAAGAAAAACTATCCATTACATCTACATGGAAAACATCATCTTGATCTAGTGATAAGGTTGACTTTAAAAAGTCTTTTAAGTGCATCCAGTTGTAGTCATCACGTGCACCTACATTAATAAAGAAACGGGTGCTGTCTTTTTTGTTGTGTTTGACTTTATCACGACCGCCTTCACCTCGATCTCCACTACTGGTGTTGAGATCTTTAGCATTTTTGTAATAATTATGAAAACGAGCGAACTCAACAGAAACTAAACGTTGAATCAATTCTTCTTTACTCAAATCGTTTAACACCGCTTCTACCTTGGGAAGGTAGGGGGTGATTTCATCATTGATTTGCGTTTGGTGAATTTTTTGTGCTAAGTGGTATAATTGGGTTTCACAAATTTCTATTCCCGTAGGAATCTTTTTCGATTCGATTTTGGATTGAATGATTTTTTCAATCGTTCTGATCTTACGTGATTCACTAGAGGTTACAATAATCATTGAAACACCTTTATTCCCTGCACGACCGGTACGGCCAGAACGGTGGGTATAGGTTTCGATTTCATCTGGTAGTTGATAGTTGATAACGTGTGTAATATTATCCACATCAATCCCACGCGCGGCAACATCTGTTGCAACAAGCATTTGAATTTGTTTGTTACGGAAGGATTTCATCACCATATCTCGCTGGTTCTGACTTAAATCTCCGTGTAATGCACCGGCATTATATCCATCTTCAATTAATTTTTCGGCTACTCTTTGAGTATCTCTTTTTGTCCGACAAAAAACAACAGAAAAAATATCAGGGTGTGCATCGGCAAGGCGCTTTAAGGCAGGGTAGCGATCACGCCCAGAGACTTGATAATACTCGTGCTTTACATTTTTAGTTCCAGCATTTTTGGTCCCTACGGTTATTTCTTCGGGTTGGTACATGAACTTTTTTGCAATGGTCGCAACTTCTTTTGGCATGGTTGCCGAAAAGAGCCAGGTGCTTTTATCGTCTGGTGTATTTGAAAGAATAGCAGTGATATCTTCAAAGAAGCCCATGTTGAGCATCTCATCTGCTTCATCTAAAACACAGTATTCTACTCTTGAAAGGTCTACCATTCTTCGGCGAATCATATCTTGCATTCGCCCTGGTGTAGCGACAAGGATCTGTGCACCTTTTTTTACATTTTTGGCTTGATCTGTAATACTGGCACCACCATAGATGGCTACAATATTTACATCATTGATGTATTTAGAATAATTCTTTAATTCTTGGGTGATTTGCAAACACAATTCACGGGTAGGAGATAAGATTAACCCTTGCGTGATTTTACTTT
>JAKMGK010000076.1 GCA_022424955.1 Flavobacteriaceae bacterium
GTACGCCCTACCATGCTTTTAATAGGAAAGAGGACACGACCGCGAAAACGATCAATCTTTCGTTCTTCATTGACAATGGTTAAGCCAGTTTTTTCAAGAAATTCTAGCTTATACCCTTTTTCTAATGCCGTAGAAGTAAAGGCATCTTTTGTTTCTAAAGCATAACCCAAATCAAAGGCTTGTATGGTTTCATCTGTAAAGCCACGTTCTTGAAAATAGGTTTTCCCAATGGCTTTTCCAGCACTACTTTCCCAAAGGTTATTCTTAAAATAATCTAAAGCAAACTCTGACACCAATAACATGCTTTCTCGTGCATCTCTTTTGGCTTTTTCTTCATCTGTTTGCTGCGTTTCTTCGATTTCAATGTTGTACTTTTTCGCAAGATATCGAATGGCTTCTGGATAAGAAAAACGTTCGTGTTCCATTAAAAAGGCTACGACATTGCCTCCCTTTCCTGTACTAAAATCTTTCCAGATTTGTTTTACTGGCGAGACCATAAAACTAGGGGTGCGTTCTTGTGAAAAAGGGCTAAGTCCTTTAAAATTACTCCCTGCTTTTTTAAGGGATACAAAATCTTCAATCACCTCCTCTACCCGAGCGGTATCATAGACTTGATCGATGGTTGTTTTTGTAATCAATGGAAATAATTAATGGTCCTATAAACTTAAGAAAAAAGAACTTATTGCTTACGAGAAATGACGTAATTCACCATTTGCTCAAGTGCATCTCTATAAGGGTCTTGTGGAAACTCTACTAAAAGGGCTAATGCCTTTTGCCTAAATTCTTCCATCTTTTCTTCGGCATAGGCTAATCCTCCTGCTGCTTTGACCTTTTCAATCACCTGTTTAACCCGCTTTTTATCTCGATTGTATCTTTTAATGGATTGAATTAACCAATTTTTCTCTGCAGTCGAAACATTGTTCAGGGTATAAATTAAAGGCAGTGTCATTTTTTGCTCTTTAATGTCGATTCCAGTGGGCTTACCAATAGCTGTTTCTCCATAATCAAAGAGATCATCTTTAATTTGAAAAGCCATTCCTATATATTCTCCAAAAAGTCGCATCTTCTCCACCACCTGATCATCATCTTGGACTGTTCGAGCTCCCATTGCGCAGCAGGCTGCTAATAAAGTGGCTGTTTTTTGACGAATGATGTTATAGTAAACATCTTCTGTAATATCAAGTTTACGGGCTTTTTCAATTTGTAATAATTCTCCCTCGCTAATTTCTCTTACTGCGACAGAGATGATTTTAAGTAAATCAAAATCTTCATTTTCAATGCAAAGTAACATTCCTTTTGAAAGCATGAAATCCCCAACTAAAACGGCAATTTTATTCTTCCACAGGGCGTTAACAGAGAAAAATCCTCTTCTAAGGTTAGAATCATCTACTACATCGTCGTGAACTAGTGAAGCAGTGTGAATCAATTCAATTACTGCTGCACCGCGATAAGTACGTTCGTTGATCTTCCCTTGATTAAGCATTTTAGCTGTCAAAAAGATAAACATGGGTCGCATTTGCTTCCCTTTACGATTAACGATAAAATGGGTAATTCGATTTAAAAGAGCAACTTTAGAAGACATGGAAGCAGTGAACTTCTCTTCAAACAGCTCCATTTCTTCATATATCGGCTCCTTTATCTGCTCAACGACTTTCATTGTTCAAAGATACACTTTCGTCAAGTGTTTTCTTGATTTTTATTTGCTAATTGCCCGCAAGCGGCGTCAATGTCTTTTCCGCGAGAGCGGCGAATAGTAGCGGTGATATGTGCCGCAGTGAGGTATTCTATATATTGATCAATTATAACAGGGTCTGCTTGTTTAAAGTCATCGTCTCCTATGGCATTGTATTCTATCAAGTTTACTTTAGAAGGAACTTGTCTACAAAAATTGACTAAGGCACGAATGTGCTCTATATTGTCATTAATGCCTTTCCAAACCACATACTCATAAGTCACTCTTTTCCCCGTTTTTTCAAACCAGTACTTTAAAGAGGCTAAAAGGTCTTCTAACGGAAACTTTTCTGCAAAAGGCATGATTTGTTCACGCGTAGCTTGAATAGCCGTATGCAATGAAACGGCAAGGTTGAATTGCACCTCATCGTCTGCCATTTTTTTGATCAACTTTGGCAATCCAGAGGTGGAGAGCGTAATGCGCCTGGGGGACATTCCCAGTCCAGAAGGAGCTGTGATTTTATCTATGGCAGAAAGCACATTCTTATAATTCATTAAGGGTTCTCCCATCCCCATAAAAACGATATTGGATAAAGGGCGATTAAAATAAGCCTTACTTTGTTGATCGATGGCAACGACTTGATCAAAAATTTCGTCTGGATTTAAGTTGCGCATGCGGGCAAGTTTTGCCGTGGCACAAAATTTACAATCTAAACTACAGCCCACTTGTGAAGAAACACAGGCAGTTGTTCGATCTTTTACTGGGATTAAAACCGACTCAACCACGCGTCCATCAAATAATTTGACGGCATTTTTAATGGTTCCATCTGAACTGCGCTGCTGTTGATCAACCGCAATATGATTAATGGTAAAATGTTCTTCTAAAAAAGCCCGGGTTTCTTTAGATAAATTAGTCATCCCATCAAATTGATGGATTCCTTTATTCCAAAGCCACTGATAAACTTGTTTTCCTCTAAAGGCTTTATCTCCTTTGGCTACAAAAAAATCTTGCAACTCGATCAAAGAGTATGCGCGGATATCTTTTTTTTCAGTAGCCATAGAACGATTTAAAGAATCAACATTGCGTCTCCGTAAGAATAGAAATTATACTTTTCTTTCACCGCAACAT
>JAKMGK010000092.1 GCA_022424955.1 Flavobacteriaceae bacterium
TTTGAGTACCATAAACGTGATAATTTGCCCATTGATAAAAGGATTCATTCAATAGATTTTTTCCTTTAATAAAAACCTCCCAGCGTTCGTTTAATTGATATTGAAAGTTGGCATCAATTTGCGTAAAGGGATCGAGATCTTCCATTAAGACCGGGGCATTACTTAAATCTTGTCCTAAGAAATTATCTCGAAAAGCATTTGTTCTTTCCCCTAGGTGTTTGACATACCATTGAAGATAGAATTTTTGACCCACTTTTAGCGTTCCATTTAAATGAAGTGACAATTGCGGAATGTTGAAGACTGTTTGTTGTGCGAGAGGAGTCTCATCGTTTAAACTATCAAAGGAAAAGTCGGCATAACGCGCCTTAAATTGTAATCTTCCTCCATTTTTAAAGGCTGCACCTAATTGGGCTTCTACCCCTAGTTTGTGCAAATTAGCATATACCACCTCAAAGGCATTGGCATAACGATAAGGTATAATATTTTGACGATCGATATCAATCCCGAGATTACGATACATGGCTTGTTTTTCATTATGCTCATAAAATAAATTCCATTGGAACTCCCAACCTGCGGCAAACTTTGATCGTGTCCCTAATTGAGCTTGATAAGGTATGTTTGCGGCTTGTAATCGAATGGCAGGAGCAACATATGGGTTTTCATGGGTCAAGGCCCTAAAACTATTTTGCTGTAAAGTTCCTGTCAAATTTAAAAAGGGAGCAAAATTTCCTTTTTGAGGGCGGTAGGACAAGGCTAATTCTGGATAGATAAAGAAATTTGTTTCTTCAAACTCATCGCCTAATCCCATGGCAGCTTTGGCACCAATTTTAAATTTGAAATTGCCATTAATTTTGCTAGCAAAAAGAGATAATCTTGCATTTCCAGAACTGTACTCGACAGCCTCCCGAGTGTAAAAATCTTCTTCAAGAGAGGTGGTTAAATAAGTTACTTCTGGTAAAAGCGTAATGGCCACTCCGCCCCAAAGCACTTGAAATTTAGAAGAAAAATCCACTTCTACTTCAGCACTGCCAAAGGCATCTGTAGTCAAATAAGAATCTAGCGATAACTTTTTCACCAAGGGATTATACCACTGCCATGCAGAGCTAACCGAGAAATAGTTGAGTCTTTGCTGAGGTTGAATTTGCCCTAGAATAAAATCGTCTTCTATAGGGATGCGTAAACCATAAAAAGATTGTTGGTGTTGTCTAAAATTGATTTGAGAAAACGAATTGCGCTTTGAGGTGGCATATTGATGCGAAACATTGAATAATAAATTACTTTGCTTGCTGTCGAGTTGCACCTCTTGCATAGGCTTTAAAAGTCCGTTATAATAAATTACCCAATCAATTTTTTGGCGCCGATCAATGTTAAAATTGGTGTTGTATTCAAATAATAATTGATTAAAATTTCCAAAACCGATACTCCCCCCCGAATTAAACTGAGGTTTTTGTTTTTTAGGCACTAATTTTCGCGCTGTCCCTTTTGACGGAATAAATGTCGAGGCAACAGGAACAGAAAATATACTGTATTCAACCTCCTTTTTGGGTGCGACAATAGAGTCGAGCGTTGCTGGACTGTTACGCAATTTAAACACATCTTGCAGGCTGGGGGTATAGGATTTAATCACCGTAACTTCTTGTGTCCCGATATCTTCTTTCTCTTCTTGCGCAAAAACGTACAAGGGAAAAATAAGAACAACCGTTAAAAGCGTTACTTTATTCATTGGAAGAGTTTTCTATTGAGATAGACGCATTGTTTTTTGCTTCGACCATTTTAATATTTTCAATCTCCTTTTTAGCTTCTTTGACAATTTCTGGAAACTGATTAAAGTTTTCAATGATGGATTCAAGAATATAGGTGGCTTGAAATGCATCGTCTAATTGATAAAAGTTTTTGGACATCAACAACAAACTTTTTGCTCCCCAGCGCGGATAACCACCATAGTTTTGAGCTATATTTTCAATCACCTTATTAGAGTCTGCAAATTGAAGCTTATTGTATTTTTGTAATGCATCAAAATACAAGGCTTCTACTGCGCGTTCTCCTTGAGGGGCTTTTTCTAATTGCTTGAAGGCAGCAGCAGCTTTGGGAAGATCCTTTCTCTCTTGCGAAGCTTTCGCCAAAATATAATAGGCATCCCATTTGACGCGCTCTTCTAAATTGGATAATGTCAAGATTTCTTCTGCATAGCGGGTGGCCAGTTCCATGTTTTTCGCCTCAAAAGCATATTGCATCAAATTAAACTGTGCATAACGCTTGTTCTCTTCGAACTGAGCAATTTCGACTAATTTTTCCCAAAAGGGAAGTGCTTTTTCTTTTTGTTCTAACTGAACTAGAGCCTGAGTCATACGCACTAAGGCCTGTTCTGAATATTCGTTAAGAGGGGCTTGAATAACTTTGTCATAGTACAAACTAGCTTCTCCCCATTCTTCTTCTTCAAAAGCAATTTCTGCGAATAAAAAGGATGCACGAAGGGTATTTCCGCCAGTGGTATACTCTTCTAAATAGCTTTTTAAAGCTTTTTTTAAGGCCTTTTTCTTTCCGCCATTTAAAAGCCTTTCGATGGCATCAAAAGCTGCTTTTTCTAACTGTAAATCTGGTAGAGAGGTGATTTCAATTTCTTTCAGCCAAGCAGAAAATGCCGCCACTGTATTTTCTTCAATGGCAATCTCTTTTACGGTTTGTAAAGCCTGTTGTGCCAGGGCTTCATCTGGATAGGTTTGCACCAGGTTCTTTAGGGTGCTTTCTGCCATCGCCGTTTCTCCTTTATTGTATTGAATCAAGCCTTTATTCAAGAGCGCTTTAGAGCGATAAGGGCTTCTTTTGGTTTGATTAATGATGATATCATAAGCTGCGATGGCTGCTTCATTATCTCCTTTCTTAGTATAAGACAAGGCCAACTCATACTGGCAGTCATCGACTAATGAAGAGGTTGGAAATTGGGCGATCAATTCTTTTAAAAGCGCTATTTTTTGAGCTAATCGGTTTACAAAACCATAGCTTATCGCTTGTTGATACATGGCATATCCTGCCCTTTGCGGTGCAAGCGTAGTGACTTTTTTATATTGATCCATGGCGGGCCAATAAGCTTTTAAGACAAAATGGCTATCTCCTAACCTCAAGCGAGCATCGCGTTCATATTTTACGGTTTGCGCTTGCTTTAAAAAGGCTTCAAATGCATCAATGGCCGCGGGATAGTTTTTTAGCTGAAAATAACAATAGCCCCTGTGATAGTCAATTTCTTTGGCAAAGGGCAAGCTAGAAAACTTGGGGAAACTTTTTGCCTCTTGAAAAAGTTCTAAGGCCAGGGCATATTCTTTTAATTCATAATTGGCTTGAGCTTGCCAATAAGTGGCATTCGCAATAATCAAAGGGTTTTTATAGGCTTTAATAGCAGCAGTATAATATTCGATTGCCGATGCAAACTGTCCGCTTTTATACAAGGAATTTGCTTTTAAATAAGAGACGATTTGTTTGGCTTCGTCAAAATCACTTGAAGAAAATTTATCTAGCAATCCCAATGCCGCATCAAAATTCTGAGAGTTGACATAGGAGTCTAACAATAATTCTTCGATCTCATTAACCGTTTTATTTTTGGGATAGGTTTCCACAAAGCGTTGCAATACAGCAGAAGGGCTTTCATAAGAATTTCCTATTTCATAGCTTAAGCGAGCATAGTTCAATAGAGCATCTTCTGCAATAATAGGATCAAATTTCATCTCTGCCGCGCGCTTAAAGGCGTTTAAAGCGGCTGTTTTTTGGTCGGTTTGTAAATAACTATCGGCCAGATGATAATAGGCATTTTGAGCAACCGCATTTTTTCCGTTAATGATCTTGTTGAATTGGGCAATTGCGTTGTCGTATTCCTTAACGCGGTAATGGGTGTAGCCCAATTGATAATAATCGGTATTGTTCCACTTCCCTCTTTTGCCTTTATAGGCAATTAAAAAAGGTAAGGCAGAGCGGTAGTCTTTTAAATTAAAATAGCTTTCGCCTATGATCTTAGATAGCTCTGAAGTTTCTTTTTCGTCTGCTCCTTTTAAGCTGGGCTTAGCCAAAAGGATGGCTTGTTCAAAACGCCCTAATTTAAAATTCATATCGGCTTGAAAATAGCCTACAGTATTATCATCACTGCTTTTGTTGAGTTTGTCAAAATTGCGGTTGGCTTCTTCAAAATCTTCTAATTGATAGGCGATATAACCCAGGTAATAATTCGCATCTGACTGATAGGCCGGCAGATCTTTTACTTTTTCAAAAAGCGGCTTTGCGTTTTTATATCGCTTTGACACAAAATAACTATACCCCCTTTTAAAATTGTATTCTGGGCGTTGTACCCTGGCTACTTCTCTTTCACCTATTTTACTGTACCATTTAAGGGCATAAGAATAGCGGCCTTGATTAAAGTAAAAATTGGCTGCATCAAAAAAAGCAGTTTCGGTGAGATAGCTGGTGGGATGATCAACCATGTAAGCCGTAAGCATTTTTTCTGCCCCAGCAGTATTGAGTCGTAAAGCAGATGCCAAGGTGTAAAAGTTCGCTGCATCATGTCCCCCAGAAAGGCTGGGGTAATAGGGCTGAATTTGATAGTACTGCACTGCAGGGCCAAAGGCTTTTGACGCAAAATAGTACTCTGCAGAAGTCAATGCATTCACCTCCCAACCTTGTTGTGCTTGGACAGGTAAAAGGGAGAAAGCAATACCAAAAAATGGAAATAAAAAGCCGCGCTTCTTGATCAAATTCATCACCTTAAAATTAAGACTTCTAATCCTATTATGAACGTAAGATATTGGGATAACGTATAAAAATTATCAACAAAATCCTATTGGACTTTTCCCGCGCACCTAGAAATAGTATCTTTAGTCACAAATCATTCATTTCTATACTGTGGAAGCACCGATTGTACTATTACAACAAGCCAATATTTATCAAAATAAGCAATGCATTCTTAAAGGTGTGGATATCGATGTAAAAGCGGGAGAGTTTGTCTTTTTAATTGGAAAAACAGGAACTGGAAAAAGTAGTTTGATCAAAACCCTCTATGCAGATTTACCTTTGCAAGAAGGACAAGGTACCATTGTAGGATTTGACTTAAAAGGCATTCGCCAAAAAGACATACCGTTTTTAAGACGAAAACTGGGCGTGGTCTTTCAAGATTTTAAGTTGCTTCCAGATCGCAGCGTTTTTGATAACCTCAATTTTGTGCTTAAAGCCACTGGCTGGAAAGACAAGGTCAAAATCAAAGATCGCATAAGCGAAGTCCTTGCCGAGGTGGGCATGGAAGGGATTGAATATAAATTCCCCTTTGAACTCTCGGGCGGAGAACAACAGCGTGTCGCCATTGCACGGGCCTTACTCAACACCCCAGAAATTATTATCGCAGACGAACCCACTGGAAATCTTGACCCACAAACTAGTCTTGAAATTATGGAGGTATTTCAAAAACTCCACCAGCAAGGGATGAACGTTTTAATGGCGACCCACGATTATAATATGATTGTCAAATTCCCTGGGAAAATCTTGCGCTGTGACGAAGGAAGCGTCTATGAGGTAGTGCAGCAACAGACGTCTTAAAAGGATCAACTCTACTTTAAAGTTGATCCAAAGGATTGGCTATGCGCCCCTACAGCGTTTGTACAAACCGTTAAATCCAGCCCTGAACAATCAAGTCTACTACCAACAAGATTACCTAAAATCCCTTAAAATTCAATAATATTGTGGAATCGTACTTCCACAATTGAATATGAAAAAAAGTCGTTTCCCCTACTCATTTAGCTTAATGCTTGTAGGCCTTGTTTTGCAAAAGGGTGTTGCACAAAATAGTATTCCAAGTGCCCCCCTCTTGCTTGAAAGTGAATCCTTAGCGACAACTAAATCGCAATTAGAACAAGGAGAGCACAGGCTACAAAAAGCTTATGGGCAACTTATCTTAGCGGCAAACAAAGCCTTTTTCGAAGGACCTTTTTCTGTGACAGACAAATCACAACCCCCCCCTAGTGGAAACAAAAATGATTATGCCAGCTATAGCCGCTATTGGTGGCCAGATCCCACTAAAGCAAACGGTCTCCCCTATATTAGACGGGATGGAGAAACCTACCCAGGGAGTCAAAGTCTTGATGCATCTGACCGGCAAAGGATTGGTGCGTTTGGAGAAAACACAGAAGTCTTAGGCCTAGCTTATTATTTTACTGGAGAGAAAAAATATGCGCAAAAAGTCGCCCAACTATTACGGGTGTGGTTTCTTGACAAAACGACCCGTATGAACCCTAACCTAAATCATGCTCAATGCAGACCGGGGCATAATACGGGCTCAAAATCTGGCGTATTAGACGGACGTATCATGATCAAAGCCCTAGAAGCCTCCTTACTCATAGAAGGCTCAAACGCCTTAAGTAAAGAAGAGAAACAGGGATTAAAGCAGTGGGCAGACGCTTATTTTGAATGGCTTACTACCAATGAATTAGCCTTACAAGAAGCGGCATCAAAAAACAATCACGGCTCTTATTATGATGTTCAAGCCCTCTATTTTGCCCTCTATGCAGGAAAGAAAGCGCAAGCCCAACAGATCGCCCAAAATTTTTATCAAAGAAGGGTTTTAACGCAAATTCAAACAGATGGTTCAATGCCAGAAGAAATGGCACGGACACGCCCCTTATTTTACAGTATTTATAACCTTAATGCCCTATTTCTTGTTGCACATTTAGCAGAAAAGGTGGGGGAAGATCTTTGGAAAACAAACAATCCTTCTTCTCGTTTAAGAACAGCGCTAGATTATTTAGTACCCTATACCGATCCAGACAAATTCTGGCCCCATCCTACCCTTAGTGCAACTAATCGAATGGACTTATTCCAGATTTTACAGTTGGCAGATCGCGTATATCCAACAGGAAATTATTTAGATTATTCCAAGCAGTTACCCCATGACGATCTTGAAGTAGAACGTTCTCTTCTTGCTTACCCTTTAATGCGGTAAGAATCCTTTAAGTCTCTAAAACCTCTTCAAATTTTTATAAGACCAAAAAGGAATTTTTATCTTTGATTTTAAATTAAAAAACAATTATGGAAGTTTTAAAATTCGCTACCGAGTGGGCAAAAGCCGAAGTATTTTCTACTCGCTTTTTTATAGTGTTTGCTCTCTTATTTTTAATCGCCAGTTATGGCTTTTGGCAGTTGGGAAAAACAGATTTAGCCAAGGCGCATATCATTCCTAGTCTAGTAGCAGGTATCCTCCTTATGATTATAGGAGTGGGTTTAGTCTATACAAATGTGAATAGAATAAGCGACTTTGAAGCAGCCTATCAAGAAGACGCAGCGACTTTTATCGCCTCAGAATTTGAACGAATTGAGAGTGCCTTAAAGGAATACAATACGATTGTTTTTAAAGCAATCCCAGGGATTATGATCCTCGCTTCATTGCTGATTATTGTGATAGATAAACCAGTGTGGCGTGCCAGTTGTATCACCACCATTGCAATGATGATTGTGATCTTATTGATTGATGGAACGGCTCATTCGAGAATAGTAAATTATAAACAGCAATTAGAAACTGTAACGCAGTAATTTATTGTCCATCTTCTACTGGTTTCCCTTGCCACCATGTGGCCAGAGACGAGCCGGTGATATTCATCATGGGGCCAAACACCGCCGGAGCTAGTCCCATTGTGGCAACACGTCCCATTTCTAAAGCAATCCCAGAAGCTAAGCCGCCATTTTGCATGCCAACCTCAAAGGCAATCGTTCGGGCAGATTTTTGATCTAAGCCTAGTAATCGACTGAGGTTATAGCCTAGAACATAGCCCAAAATATTATGAATAATCACCACCACAATAAGGGTTAATCCAATCGTTAGAAGGGCATCTCTCCCTGCGGCCGTGATAATGGTGATAATAATCGCTATTCCTGCCATTGAAACAATGGGCATAGCTCTATCTAGCCATGTGAATTTTCCACTAAAAAAATGATTAAAGAGTAAGCCCAGGATAATGGGTAGAATTACAATCTTTAAAATACTCATCAACATCCCTAAATAATCTATAGGCACTAATTGATTGGCTAAGGTTTTCATTAAAAATGGGGTGAGTAATGGAGCCAATAAAGTCGCTACGGCAGTGAGGGTAAGTGATAAGGCCAAGTTCGACTTAGAGATAAAGGACATCACATTCGAGGCCAGTCCACTAGGTGAGCAACCAACTAAGATTATCCCGGCTTGTATTTCTGGAGGTAAATTTGTTAAGGAAGCTAATGTATATCCTACAATAGGCATAATCGTAAATTGGCAAATAACACCAATCAATACCCCCTTTGGCATCTTTATGATGCCAACAAAATCATTGAATTGCATGGAACAGCCCATTCCAAACATGATGATAATCAACAATGGAACGATGAGTCCTTTAAGATCAAAAACGCCAATTTCTGAGAAAATACCAGGGTAAAATAAGGCTGCGGACACTGCTGCAAAAATCAACACCGTAAAAGATAAACCTTTGAACATTGCAGAGGTTCTCAAGCTTATCGCTAAACTGATAAAGAAAATAATCACTGGAACGCCTATTGCATCTACTTTTTCTAAAACAATCATGACGATCGCTATGATTGCTGTTAAGACAGTTGTATAGAGTGCAATTTTATTCATCTCAAAACATTTAATGCTTAGAGAGGAAAGCTAATTAAAAAAGCAATAAGAAGGAAAAATGATGATAAAAATATCTGAAGTTTAGGTCATCAGTCCAGTACTATCCCAATTTAGACGCTTGACGTTTACGTTCGTTTTCGTCTAAGAATACTTTACGCAGGCGTAGGTGGTTTGGTGTAACCTCAACATATTCGTCCCCTTGAATGTATTCTAAAGCTTCTTCTAATGAGAATTTTATTGGGGGCGCCAACTTCACTTTATCGTCTGCGCCAGAAGAACGAACGTTAGAGAGTTTTTTGGTTTTGGTCACATTGACTACCATATCATCTCCACGAGAGTTTTCTCCGATTACCTGTCCGGTATAGACTTCTTCATTAGGTGCGACAAAGAATTTTCCGCGTTCTTGTAATTTATCTAGTGAATAAGGAATGGCATTTCCTTTTTCCATAGAGATTAAAGAACCATTAATACGCCCAGGAATTTCTCCTTTATAAGGAGCAAATTCTTTAAATCGGTGGTTCATTATAGCTTCTCCTGCTGTGGCGGTCAACAATTGATTTCTCAACCCTATGATCCCTCTAGAAGGCATGATAAATTCACACACCATGCGCTCTCCTTTAGGGGTCATACTCAACATTTCGCCTTTTCTTAGGGTCACCATTTCAATGGCTTTTCCAGAAACACTTTCGGGCAAGTCGATGGTTAATTCTTCAATGGGCTCATGTTTAACACCATCAATTTCTTTGATAATCACCTGAGGTTGACCGATTTGCAATTCATATCCTTCACGTCGCATGGTTTCAATTAAAACCGAAAGGTGTAATACCCCACGACCAAAGACAATAAACTTATCTGCCAAACCCGTTTCTTCCAAACGCATTGCAAGGTTGCGTTCTAATTCTTTTTCTAAACGATCTTTGATGTGTCTTGAAGTCACAAACTTTCCATCTTTTCCAAAGAAAGGAGAATCGTTAATGGTAAACAACATACTCATGGTGGGTTCGTCTATCGCGATAGTGGGCAATGCCTCTGGATTTTCAGCATCGGCGATGGTATCGCCAATTTCAAAACCCTCTAAGCCAATCACGGCACAGATATCACCCGCATTGACTTCTTCGACTTTTTTACGACCCAAGCCGTCAAAAAGGTTAAGTTCTTTAATGCGTTGTTTTGAAATGTCTCCATCGCGATTCACTAAAGCTACCGACATCCCCGCCTTTAACTGTCCACGTTGTAAACGACCAATAGCAATTCTTCCTGTATAAGAAGAAAAGTCTAAGGAAGTAATTAACATCTGTGGGGTTCCTACTTCAATCTTTGGACTAGGAACATGCTTTAGTACCATGTCTAATAGAGGTTCAACGTTATCCGTTTGTACTTTCCAGTCTTCACTCATCCAGTTGTTTTTGGCAGAGCCATAAACCGTGGGGAAGTCTAATTGCCACTCTTCTGCCCCTAATTCAAACATTAAATCAAAAACCGCTTCGTGTACCTCTTCTGGGGTACAGTTTTCTTTGTCTACCTTATTGACCACTACAATGGGTTTTAACTTTAGATCAATCGCTTTTTGAAGAACAAAACGGGTTTGTGGCATGGGCCCCTCAAAAGCATCAACAAGTAAAAGCACCCCATCAGCCATGTTAAGCACTCGCTCTACTTCTCCACCAAAATCGGCGTGACCAGGGGTATCGATTATATTAATCTTAGTGCCCTTGTAGGTCACTGAAATATTTTTAGACAAAATGGTAATTCCGCGTTCCCGCTCCAAATCATTGTTATCAAGAATCAAATCCCCTTTGTTTTCATTGGTACGAAAGAGTTCACAATGGTGCATTATTTTATCCACCAAAGTGGTTTTTCCGTGATCAACGTGGGCAATAATGGCAATGTTTTTAATAGCAGTCATGCGGTTTTATTTTCTCGGCAAAGATAGCTTTATTCCTTTGACTACCGTTTGAAATGCAGCTTTTTATTCCTGCGTAAAAGTTCATAGAAAAAAGGTACTTTTGTAAAAAATTATTCATGGACTTCCCTACCCTCTCGCGGCTATCATTTACGGACAAAAACAACTTCTTTCTCATCTCAGGGCCTTGTGCTATCGAAGGAGAGGAAATGGCTATGGAAATTGCTGAACAAATTCTTTCGGTTACCCAGCGACTTGAAATTCCTTTTATTTTTAAAGGAAGTTTTAAAAAAGCAAACCGCAGTCGCATCGATAGTTTTACAGGAATTGGTGACGATAAGGCCTTGACTATCTTAAAAAAAGTGGGAGATACGTTCAATGTTCCTACCCTTACAGATATTCATGAAGCAGCCGATGCTGCAAAGGCAGCAGAATATGTGGATGTACTTCAAATTCCCGCATTTTTGGTTCGCCAAACCGATTTGGTGGTCGCCGCCGCCAAAACTGGTAAGGTGGTCAACCTCAAAAAAGGTCAGTTTATGAGTCCCGAAAGCATGCAGTTTGCTGTTCAAAAAGTAAAAGACAGCGGGAATGATCAAGCATGGGTTACGGATCGCGGCACCCAGTTTGGCTACACCGACTTAATCGTAGATTTTAGAGGAATTCCAGCCATGCGCAGCATCGCACCAACGGTTTTAGATGTTACCCATTCCTTACAACAACCCAATCAAAATAGCGGTGTAACTGGCGGAAGACCCGCGTTGATCGAAACCATCGCCCGTGCAGGAATCGTCAACCATGTGAATGGCCTCTTTATCGAAACCCACCCCAACCCAAGCGTGGCCAAAAGTGATGGTGCAAATATGCTTCCCCTTGATCAACTGGAGGGATTGTTAGGTCGTTTGGTTGCAATTCGCCAGGTCGTCAACGGCTTTTAAGTCATTTAAATTTCACCGTTTTTCGATTGTCTTCAAATACGCGATCAATCAAAATATGACGGGGGTCAATCGCAGCTCGTGCGGGCAACGAATCAACTTCCAAGGTAATGGTTGTCTTGTTTTCGGTAAATTTTATTCGCTCTTGATGCATCAATACTTCTTCATCGGCATCGGCAAACAAACCAACATCAATCCACTCATTTACCCCTACTTCGTTTTCGTTTCCAATGGAATCGGCTTTGATTTTTCGGGCTTCGATTTCTAAGGCGATGCTGTATTTACCGTTTTCTGTTTGACGTGCCGTTGCCGATAGTAAGCGGTTATCGTACAAGGTGATTTCTTTAAACCAATCGTTGATCAGATAATTTAATGAGTCGGGAACTTGCGGGGTTAGGTGTCGAAGAAAATCCAAAGATGTTGGGTAAGGCGCTTTGTATTTGTACTCTTCTAAAAAGCTCCGCATGGCCGCATTGACCTTATCTTCTCCAATGTAATCCTGTAAAGCATAAAGTACCACACTCCCTTTCCCGTAGTGAATGTAGGATTGATTTTCAACTTTGTAAAGGGGCAATTCTTTTTCCAACTCTCCTGCGCGTCCCCGTAAATAACGATCATGATCATATTTCAAGAACTCCCGCATCTTAATGGGGGTTTTAGCGATATGCTTCATGGTCATCAAAGCGGAGTATTCCGAAAAGCTCTCACTCATCATGGTACCGCCCTGCATATTTGCACCCACGAGTTGATGCGCCCACCATTGGTGCGCCATTTCGTGTGCAATAACGGCATCGATAACATTGTTTTGCTCTTCGTCTTCTAAATCGATGACAAAACCAAACGCTTCGGAATAAGGCATGGTCCCCGGAAAAGCCTGTGCAAAAGTCGAGAAACGAGGGAACTCAATAATACGACATTGTTTGTGGGTGTAAGGGCCGAAGTTTTCGGTGTAATAAGCCAAAGATCGTTCAACTGCATCCAACTTGCGTTCAATATTGACATGGTGCTTTTGGTCGTGGTAAATTTCAATATCCACATCTTTCCACTTGCGCTTTGCAATAGCATAATCGGCAGAAATGAAAGAGTAGAAATTTTGTGAAGGATGATCAACTCGATAACGATAATGGTTTCTTCCGTCTTCTTCCCATTGATCTACCAACGAGCCAGGAGCAATGGCAATTTGATCTTTGGACGTTGAAATTACCGTTTCAACATCAATAAAGTCCGAATAGCCATTTGTCAAATAATTTTTAGCGCAATTAGGTCCACAATCCTCTTCCAAAGCAGGCATTCGGTCTTTGGGTGGCAGTTTGTACTTGCGTCGTTTATTTCGACGGCTAAGCTCTTTACTTGCGTCATACCCAATGCTTGGAAGAATTTCGAAATTATTCAAGAAAGAACCGTTTTTGACGATACTGGTCGATGCACCTCCATTGGAAAAACCTTTGGGACTGTAATCGACTTTTACCGTAGCCTCAATGGTATCGCCTTTCATCATGGGAGGATTGAAAACATAAAAATGTACGTTGTGCTTCTCGTCCTCTTTGACCAGTGATGCATTGGGAAAATCAAACACCTCGTCCTGCTGCGAACTCACATTGAACAAGAGCGTATCAATGGGTTGATCGTAAGGATTGATCAATTGAAGTTTTGCGGTTGATTTGTACGAGCGTTTTTCAGGAAAAAGTGCGATTTCGTATTGCGCAGCAATCACTTTTGGATGTGGGTGATCTTTGTATTTTTTGTACGTTTTTTCGTAATCTACAGCGAGATTTTCAATCCCTTCTACAGTTTTGTAGGGGTTAAGTATTTGGGTGTTATAATAAATAAAACTTGCCAGCGCTACCCATAAACCTCCCACGACTACTACCCCAAGGGCATAGGATCGCGGTGTTTTTCTCCATCCGTATCGCAAACGATCGCCAATGGTACTAACCGCTCCTCGGCTCCAAAACAATCCTGACAAAACAAGTAAAAACAATGGACCAAGTATCCAATACAAATTGAACCAAAAAACACCCAGATTACTCGGACCAAATCCGTTCATGTCAGAATAAATCAAATAAGGCGATCCCATAAAACTTAGCATGTTTGATCGAATATCAAGAATCGATAAGATGATATCCAAACCAAGCACCATGATAATGGAAACCATGTACCCCAAATACTTGTGATTGACCAGAACCTGAATGGCGATCATTGCCACCGAAGTTCCTAAGTAAAGTGGAAGGTTATTGTACACAAAATCCCAAAAATACGTAGACAATTCTATCTGGAAATAACCGCTGAGCAGCTGATAAACAATGGCTAAACTGATAAAAAATAGGTGTAAAACTAAGGTTAGACTAAACAAAGAAGCCGTCTTTGCAAATAGCGAAATCAAAGTGGTATGGGGAGTGGCATCAATCACTTCATTGATTCGGAAATCACGATCACGCCAGATCAATTCTCCACTAAAAAACACCAAAATGATTATCACAAAAAGTGAAGTCCCACTAATGGCATCGGTCATTCGATACGTCAACGGATAGGACTGTAATCCATAATACTCAAAGCCTGATATTAAATCTGTTAGCAATAAAATAAGGCTAAACAAAAATAAAATTCGAAAGGTGACATGCTTGTATATGCTCTTAAAGTTTATACTAAAAAAACTGACAAACTGTTGCCATAAATTATCATCAATTGCCGAAAACTGCGGCTTTTCAACGGTAGGAATGACAGAACCTTCTTCAGCAGTATCGGTTGATTTTTTAACACTTGCTTTGCGTTCAGAAAAGCTGAAACGGGTGTACGAAAAAATCAGAATTCCAATGGATAACCCAATCCATATCAATCGGTTGTAAAGCAAAAGCCCCGAAAAAGATGGATTGAGGGTGTTTTTCTCCAAAGGGGTGTAGTATTTTGAAATCACACCATAAGTACGACTCCCAAAAGTATCGACCAATGCGCCTAGGGTTTCGTTGTCTAAATCAGATAGAAATTGTCCCGAAACGGCATAGGCAACAATAATTACCAAGGCTCCAACGAACGAGGTAATCGTACTTTTAAATTGATGTGCAAGGGCATAGATGACTGACCCAGCAAACAGCATGTTGGGTAATACAAATAAAAAGTAGTTACTCACAAACGAACTGAGTTGCAACGGACCAAAACGGTCGGGCTCTATCCACCCCATCAACGGAGCAATAAATGACCCCAGTGCAATTCCAAAAAACACCCCCAACAAAGGAAATGTTGAGAGTAAAAGGGCTGCGCTAAATCGACCGAAGTAGTAGCCAAATTTGTCGATGGGTTTTGAAAATAACAGCTCTTGGAAATCGTATTTGCGATCGCGTAAGGCAGCATTATTAAAAAATGCAGCAGCAAAAAGCAACCCAAAAATACTCATGACAGTAGTGAAAACCGTAATCACATGAGGGGCATTGCGATTCACATTCCCAATGGACCCACCAATCTGAACATTATCTGTCGAATTGGCAGCAAAGACCAATAAAAAAACGATTAAAAAAAACAAATACACCATGGGTTGGCGTAGGTTGTATCGAACTTCAGAAAAGAAAAATTGCTTAAACATAGTTCAATAAGATTTAGTGGAGTTGTTGTAGTTTGGAAAAAAAGACGTCTTCGAGCGAAGGCGCAATGGGTTTGAAGCTCGCATCGGGTTTTTCTCCTAATATGTGGAT
>JAKMGK010000096.1 GCA_022424955.1 Flavobacteriaceae bacterium
ATCATTCCCAATTGGAACAAATAACAAGGGATCATCGGTGTTTTTAAGACGGAATAATTTTGATGGAGCCATGATTTTAAAACCAGCAAGCTTAGTGTTTTGCTGTACTTCCAATGCAGCAATTTTATCAAAAGCTTCCTGGGGTAAATCATTTTTAAAATACTTTAAATCTAAAAATCGTAGACGATAGTCTATGCAGATAGATTTAATGGTATCGAGATGATAGATGTTTTTGGTTTCAAACGCCTCTAAATCAAACGAATTAATAGAATTGGGACGGCTAATAAAAGTGTTCACTGCGTCTATCATCGCAGTATCAATTGCTTTAGCTGATTGTAGCTTCTCGGCAATGTTAGTAGGGGGAAATAACTTCATCTTCATATTCATTCGCATTGTCATAGTAAAATTAAGGAATTTCTCCTTAATTCTAACTCTTAAAGCACATTAAAAAATCATTTTTTCTATCTCAATTCTGCTCCAAACTCTTTTTCAAAGCTATTTTTGAGC
Source organism: Flavobacteriaceae bacterium (assembly GCA_022424955.1). Taxonomy (GTDB): domain Bacteria; phylum Bacteroidota; class Bacteroidia; order Flavobacteriales; family Flavobacteriaceae; genus Arcticimaribacter. The sequence goes on from JAKMGK010000096.1 coordinate 508, forward strand.
TTCTGCATGACTTTATCGATGTTTTTGTCCGTCAGTGTTTTATGCGGATCAGCAAACAAAAAACTTAATCCATAAGACTTTTTCCCAGCTGGAAGATTCTTCCCTTCATAAACATCAAATAGATTGATTTGAGTCAAAATTTTTCTCTCCACTTTTTGTGCGACTTCTTTTAAAGCTTCAAAGCTCACTTCTTGATCAACCAATAAAGCAAAGTCTCTACGAGAAGAAGGGAATTTTGGAATAGGAGTAACAATTAAGTCCATTTTAAACGCTAATTGATATAAGGCGTCAAAATCAAATTCTGCATAAACCACTTCTTGGTCAATCGAGAATTCTTTTAATAAGTTTGACGCTATGCTTCCCAATTGAACCACTGCATTCTTACGCGATGAGATGCAAAGCCCATGTTGGAAAATATCTCGGTCGCTAACTTCTTCTGAAAGTGCATCTAAGCCCAGGCTTTCTAAAAGGCTATAGACAGTCCCTTTTAAGCGGTAAATATCATTTGTGACTGTATCTGTATTCCACGCCTCTTTGTTGGCTCTACCACACAAGGCAAGCGCTATTTTCTTATCTTCTTGATGCCCTTTTTCTATTTGACGATATACTTTTCCAAACTCATATATTTTTAAGTCTCTTCGCTGTCTATTTTGATTGTAAGCAATCACTTCTAAAGAAGAGAAGAGGAGTGAAGAGCGCAGTTGAGAGAGTTCTTGTCCTAGTGGATTCAAAAGGTTCACTTTGGCAATTTCATCTAATTGCTTAGAAAATGAAGCGTATTTAGGAGAAGTAATCGAATTATTCATGACTTCTTGAAAGCCTAATCCCACTAGTTTTTTAGCGATGTTTTGCTCTAAAATATGTGGGGTTTTTAAATTGAAAGCTGGATAGAAGGTTTTCATACTATTTACGCTATCGATATTATTATAGCCATAAATGCGTAAGATTTCTTCAATCACATCTGCTTCACGAGTAACATCTACCCTGTAACGCGGAATGGTCATAGAAAAACCTTCTTCTGTAACATTAATGATTTCAATCTCAAGAGCGTTTAAAATATTTATGAGTTCATCTTTAGGGATTTCTTGCCCTAATACTTTAGTAATACGCTCATATTGAATAAATAAAGAAACTTTTTCTTTTAGGGGCTGTTTAACACGGATGATGTCACTGGTAATTTCTCCACCAGCAATTTCATGAATCAAAAATGCGGCACGCTTTAAGGCAAATTCTCCTATCTCTGGATCGATCCCCCTTTCATAACGAAATGAAGCATCGGTATTTAAGCCATGTCTTTTAGCTGTTTTACGAACGCTTACTGCGTCGAAATAAGCGCATTCTAAGAAAATTCTTTTGGTTTCTTTACTTACCCCAGAGTTTAATCCACCAAATACGCCAGCAATACACAGGGGTTTATCTTCGTCACAGATCATTAGATCTTCTTGGTGTAACTTGCGCTCTACTCCGTCAAGGGTGGTAAAAGGGGTATCTTTTGCTAGGGTTTTGACTAAAACTTTCCCTTTGATTTTATCCGCATCAAAAGCATGTAAGGGTTGTCCCAATTCGTGTAAGATATAATTAGTCACATCAACGATATTGTTAATGGGGCTTAAGCCAATGGCTTTAAGGCGGTTTTGTAACCAACTGGGAGAATCTTTGACTTCTAGACCAGAAAGGGTGATTCCGCTATAACTAGGAGCCATTTTAGGTTCTTCAACAATTACATCGATTTGAAGGGAGGTATTGTCCACCTTAAAAGCGTTGGTGTTTGGGAAATTCCATTGGTATGGAATATTACGTTGAATACAACCTGCTTTTAAATCACGGGCTACGCCCATATGACTCATCGCGTCCGAGCGATTAGGGGTGAGGCCTATTTCTATGGTTTGGTCTTGTTCAATTGGAAAAAGGGTGGCACAAGGGGTCCCGGGCGCAAGCTTTTCGTCTAAGACCATGATACCATCATGGTCACTTCCTAGGCCTAATTCGTCTTCGGCACAAATCATCCCTTGACTCGCTTCACCGCGAATTTTTCCTTTCTTGATGGTCCACGCTTCTCCATCAGCTGTATAAAGAGTTGTTCCTATGGTGGCAACGGGAACTTTTTGTCCGGCAGCAACGTTAGGGGCTCCACAAACGATTTGAACGGATGATTCTTCTCCTATATTGACGGTGGTAACCTTTAAGCGATCAGCATCGGGGTGTTGCTCACAAGTCAATACCTCGCCTACAACAACACCTGCCAGACTGCCTGGAATAGATTCAAACGAGCTGTTGCCCTCTACTTCAAGACCAAGATCTGTCAATAAATCGAGTTGTTCTTCTATGGGGAGTTCAGCTTGGATAAATTGCTGCATCCAGTTGTAGGAAATCTTCATAAATAAAATTTAGCTACAAATATAAGTAACGAAAAGGCAAAATGATAGTCCTAGCTAATGTAATTCCAGATGTTTTTATGCGCACTTATTTTGGCATAGGTTTGTCTTACCCTTTGGTGCTTCTCTGATGAAAGTTCTGGATCAACTTCCACAATTTTTTGGGCGTAAAAGCGCGCTATTTTTAAGATTTCTTGGTCTTTGAGCAAATCGGCTATTTTAAGCTGTAAGACGCCACTTTGCTGGGTTCCCATCAAATTCCCTGGGCCTCTAAGTCGTAAATCAACTTCGGCAATTTCAAAGCCGTCATTCGTTTGTACCATGGTTTGCAAGCGGGTTTGAGCTTCTTGAGAACGTTTATTACCCGACATTAAAATGCAATAACTTTGATCTGCACCACGGCCTACACGCCCACGTAATTGGTGCAATTGAGATAAACCAAAGCGTTCTGCACTTTCTATAATCATCACCGACGCATTGGGGACGTTAACCCCAACTTCAATAACAGTCGTCGCTACCATGATTTGAGTTTTACCCTCGACAAAGCGTTGCATTTCATAATCTTTATCTGCCGCCTTCATTTGTCCATGAACGATACTAATGCGATAATCAGGTAAAGGAAAGGAACGGACCAGACTTTCATAGCCATCCATCAAATCCTTGTAATCCATTTTTTCTGATTCTTGAATCAATGGATAAACCACATAGATTTGTCGGCCTTTAGCAATTTCATCTCTAATAAATTTGAAGACATTGAGGCGGTTAGCATCTGTGCGCAAGACAGTTTTAATCTCCTTTCTACCGGGGGGAAGCTCGTCAATAACAGAAATGTCTAAATCTCCATAAACACTCATGGCAAGGGTTCTAGGAATGGGTGTGGCGGTCATGACTAACACATGGGGTGGTAAATCGTTTTTGCGCCATAATTTAGCTCTTTGGGCTACGCCAAAGCGATGTTGTTCGTCTATAATCGCAAGCCCTAGATTTTTAAACTGAACTTTGTCTTCAATTAATGCGTGAGTACCGATTAAAAAATCAATTTTCCCATCGGCTAAATCAGCATATATATTTTTTCGCTCGGTCCCTTTAATCGATCCGGTAAGTAGGGCTACTCTAAGGGGTAAACATCCTATTGCATCTTGAATGGATTGGTAGTGTTGAATGGCGAGAATTTCGGTAGGTGCCATTAGAGAACTTTGAAAAGCATTGTCTTTTGCGATTAGCATACTTAAAAACGCTACGATGGTTTTACCAGAACCTACATCGCCTTGCAATAAGCGATTCATTTGTTTCCCAGTCCCCATATCTTGCCGAATTTCTTTGACTACTCTTTGTTGTGCGCCAGTCAACTGAAAGGGGAGGTGCTCTTTAAAATAGGTATTAAAGGCATCTCCCACTTGGGGAAAGACATAGCCTTTAATTTTTTGTTTTTGCAAGCGATTCTTTTGAATCAATTGCATTTGTATATAAAACAGTTCTTCAAACTTTAGTCTTCGCTGTACTTGTTTTAATACCCCTGTATCACTGGGAAAATGAGCGTTGATTATGGCTTCTTTGCGCGAGACAAGCTTGAGTTCTGCCAGCATATAATCGGGGAGGTTCTCTTTGAATTGATTGCCAATTAAGCCAAAAAGGTTGACCATCATTTGTTTCATGATGCGCTGGGTAAATCCTTTATTGATTAATTTTTCTGTTGAAGGATAGACTGGGTGTAGGGCACCTATGTTGCTTGCTTCATACTCTGCTTCTAGGGTCAATTCTGGATGTGGCATATTGGCCTTACTGCCAAACCAAGAAAGTCGTCCAAAGGCGACATAAGGCGTATTGAGTTTTAACTGTTCTTGTATCCATTTATGCCCGCGAAACCACACCAGTTCCATTTGTGAACGCCCATCAGAAAATACCGCAACCAAGCGTTTCCCTCTTTTTTGAGGGACCGTTTTAATTTGGATAATTTCTCCTTTGACTTGAACTTCCGCATTATTCTGGGGAAGTTGATTAATGGCATAAAAGCGTGAGCGATCAATATAACGATTAGGGAAAAAGTGTAAGAGATCTTGATAGGTGCGAATCCCCAACTCCTCTCTTAAAAGCGCAGCGCGGTTAGGGCCAATGCCTTTTAAATATTCAATTGAAGTTTGTAATGGATCCATAAAAGGGACAAAATTGCTCTTTTGCGCTAAATTCGACTTTTAATTTCTATAAAATTCGAGTAACTTTCCTTGAAATCCAAGTTGAAACGAATGAAAAAAGGCCTAGTGATATCAGGAGGAGGAAGTAAAGGTGCCTTTGCCGGGGGATTAGCCCAATATTTAATAGAAGAAGCCAGACAAAACTATGATCTGTTTATGGGAACTTCTACTGGGAGTTTAATGGTTTCTCACCTCGCTGCTAATAAAATTCCAGCCATTAAGCATGCCTTTACCCATGTGACCCAAGAAAGTATTTTTTCGAATAATCCCTTTATTGTCAAGCGGACAGGGAAAATTGCTAAAACAAAGATTAATCATTTTAATGTTGTCAAGAACTTTTTTCGGGGGAGAAAAACCTTTGGAGAAAGTGAGAACCTTAGAAAGCTACTGGCTAAAAATGTTTCCTTTGATATTTTTAAGCAGATCAAGAACAGCCACAAAGAAGTAGTGGTTTGTGTCTCCAACTTCACCTTAAACGAAATTGAATATAAGTCTCTGTCTGATTGTACTTATGAAGACTTTTTAGACTGGATTTGGATTTCTTGTAACTATCTTCCTTTTATGAGTTTGGTGATTAAAAACCGCCATGAATATGCCGATGGGGGCTTTGGTTGTATTATTGCAATAGAAGAAGCCATTCGACGTGGGGCGACAGAGATTGATGCGATTATGCTCAATACAGAAGTACAGCAACTCAACCGAATGCGCTCTAGAAATGCCTTTGATTTACTGCTGTCTACCCTTGATTTTATGGGAGACACCATAGTCAAAGATAACATTAAAGTAGGCCAATTATTGGCCAAAGAAAAAGGAGTGAAGTTGAGGATATTTTATACCCCAAAAATACTTACCACTAATTCTCTTGTCTTTGATCAAGACGAAATGGAGAAGTGGTGGCAAGAAGGCTGGACACATGGCCAGCAAAGTTTATTGTAGATAATCTAAGCTCAATTGTACCATGGCCTTTACACCGTGGATAAGTCCGCTATCATCTACTACAAATTCTGGTGTGTGGTGAGAAGGAGCGTTTTCTGGCTTGTTCCCCTCTTTAAGTCCCCCTAAAAAGAAATAAAAACCAGGCACTTTTTCTTGGAAAGCAGAAAAATCTTCTGCCCCAGTTACTGCTTGCATTAATTGGACATTGTCTTTTCCCAAAGATTTTTCAAGGCTTTTAACCGCCATTTGGGTCAAGGCTGGATCATTATACGTCAAGGCAGCAGATTCTATAATACTTACTTCTGCAGAACCACCAAAAGCTTCAGCAATTTTGGGGACCATCTCGTGCATCCGTTGGATAATGGTTTGTTTCATCTCTTCATCCAGGGTACGAATTGTCCCGATCATTTGAGCACTTTCTGGGATAATATTAAAGCGAATACCCGAGTGAATTGAGCCAACAGAAATCACCGCGCCTTCTTTTGTCAATTCTGAATTACGACTAATAATCGTTTGAAGTCCGTTGATAATCTGCGCACTGATTAAGATAGGGTCAACACTCATCCAGGGAGCAGAGCCGTGGGCTTGTTTCCCTTTTACATCTATGACAAAGCGTTGAGCTGCTGCCATAATTCCTTTAGATTTATAGCGTACAACCCCTACTGGAGTAGCGGAATTAATATGAAGACCATAGATGGCATCTACTTTAGGGTTCTCTAAAACGCCTTCTTCTACCATTAAACGTGCCCCTCCTTTTTCGCCTGGTGGTGGTCCTTCTTCTGCAGGTTGAAAGATAAATTTAACGCTTCCTGCAAAGTCGTTATTCTTGGCAAGATATTCTGCTACACCCATTAAAATAGCGACATGAGTATCGTGTCCACAAGCGTGCATAACACCAGTCTCTTGACCGCCAAATTGACTAATTACATTTGACTTATAGGGAAGGTCGTTGTCTTCTTTAACCGGTAATCCATCCATATCTGCTCTTAAGGCTAATACTTTTCCTGGACGCTTCCCTTTAAGCAAGCCCACAACCCCTGTATGAGCTACCCCGGTTTGTACTTCTATGCCTAAAGAGCGCAGGTGATTGGCTACTTTTTCGGCTGTTTTAAACTCTCGATTAGAGAGTTCTGGGTTTTGATGGATTTCATGACGCCATTGAATGACTTTTTGTGCTAGTTCTGCAGAAAAATCTTGTGCAATACACCAAAGACAACTGCAGAGTAAGAGGATAGTAAAAAGTTGTTTTTTCATAAGAGTAAATCACTAAAGTTGTGAAGATACAATGTTTATAATTATGCCATAAAAAAGTGAAGGAAATTTATTAATTCCCTACTTTTAATGTGCTTATGAAAGACCAATTAACTGCCAATTTAAACGCCTTAAATGATGCCCAGCGAGGGCCTACACTTCACAAAGAAGGTCCGCTAATTGTAATTGCTGGTGCTGGTTCTGGGAAGACTCGTGTATTAACCTACCGCATTGCTTACTTGATGTCGCAAGGGGTAGATTCTTTTTCAATTCTTGCCTTAACCTTTACGAACAAAGCTGCCCGGGAGATGAAAAGCAGGATTGCTCAATTAGTGGGAGAAAGTGAAGCAAAAAACCTATGGATGGGAACTTTTCATTCCATTTTTGCCCGTATTCTTCGTTCAGAAGCAGATAAATTGGGCTATCCATCGAACTTTACCATCTATGACACCCAGGATAGTGATCGCCTATTGAGTTCTATCATTAAAGAGATGGGCTTGAGTAAAGATCAATACAAGACGAAACAAATTAGAAGTAGAATTTCTTCTTTTAAGAATAGCTTGATTACAGTGAGGGCATATTTTAACGATCCTGATTTGCAAGAGGCAGATGCCATGGCACAGCGTCCTAAAATGGGAGAGATCTATGCAGAATATGTGGATCGCTGTTTTAAAGCTGGGGCAATGGATTTTGATGATTTATTGTTGAGAACCAATGAATTGTTAAATCGCTTCCCCGATGTCTTAGCCAAATATCAAGACCGTTTTCGATATATCCTTGTGGATGAGTACCAAGATACCAACCACTCTCAGTATTTGATTGTTCGAGCCCTTTCAGATAAGTTTCAAAACATTTGCGTGGTAGGAGACGATGCCCAAAGTATTTATGCCTTCCGCGGAGCTAATATTAACAACATTCTTAACTTCCAGAAAGATTATGACAATGTTGCCATGTACCGTTTAGAGCAAAACTATCGTTCTACCCAAAACATAGTAAATGCCGCGAATTCCATCATTAATCACAACCAAACAAAATTGTATAAAAAAGTGTGGACGGCAAACGATTCTGGCGCAAAAATTAAAGTGCAACGCTGTCCCACAGACGCAGATGAAGGCCGTCATGTGGCTGGAAGTATTTTTGACTTCAACCTTAGGGAACAATTAAAATATAACGAATTTGCCATTTTATATCGCACCAATGCTCAATCAAGAGCGATGGAAGACGCTTTGCGTAAGCGCAATATTCCTTATCGTATCTATGGTGGTTTGTCTTTTTATCAACGCAAGGAGATTAAAGATGTATTGGCCTATCTAAGGGTGTTAGTCAACCCAAAAGATGAAGAGAGCTTAAAGCGGATCATTAACTATCCCGCTAGAGGAATAGGGCAGACCACCATCGATAAATTAGTTGTTGGGGCAAAGCAACACAGCCTATCAATTTTTGAAGTAGCCGAACGCGCTTTAGAGCTAAAAATCGGTGTTAATGCGGGAACCGCTCAAAAGTTGAGTGACTTTGTTACCTTAATCAAAAGTTTGCAGGTGTTTAATGAAAATGCCAATGCCTTTGAAGTCGCAGATGAGGTCACTAAAAGAACACGCATTGTGGTCGATTTAAAAAAAGACGGAACACCAGAAGGGATTAGTAAAATCGAAAATATCGAAGAGTTACTAAATGGAATCAAAGACTTTACCGAAGGACAAGAAGAAATCGCCGATGCAACAGGTGCTCTTACAGAGTTTTTAGAAGATGTTGCTCTAGCAACAGACTTTGATAACGAAAACGCTAATGATGACACTCCGCGGGTTTCTTTAATGACCATTCACTTAGCCAAGGGGCTTGAGTTTCCCTATGTTTATATCGTGGGGATGGAAGAAGATCTCTTCCCCTCTGCAATGAACTTAGATTCACGCAGTGGTTTAGAAGAGGAACGACGTTTATTTTATGTGGCCTTGACCCGGGCAAAAAAACGTGCCTTTTTGTCTTATACACAGTCGCGCTATCGCTGGGGAAAACTCAACGACGCAGAACCTAGTCGTTTTATTGAAGAGATTGATGAGCAGTTTTTGGATTATCAAATCCCCACTTCAAATTATGAATATAAACCTCTGGTTAACACCTCGATTTTTGGCGATCACAAACCCACAAAAGTAGCTTCACAAGTTCCTAAATCATGGGAGGGAAAGCCTAATACTTCCCCTAATTCCAGTCAATTAAAAAAATTAAGGAAGTTGCAAGAGACCCCAGCTGAAACAAGTCCCAAAGAAGCCTTGATAGAACTCCCCTCTGGGACTAAAGTAGAACATCAACGTTTTGGAAAAGGTGTAGTAGTCCAAGTAGAAGGAAGTGGAAACGATAAAAAAGCCACCATAAAATTTCCTGGAGTTGGAGAGAAAAAGCTTTTGTTGCGATTTGCAAAACTTAAAATCCTTTCATGAAAACACAGGTCTTTACCCTTTTTTCTTCTTCCCCAAACGATAGAGATTTAGCTCAAGTTGCCACAGCATTAAAAAAAGGAGCTGTGATGATTTATCCTACAGATACGGTGTATGCTTTGGGCTGTTTAAGCAATAATGCCGTTGCCCTAGAGAAACTAGCTCGATTAAAAAACATCAAACTGGAAAAAGCTCCCCTTAGTTTTTTATTTGAAGATATTAGCGAATTGTCTAATTATGTTAAGCCCTTCGACGCAAAAGTCTTTAGGCTATTAAAAAGTTCACTTCCTGGTCCATATGCCTTTGTAATGGAGGCGGTTAATAAACTCCCCAAGCCTTTTCAAAAAAGAAAGACCTTAGGAGTTAGAATTTCAGATCACCCTGTCCTTAAAGCACTATTGTCCCACCTAGATGCTCCTTTGTTAACTTCTTCTTTGCACGATAAAGATGAAATATTGGTTTATACCTCTGATCCTGATGCAATTTTATCTGCCTGGGATGGGAAAGTAGATCTCTTTGTGGAAGCGGGGCCATGTGGTAACATTCCTTCAAGTGTGATAGATTTGACCACAGAACCTTTTACTGTGATACGAGAAGGAAAGGGAGAAATTGATTTTATTTAAGATAAAAAAAACGCCTCCGATTAGGAGGCGTTTCTCTTTACTTTTAGGGCTATTAGTTAGAAGCAGCTTGTTCCATGCCTTGGTTAATTAAGTCATAAAACTGATCTAATTTAGGCAACACTACTATGCGTGTTCTTCTGTTTTTTGCTCTTCCAGCAGAAGAGTCATTGTCAGCTACGGGGATATACTCTCCGCGTCCAGCTGCAGTCATGCGCTCTGGCGCTACACCGAAGTCTTTCTGTAGAATACGAACAATAGCAGTTGCTCTTCTAACTGATAAGTCCCAGTTGTCTTGCGTTCCTTCTACTTTGATTGGTACGTTGTCTGTGTGGCCTTCTACCATGAATTCTAGTTCTGGCTTATCGTTAATTACTTTGGCTACTTTTCCTAACACCCCTTTTGCTGCATTATTGACAGAAAAGCTTCCGCTTCTAAATAATAATTTATCAGAGATAGAAACATAAACCACTCCTTTTTCAACATTAATTTCAATGTCTTCATCTGCAATGTTTCCTAATACTCCTTTAAGACTTGTCACTAGTGCAAGAGTAACAGAATCTTTACGGGTTACAGCGTCACGTAAGCTTTTGATTCTAGTGTCTTTTTCTTTTAAACTTTCTAATGATTTTTCAAGGTTTTCTGCTCCTTTTTGAGATAGGGTAGTAAGATTACCTAGGTTGCTAATTAAATCTTGGTTATTTGATTTTAAAAAGTTGATTTGCTCTTCAAGGGAAGTAACGTTGGCTAAAGCAGCAGCTTTTTCCTCATCACATGTGTTGAGTTTTACTGTTGCAGCATTGAGTAAATCATTGGTGCTTTTTTGCAAAGCTTCTAGTTCGCTAAATTTTTTAGACGAAACACAAGAAGTAAGCAAAGTACCAGATAGGGTCATTAAGAAAATTATTTTTTTCATGATAAAATATTATTTGATTATAAAATTAAATGTTTTTAAATAGATAATCGCTACAAATCTGAAAATTTACTTTTTCTTAAGACAAAATAATTCCATGGCAGGCTTTTAAGGCGATAATAAGACTTTTTTTGGCGATTTAATTCTCTTTTAGCTAGGGTTTTTCTCAGGCTACCGTAAACGTTAAAGTGGGCTTTTATTATCGTAAAGAAAGATGTTACATGCCCCATGCTTAAATATCTTATTGCGGCAAAACCATCTAAGATCAAGCGCATAAAAAATATCCTAAAGAGCTGTTGTTTTGGAACATTCTTAATAAGCATCCACAGCGAATTTCTATGGTTGAAAAAAGTCTTCTGGGGGGAAGGTTTTAAAGAGGCTGCGCCCAAATGGTATACCTGTGAACCCGCAATGCATTTGGTTTTATATCCAAGGTTAAAAGCCCGCCAACACAAATCGATTTCTTCTTGATGCATAAAAAAGTCTTCATCAAAGCCATTTAATTCTTCCCAAACAGAACGACGAATAAAGAAGCAAGCTCCACTTGCCCAAAAACACTGACTTGTTTTGTATTGTCCTGTGTTTTCTTCTAGCTGCTCAAAAAGTCTCCCACGGCAATAAGGAAAGCCATAACGATCAATATAGCCCCCAGCGGCTCCTGCATATTCAAACATTTGGCGTTGATCGTATTGTAACAATAGGGGCTGGGCTATGGCCAGTTCACCCTCTTTAAAAGCGTTTTGTATAGGAGGCAACCAATTTTCACTTACAGCTACATCATTATTGAGTAGGCAATAAAGATCTGCTTCTATCAATTTAAGCCCAAGGTTGTACCCCTTAGCGAAGCCATAATTTTGATCAAGTAGGACTTGCTTAACTTTTGGGTATTGGTGACTTAAAAAAACACATGAATCATCGGTGGAAGCATTGTCAATTACCCACAATTCTGCATCCTTAGTGTGCTTGACTAAATCTGGTAAAAATTGTTCCAGTAAAGAGCGTCCATTCCAATTTAAAATAACAATAGCTGTTTTCATAGGGACGGGGTATAAGTGGGGAGGTCTTTTAAAAAGTGGTAGGCTTCTGCGGTATAATCCATTTGACAATAAATGTGGGTTAATCCATTAGTCACCATGAGATATTGACTATTTGCACTGAGATTATAACGTGCAATTTGATCAAAAACATCTTGGTCTATAGTCACATGAGGGGCTTTACATTCTACTAATAAAGTCACTTCGCCCTGTGGGGTGTAGACAATGATGTCATATCGTTTGTCTCGACCATATACCTTGAGTTTTTTTTCTACATTGATTAAACTTAATGGATAATTTTTCTCTTGAATTAGGTATTGTATGCAATGCTGTCTAACCCATTCTTCTGGCGTAATTAAGATATCTTTTTTGCGAACAACATCAAATATGTATCGCTTATTTTCTCTATTTTTGAGCGTAAAGGGATAACGATTGAAATTGAGTTGTTCCATACTGCAAATGTGACAAAATTTTCTCATTGAAAGAAACGCAACAGATACTCTCTTCTATCGCACAGCAAAACTTTGCTCCTGTCTATTTATTAATGGGAACAGAACCCTACTTTATAGATGAAATTACCAATGCTTTAACAAAGACAGTTGTAGAAGAAAGTGCCAGAGACTTTGATTTAACTGTAATGTATGGTAAAGAAACCAGTGTAGATCATATTGTAGAAGCAGCAAAGCGCTATCCTATGCTCGGAAAACAACAGCTTATTTTAGTTAAAGAAGCGCAGTACCTCGATCGAACCTTTGATGAACTAGCGACCTATTGTGCCGCGCCACAGCCACAGACTGTTTTGGTTTTATGTTATAAGCACAAGAAGGTCGACAAACGTAAAAAGGTGCTTAAGAACATTTTGGCCAACGGAATTGTATTAGAGACAAAACCATTGTTTGACAATCAAATTGGCCCATGGATTGAAAAGAAAGGAAGAGAATATGGTTTTCAGTTTCATCCACAAGCTTTAGCCATGCTAGTCGCTTTTTTAGGAAGTAATCTGGGAAAAGTTGACAAAGAATTAGAAAAGTTGACCCATAGTATCCCCAGTGGGAGCACTATTACGCCAGCACATATAGAAGAACATATTGGCTACAGTAAAGACTTTAATAGTTTTGAATTGCAAAATGCTTTAGGGCAGCGCAACCTAGAATTGTCATATCGAATTGTAAAGTATATGGCAGGAAATCCTTCTCAATTCCCCATGGTATTAACCATTACGGTGCTATTTAACTTCTTTCAAAAAGTTTTTATGTATCACGGTCTCACTTCGCCTTCTGATGCGTCTAAGGTGTTAGGAGTTTCTCCTTATTTTATAAATGATTATCAAGTAGCGGCTAAAAAATACAATATGCGACAGGCGGCAAAAGTACTGTCGATATTAAAAACTTATGACCATAAAAGTAAAGGACTAGGTGCTCATAATATGCCATTAGAAGAATTGATGAAAGAAATGATTTTAAAAATCGTTTCCGTTTAGTCTAAGGGAAATTACTTGGGTTACTTTCCTGCATAATGCGATATACTTTTTCGACAATATCATCCAGAGATGGTTTAGAGAAATAGTCTCCGTCACTTCCATAAGCAGGGCGATGTGCTTGTGCGCTCAAGGTTTGCGGTGCACTGTCTAGTAAAGGGAAGATGTTTTGCACGTCGAGTAACTGTTGTAAAATAAAGCCTGTAGCACCCCCGGGAACATCTTCGTCGATAATTAATAAACGATTTGTTTTTGCCACACTATCTTTAATTTCATGCGCAATATCAAATGGGAGTAATGATTGAATATCAATCATCTCTGCATCTATATCGTATTGCAGTAATTCTTTTGCGGCCTCTTCTACTATGCGCAAGGTGGAGCCATATGAAACAAGGGTAATGTCTTCACCTTGTTTTAGCACTTCTATCTTCCCAACCGGGATGCGGAAGCTACCTAAATTTGCGGGTAAGTTTTCTTTTAAGCGATAGCCATTGAGCGATTCAACCACGATAGCAGGTTCATCTCCTTCTAGCAAGGTGTTATAGAAACCAGCCGCTTGAGTCATATTTCGTGGAACCAAAAGATTAACCCCTCTCAACAAGTGAATTAGTCCACCCATAGGAGAGCCGCTATGCCAAATACCTTCAAGACGATGCCCTCTAGTACGCATAATAAGTGGAACAGATTGTTGTCCTACCGTTCTGTATAAATAGGAGGCAAGATCATCACTAAGGGTGTGAAGGCAGTACAAAACATAGTCTAGGTATTGAATTTCTGCAATAGGGCGGAAGCCTCTTAATGCCATACCAATTCCTTGTCCAATGATGGTGGCTTCTCTTATCCCTGTGTCAAAAACTCTTGTTTCGCCAAATTGGGCTTGCAACCCTTCTGCTCCCTGATTGACATCACCAATTTTACCTACATCTTCTCCAAAAAGAAGGACATTGGATTTAGATTCAAAAAGGGCTTTGAAGTTGTCGCGAATTATAATTCGACCATCTACTAGATCTTTTTTCTCTTTGTATTGTGGTGCAACAGCAGTAATATTTTTTAATTGATAATTCGATTCGCTGTAGAGATGAGAACTCACTTTTGGGCGTAAGGAATTTGTCAAGTCACTAGTCCATTGTTTGAGTTGCTTGCTTAAAGGACTATTGTATTTTGCCGCAATGCGTAAAGCTTTTCGCGCAGCATGCAACAAATCTTTGTAAGCAGGTTCTGTCTTTTGTGACAGCTGGGTACTAATGATTTGAAGACCAGGATCATTGGCGACTTCTTTTTGTAAGGCCAATAATAGTGGTAATAGATTTTTTTTGCTTTCTAAAATAGGCGCCTGATATGATTTCCAAGCTTCAACTTTGGATTTTCTGGCTTCTGCTTTACACGCTTTTTCAATTGCATCAAGTTCTTCTATACTTGCTATATTCTTTTCTAGAATCCACTCTCGCATTTTTTTATTGCAATCAAAATCAATTTCCCACTCAAGGCGTTCTTTTGATTTATAGCGTTGATGTGATCCAGAACTAGAATGGCCTAAGGGTTGGGTTAACTCGTCCACATGGATTAATACTGGTACATGTTCTTCTCTAGCCAGGTCTGCCGCTTTTTGGTAGGTGCTTACTAGGGCAGGGTAGTCCCAGCCATTCACATGCATGATTTCGATTCCTTTTTGGGTTTTCGTTCTTTGTAAACCCGCAAGTGCTTCAGAAATACTCCCCTTTGTAGTTTGCTGTTTATTGGAAACAGAAATCCCATAGCCATCATCCCATACACTCATCACAAGGGGAATTTGTAAAACGCCAGCAGCATTCATGGCTTCTAAAAATAGTCCTTCACTGGTAGAGGCATTCCCAATTGTTCCCCAGGCGATTTCATTACCATTATTTGAAAACCCTTTGCTTTCTGGGATCCCCAGGGCACGATAAATTTTAGAGGCTTGTGCTAGACCTATCGAACGAGGTATTTGACCAGCAGTAGGAGAAATATCTGAACTGTGATTGTACTGTTTTGTCAAATCAAGCCAGTTCCCCTCTTGATCGTGACTAGGTGTAACAAAATGAGCGCCCATCTGCCTTCCGCCAGACATAGGTTCTTTTTCTAAATCAGGATGAGCATAAAGGGCCGCAAATAGCTGTTGTGGGCTCAATAAACCTTGAGCCATTAAAATGGTCTGATCTCTGTAATACCCTGCCCTAAAATCTCCTTTTTCGAAAAATCGACTTAAAACTAATTGTGGCAATTCTTTTCCATCTCCAAAAATACCAAACTTCGCTTTTCCTGTTAAAACTTCCTTACGGCCTAAAAGGCTGCATTCTCTGCTAAGAACAATAATGCGGTAGTCGGTAAGTAGTTGCTCTTTGAAAGAATCAAAAGAGAGGGTTGAAAGCGCAATGTCGTTTGTCTTGAGC
>JAKMGK010000099.1 GCA_022424955.1 Flavobacteriaceae bacterium
CCTATAATTTGCGATAAAAAAAATTTAAAATCAATAGCAAATGATGTTTTTTTTTCACTTTTTTTAAGCAATATTTGTTGTATCGAATAACCATAATCAAAACTGGCTTTAAATCAGTCTTTTAACAAAATTAATGCAAACTAGTGCCCAGACTTCTTGGAATAATTGTCTCTCTTTTATTAAAGACAATATCCAACCACAAGCCTACAAGACATGGTTTGAGCCTATCGTTCCCCTTAAATTAACAGAAAACGCCCTGAGTATTCAGGTACCCAGTAAGTTTTTCTATGAGTGGTTAGAAGAACATTATGTTAAACTGCTTAAAATTGCTTTGACCAAGGAACTGGGAGAATCTGCTCGTTTAGTGTATGTCATTAAAATGGAAAACACTTATGGCAACAAGCAACCTTTTACCGAAAGTATCCCCAGTAGTCAACAAGCTGCTGTGCAAGCACAACAAGTAGATGCACCCCTCAATAGCCTGAATACCCAACTCAAAAACCCATTTGTCATTCCAGGGATTCGCAACTTACAAATTGAGTCGCAACTAAATCCCAGTTATAATTTTAAAAATTTCTTAGAAGGAGATTCTAACCGTTTGGCCCGCTCTGCAGGGATCGCTGTAGCAAACAAACCAGGGGGAACTTCTTTCAATCCTTTATTGATTTTTGGAAATGTAGGATTAGGAAAAACTCACTTGGCACACGCCATTGGGGTACAAATCAAAGATAAATTCCCAGACAAAACGGTATTGTATATCTCTGCGGAGAAATTTACCCAGCAGTATATTGAATCTGTCAAGAAGAACACGCGTAATGACTTTATTCACTTCTATCAAATTATTGATGTCTTGATTATTGACGACGTCCAGTTCTTTTCAGGCAAATCGGGAACACAAGATGTCTTTTTTCACATCTTTAATCACTTGCATCAAAACGGAAAGCAAGTCATTTTGACTTCAGACAAAGCTCCGGTCGATATGCAAGACATTGAACAAAGATTGCTCTCGCGTTTTAAGTGGGGACTTTCTGCAGAATTGCAACAACCCAATTATGAAACCCGTATTTCTATCTTAAAAAACAAACTCTACCGCGATGGAGTGGTGATCGAAGATGAAATTATTGAGTATGTTGCTAAATACATTAAGAGTAACATTAGAGAACTAGAAGGAGCCATTATCTCTTTAATCGCGCAATCCTCTTTTAACAAAATGGATATCACGCTTGAATTAGCCAGCGAAATTGTCGAGAAATTCGTCAAAAGCAGCAAGCGCGAAGTCAGCATAGATTACATTCAAAAAGTTGTCTCAGAATATTTCCAGATGGATGTGGAGACCCTCCAATCCAAAACCAGAAAGCGTCATATTGTACAAGCCCGTCAATTGGCCATGTATTTTGCGAAGAAATTCACTAAGGCTTCTTTAGCCAGTATTGGGACTCAGATTGGAAAACGTGATCACGCCACTGTTTTACACGCCTGTAAAACCGTTGATAATCTCTCGTTTACCGATAAACAATTCCGCAAATACGTCGAAGATCTTAACAAGAAACTAACCTTGTAACTTCTTTATGGTTCCAGGTAACGTCTTGATGGTTTGTTTGGGAAACATCTGTCGTTCCCCGCTTGCCCATGGTATTTTTCAAGATTTAGTTACAGATCGAAATATCATCGTTGATTCTGCAGGCACGGCGAACTATCACACGGGTGCCGCTCCCGATCCTCGCAGTAGAGAAATTGCTGCTCAACATGGGATCGATATAAGTCAGCAACAAGCCCGTCAATTTGTGGTCGAAGATTTCGACCAGTTCGATTACATTTATGTCATGGATTACAGCAATCAACAAAATGTGTTGCGTTTAGCTCGTAATGACCAAGACCACGCCAAAGTGCATTTGCTCTTAGGCAATGCAGAAGTAGAAGATCCCTATTATGGTGGAAAAGAAGGCTTTGCTGTTGTCTTTAATAAAATCCAAAAGGCCTGTCAACAAATTCTCGAACAATGGAAGAATTAACGCTTACTTCCCAGTCTCCCACCCTTTATCTTATCCCCTGTACACTGGGAGACAATGCCCCTATGGAGGTATTGCCCTTGACCGTTCGTAAAGTTATTGAGCCTTTGACGCATTTTATTGTCGAAAACGAAAAGGAAGCCAGGCGTTTTATCAAGCGTATCGCTCCCCAAAAGAAACAGGATCAATTGATATTGTATCCCCTTAACAAATTTACAGACCCCATGGAATTGCAACATTACCTCGATCCACTTGCTGCAGGACAATCCATGGGATTACTTTCAGATGCTGGATGCCCTGGTGTGGCAGACCCAGGAGCTCTAATGGTGAAACGTGCCCATAGCAAAGGCTTCAATGTTAGACCTTTGGTGGGGCCTTCTTCCCTCCTCTTGGCCTTGATGTCCTCTGGAATGAACGGACAATCTTTTGCCTTTAATGGCTATTTACCCATTGATAAGCAAGAGCGTTTGCGTAAAATTAAAGCCTTGGAAAAACGATCGGGGGAATACGATCAAACCCAACTCTTTATCGAGACGCCTTATCGCAATGAACAGTTTTTAGCCGACTTGATCAAAACCCTCTCTCCCAACACCCTTTTGAGTGTCGCCTGTGATCTAACCCTGCCGTCAGAATGGATCAAAACAGCTCCCGCAAAAGAGTGGAAAAAAATCGAAGTAAATCTCCAAAAAAGACCCGCTATCTTTTTGTTTCATATAGAATTAGCGATATAATTTCTGTTGATTTAACCAGCGGTAGTACTTCCGTGCTTTTCGGTTGTGCTCTCTTAAACTTGTGGAAAAATCGTGGTACCCAGGCTTGTTAGGGTCTACGACAAAATAGAGATACTTATGGGGCGCTGGAAACAAAACCGCATCAATGGCAGAAATATCTGGCATCGCAATAGGCCCCGGCGGGAGTCCTTTAGTGCGATAGGTATTATAAGGCGACTTGATCTTTAAATCTTTTCTTAACACCCTGCGAATGACCAAAGAGAAATCATCTTGTTCTTTTTTTAAAGCATAAATCACGGTGGGATCTGCTTGCAAACGCATCTTCTTTTTTAAACGATTGAGATAAACTTGTGCGATTAATGGACGTTCATCATTTTTAAGGGATTCTTTTTGTACAATCGCCGCTAGGGTGACGGCTTCAATAGGAGTCAACCCCTGCTTTTGTGCAGCATTACGCCGCTTAGAAGTCCAAAAATACTCGTACTGCTTTAACATTCGTTTTTGAAAATCTTGGGTAGAAACATTCCAAAAGAACTCATAAGTATTAGGGATATAAATGGCTAAGGCAGTGGCTTGATCAAAACCATTTTTAGCTAAAAAATCGGCATCACGCATTTGGGTAAGAAAAGCCAAACTGTCTGCTTCTAATTGCTGTGCAAGACGTCCCGCTAAATCTTCTAGTCGCTCTTGATTGTTAAAAGTCACCTTTACCGGAAGAGATTTTCCGCGTAAGCGGTTAATCATATCATTATTACTCATCCCCTTGTCTAGGGCGTATTTTCCAGCACGAATACGGCTAGCATAGCCTTTCTTTTCTGCCGCAAGGCGAAAGTCATCTGTCGATTTAATCAGGGGGGCTAATTCTATCAATAAAGCGTCTATTTCACTTCCGGTAGAAATAAAAATATAGGAACTTTCGTTGTTAAATGCCGTGTTAGGCAAGAAAAATACCCGATAAAAAGTATAGGTGAAATACAGGCCAAAAGCGGCAATGAACAAGACGATGGCTAGACCAATTTTTCTTTTATACATGAGCAATTTTTTGAAAAACCACCTCGTTATGGTAGCTGTTATTGTAGTAATTCCAATCCTTTTTTAGCCCGCATTCTATATAGCCTGCCGCCTTAAACAGGCTGAGACTTGCTGTATTATCTTCTGCTACACCAGCGTATAGTTGATGCAGTTGCAAACGTTGAAAAGCCAAGGCTTCGATTAAGGTCAACGCCTTTTTCCCTAGGCATTTACCGCGATGACTTTCGTCGATCACTAAGCCTACTCCTGCCCTATGGTGAAGGGCATCAAAGTCGTATAAATCAATTAAGCCCATAGGTTGGTGCTGGGGATCACTAATAACAAAGCGTTGCTGCTTTGCAGTAAAAATATCTTCTTTAGCGTTGGTTATATATTGCTTTAGGGTAAATTTTGAAAAGGGGACCAGTGTATTTGAAATACTCCACAAGCGTTGATCGTTCTCAAGCGCAAAGAGAAAATCCAGATCACTGGGTTCTAGTGCGCGTAATTGTATTTCTTGATAGTTCATGCAGTTTCTCCTTCAAAAACAAAGGTGGCTGGACCTTGTAAATCAATGTTGGTATAAGCACCATCGCCTGCTTGAAAAGACACTGTTAACTGTCCGCCTTCTACAAGAATATTCAGGCTTTGCGCAGTAGTTAGTCCTATTTTATGCATGGCCAGTGCTACAGCAGTTGCCCCTGTACCACAAGAGAGGGTTTCGTCTTCTACTCCGCGTTCATAGGTGCGAATAGCGAAAGTATTGTCATTCACTTTTTCAACAAAATTTACATTACTCCCTTCTTCAAAATAGGGAGCGCCGTTGCGAATTTTTCTTCCTTTTTCCACTACCGCAAACTGGGATAAATCTGTCACCATCGAAACGTGGTGCGGAGATCCTGTATCTAAAAAGGTATGGTCTTTTTCACAGCGAAAATCACTCACATCGTGCATGCGTAAAGCTACAGTATGATCTTTTTCTATGGTGGCAGTATGTAGCCCATCTATGGCCATAAAAGTAGTTTGCTTTTCAATGATGCCCAGCGATGCCGCAAAAGCGACAGTACAGCGCGCCCCGTTACCACAAAGGGTGCTTTCACGACCATCTGCATTAAAATAAAACATTTTAAAATCTGCGGTGGGATGGTTTTGAATTAAAATCAACCCATCTGCTCCTATCCCAAAACGGCGATCACAACAATGCGCAATATAAGCGATATCGTCTTGCGGAAAACGATTTACACGGTCGTCGATCATGATAAAGTCATTTCCCGTACCTTGGTATTTGTAAAAGCGAAATTTCATGCGCTAAAGGTACATTTTTTTAAGTTTTTTTAGCTGTTAAAAAGTCGTTAAAGGCCTTTACAATAACAAGACACATTGTTTAATTTTGAAGAAAATTATTGATTTATGAAAACAATCTTACAATTAACCGCTGCTGTTTTAATCAGCACCTCATTGAGTCTCTTTCTTTTTTTATTTATTCAAACTTCTCCGAAGGAAGTAATCACAGAAGCGACTCCCCCGGCCTTACCTACCACTTATGCCTATAACTTAAATGGATTGAGCGAGGCACCTAGTAATTTCGTCGAGGCGGCCAACAAAAGTATTGATGCAGTGGTACATGTCAAAAATACTGCGCAATCTAACGAGCGCTTTTCCCCTTTGGAATACTTTTATGGCAGGGGAGAAAGCAGAGAGCGTGTAGGAACCGGTTCTGGCGTAATTGTTTCTCCAGACGGTTTTATCATCACCAATAACCACGTGATAGAAGACGCCACAAAAATTGAAGTCACTACCAATGACAACCTGCGTTATGAGGCAGAACTCATTGGTACCGATCCTTATACAGATATCGCCGTTTTAAAAATCAAAAGTCAAGACAAGCTTCCTTACCTCTATTTTGGGAACTCAGATACTACCCAAATTGGAGAATGGGTCCTCGCCATAGGGAATCCCTTTAACCTCAACTCTACCGTCACCGCAGGGATCATTAGTGCAAAAGCCAGAGACCTTAACGCAAGAGACGATAAAAATCAATCTTTTTTGCAAACCGATGCTGCAGTAAACCGCGGAAATAGCGGAGGAGCATTAGTCAATACCCTGGGGGAATTGATTGGGATCAATACCGCTATCACAACCTTTTCGGGGGGATTTGAAGGCTATTCTTTTGCTGTTCCCAGTAATATTGCACGCAAGGTATTTGAAGATTTGATTGAATATGGTAGTACCCAAAAAGGTTTGCTGGGCGTACAAGGTAATGCGATCAGTCCAGAATTTAAAGAACGTTTTGACGAGCTCAATATCCCGGTGAACGAGGGCTTTTATGTAGGCAGTGTCATCCCTGGAATGGGAGCGGCTAAAGCGGGTATTCAAGAAGGAGATGTGATTCTTGCAGTAGATCAAGTCAAAATCAAACAATTTTCTGACCTGACCGGTTATCTCGAAAGTAAACGCCCAGACGACGTGGTCAATGTTGTCCTCTTTCGCGACGGAAAAGAGAAAAAATTAAAGGTCACCCTGGCTAAAAGCACGGCCACACAATTTATGGGCATGAACCTGAGGAATTTAAGTCCAGAGGACCAAAAGAATTTTGGGATTGAAAATGGGATCATTGTCGACGCTGCAGGGCCTTATTTCCAAGACCAAATCGAAGCAGGTTCTTTGATCACTGGGATTAACGGAGACCGCATCTACAACATAGACGATCTGCAAGCCTATGACATTCGATCTGTAGAATGGATTAGCTATATCACCCCCGATGGAGAGCAAATACGCCTTCGCTTATAAGAAATAGAAGCTTTCCTTCGGGAAAGCTTTTTTTTTGAAGGAAGTTTCCGCAATTTTGCAAAAAGCCATCGCCATGCGTATTGACATCATCACCCTCTTCCCTGAACTCTTACGCAGTCCTTTTGAAGCTTCGATTGTCAAACGCGCTATTGAGGGCGGCAAAGCCGAAGTGCACTTCCATGATCTACGCGATTATAGTACAAACAAATACAAGCAGGTGGATGATTACCCCTATGGCGGCGGTGCAGGGATGGTGATGATGATCGAGCCCATCGATAAATGCATTAGCACCCTTAAAGCGGCCCGCCACTATGACGAAATCATCTATATGACCCCCGACGGAACCACCCTTGACCAAGCCGTGGCCAATCAATGTTCGCTGATGGAGAATATCATCATCCTATGCGGACACTATAAAGGAGTCGATCAACGGGTGAGAGATCAATTTATCACCAGAGAAATCTCTATAGGAGATTTTGTCTTATCTGGAGGGGAACTAGCCGCTGCAGTCTTTTGCGATAGCCTTATTCGCTTAATTCCCGGGGTATTAGGCGATGAATCTTCTGCCCTAAGTGATAGCTACCAAGACGGCTTACTCGCCCCGCCCATTTACACCCGCCCTGCAGATTATAAGGGCTGGACAGTCCCGCCCATTCTCACCTCTGGCAATACCCCTGCCGTAGAACGCTGGCGGGAAGAACAAGCCCTAAAGCGTACCCAGCGCCTGCGACCAGATTTGTTAGAGGAGTAAGTCCATCCAACGCGCGCCAGAGGGTGTCTTTGACAGGCTCAGACAC
>JAKMGK010000008.1 GCA_022424955.1 Flavobacteriaceae bacterium
GTGTTTTTGTTTAGAATCATAAAAGTACATTAGAAAAATACTATATTGAATCAAAACTTTTTAAAATCATGAAAAAAATTAGTCTTCTCTTATCCTTCCTTTTTTCGGTGGGACTATTTGCGCAGAAAACCTATTTACACTGCGGTAAAGTATTCGACAGTAAGTCTGGAAAAATTAAAAAAGAATTGACCATCATTGTTAAAGGTGAAAAAATAAAAAAAGTTATTAAAGGCTATGCAACTCCACCAGAGGGTGCAACAGCGATTGACCTAAAAGATAAAACGGTCTATCCTGGTTTCATCGATATGCATGTTCATATAGAAGGGGAAAGTAGTCCGTCACGTTATCTAGATCGCTATCGATTAAACGATGCCGATGTAGCGTTTGATGCAGCTAGATTTGCTCACCGCACGCTTCAAGCGGGCTTTACTACAGTTCGCGATTTGGGAGGGTCTGGTGTAAATATCGCTTTGCGCAATGCTATTGCTGCAGGGAAAGTTCCAGGACCACGGGTTTACACTGCTGGGAAAACAATATCTTCCACGGGCGGGCATGGTGATCCTACTAACGGGAATAGTGCTGCTCTTCAAGGGGATCCAGGACCTAAAGAGGGAGTTGTTAACTCTCCTGCAGATGCTAGAAAAGCTGTGAGACAGCGCTATAAAAATGGAGCAGACTGGATTAAAATCACTGCAACTGGCGGCGTTTTAAGTGTAGCTAAAAGTGGACAAAATCCACAGTTTACTGAAGAAGAAATTCGAGCGATAACCAGTACGGCTAGAGATTATGGGATGAAAGTAGCAGCCCATGCTCATGGAGATGAAGGGATGTATCGCGCTGTGGCGAATGGTGTAAAAACCATTGAACATGGCACCTTGATTGAAGAACCCACAATGAAGTTGATGATTGAAAAGCAAGCCTATCTGGTCCCTACTATTAGTGCAGGAAAATTTGTTGCTGAAAAGGCTAAAATACCAGGTTTCTACCCAGCGATTATTGTTCCTAAAGCTTTAGCAATTGGAGCACAAATCCAGCAAACTTTTGCCAACGCATATAAGATGGACGTCCCTATTGCCTTTGGGACAGACGCTGGGGTATCACCACATGGAGATAACGCAAAAGAATTTAGATTTATGACAGAAGCGGGAATGCCCGCCAGTGAAGCCTTACAATCTGCGACTATTGTCAATGCAGCCTTGTTAGATGAAGAAGATAGTCTAGGACAAATTGCGGCTAATTTTTATGCAGATATAGTCGCTTCAAACGATAACGCATTAGATGATATTTCCACCTTAGAAAACATCACCTTTGTGATGAAGAATGGAAAAATCCACAAGCGTTAAACAGTATTTTTTTAGAAGAATTAATCGATCGTTCCAGAATT
This sequence comes from Flavobacteriaceae bacterium, assembly GCA_022424955.1. Lineage (GTDB taxonomy): Bacteria > Bacteroidota > Bacteroidia > Flavobacteriales > Flavobacteriaceae > Arcticimaribacter. The sequence goes on from JAKMGK010000008.1 coordinate 1,385, forward strand.
TGTTTCTGCGGAACGGTCGATTTTTTTTACCAATCCTTGTAAAACTTTCCCTGGACCTACTTCTGTAAAGCTTTTGGCTCCATCTGCTATAAGCTGTTGTACGCTTTGAGTCCATTTTACGGGTGCAGTTAGCTGCGCAATTAAATTAGCTTTGATTTCCTCTGCATTAGAAACGCCTTTTGCCACAACATTTTGACAAACTGGACAAATGGGAGAAATAATATTAGTCGTCTCTATGGCAGTGGCTAATTTTGTTTTAGCTGGCTCCATTAGTGGGGAGTGAAATGCCCCTCCAACTGGGAGAGGTAAAGCGCGTCTCGCACCAGCCTCTTTAAGTGCTTCACAAGCTATTTCAATGGATTTCTTTTCTCCAGAGATGACTAATTGTCCTGGACAGTTATAGTTGGCAGCTACAACAACCCCTTCTGTTTTGGCACAAATGTCTTCAATCACTTGATCTTCTAGACCTAAAACAGCGGCCATGGTTCCCGGGATTTCATCACAAGCTGCCTGCATCGCAAGGGCACGCTGGTGAACAAGTTTCAATCCATCTTCAAAAGACAGCGCTTTTGCGGTAACGAGTGCAGAGAATTCTCCTAGTGAGTGACCTGCAACTGCCGCTGGTTGAAAACGCTCTCCCATTAATTCACTTAGTATAACAGAGTGAAGAAAAATAGCGGGTTGGGTTACTTGTGTTTGTTTCAATGCCTCTGCATCTTCTCCAAACATAATGTCTTTGATGTTAAAGCCTAGAATTTCATTGGCTTGTTCAAAACGTTTTTTAGCGATTGGAGAAGCTTCATAAAGCTCTTTTCCCATTCCGGGAAATTGAGCGCCTTGTCCAGGGAATATATAAACTTGCATGCTTATTTTTTTTCGAATGTTATATAGGAATAATGATAGGGTTGTTCTTCGGTGGCATTGATATTTTCACGCGTAATTTCTTTCCATTGATCTAAATCGATTTCTGGAAAAAAAACATCTGCTTCAAAGTTGTGATGAACTCTGGTCAATTCTATACGGTCACAGTAAGGCATAAATAGACGATAAATTTCACCCCCACCGATAATAAAAGGTTGAGAATCGTCTTTTACTAAGGCTAAAGCATCTTCTAGTGTATGCACTACAGTAGCCCCTTCTGGTTGGTAGTCTTTTTTATTGGTTAAAACTATATTCTTTCGATTGGGTAATGCTTTAGACATGGATTCAAAGGTCTTGCGCCCCATGATAATCGCGTGTCCAGAAGTCAATCGCTTAAAGCGTTTTAAATCCTCAGAAATATGCCAGATTAAATCATTATTCTTCCCTAAGGCATTGTTTTCTGCTGCTGCAGCTATCATTGTGAGTAGAGGGGTTGTGGCCATAGGTCTAGTTTCTTGTTGAAATTCTTCTTCGTTTTCATAAAGAAGACCTTCGTTTTTTTGTTTTATAATCTGCGAAGTCAAGGTATAAATATCGTTATGCAAGGGCAAAAATAAAGGTAATTATTCGATCAAAAACACTTTTTTTAAAAACTTATGTTATAGAAAAACCTGTACTTTTAATAAAAATATCCCATGCGCAATCATTTTCCTATTTTAGATCATTGCTTGTACTTTAACACAGCCTATACTGCACCACTTTCTTCTGCCTTATCAAAGTGGCATCTAGCCGATGACCTAGTCTATGAGGAAAAGGGAGATTTTTATAAAAATGAGATCGAAAAAGATTATTTTCAAACGGCGACAAAGGCATTAGCTCGCTTTGCAGATGCAGAAGTTGACAGCACCTTTATTACTGGGAACTTTTCTTCGGCTTTTCAAAATTTCTTGATCCATCTCCCACGGGACTTTCGTTTTTTAGTTTTAGAAGACGAGTATCCCTCTCTTACAGGAATTGTAGCAGATTTAGGATTTGAATCACATACACTCCCTATCTCTGTAAATATAGAAGAGGTTGTGTGGGAGGCACTCCACAAAGCTTCTTATGAAGTACTTACCCTTAGTGCAATTCAATATACTTCTGGGCTATTTTTTGACATGACTTGGCTAGCGAAAATCAAAAAGGCTTTCCCTAACTTGATTATCCTAGTCGACGGAACACAATTTCTAGGAGCAGAGCTTTTTTCGCTTCGCGAAAGTCCAGTTGATGCTATTTTTGGAAGTAGCTATAAGTGGCTTTTAGCAGGTTATGGTACAGGTTATGCCGCGATTAAAACGAGTTTATTGTCTCAGCTAGGGCTTAACATAAATAAACTTGCTGCGGTATATGACCGGGGACAATTATCGATCAAGGCGGTGGGGAGTCTAGGGTTTTCTTTAAACCAAATTATGGCATCGGATTTTCCAGCACTAATACGTCAAAAGCAAGCATTAGCTAATCGTATGTTCGAGGAGTTAAAAAAGCGGGCTTTATTAACCGATATTGTAGCCCAACGTGAACGCCACTCTTCTATTTATAATCTTCAAATTACTGAAGCAGTTTATCAAGGATTGCTCGCGAAAAATGTGCGTTGTATAAAAAGAGGGAATGGACTAAGGGTAGCAGTACACTATTACAACAATCCACAGGACATCAACGCATTTTTACAAATTATTGATGACTTACTTAAATAGCGACACTTCCTTTGATTAACGGATGTGGGTCGTAGTTGAGTAATTCAAAATCCTCAAAAGTAAACCCAAAAAGATCTTTTACTTCAGGATTCATTTTCATGGTAGGAAGTGATTTTGGCGTTCGACTTAATTGTAATTCGATTTGCTCTTTGTGATTTGAGTAAATATGTGCATCGCCAAAGGTGTGTACAAAGTCTCCAGCTTCTAAATCGCAAACTTGAGCCATCATTAGGGTAAGTAAGGCATAAGAAGCAATGTTAAAGGGCACTCCTAGAAAAACGTCTGCGCTGCGTTGATAGAGTTGACAAGATAGTTTTCCGTTGGCAACATAAAATTGAAAGAAAGCATGGCAGGGGGGGAGTGCTGCTTTGTTGTTAGCAACATTTTCAGCAAAACTCACGCTGGTGTCTGGAAGGACACTTGGATTCCAGGCAGAAACGAGCATGCGACGACTGTCTGGGTTTGTTTTGATGGTATGGATTACCTCTTTGATTTGATCTAATCCCTCGCTATTCCAATTACGCCATTGATGACCATAAACGGGACCCAGATTACCTTCTTTGTCTGCCCATTCATTCCAGATTCTCACTCCATTTTCTTGTAAGTAAGCAATATTAGTGTCTCCTTTTAAAAACCATAACAGTTCGTGTATAATAGACTTAAGGTGCAGTTTTTTAGTCGTTACCATGGGGAAGCCTTTGGATAAGTCAAAGCGCATTTGGTAACCAAAAACACTTTGTGTCCCGGTTCCGGTACGATCTGTTTTTGTAACGCCGTTTGCTTTAATGTGTCTTATAAGATCTAGATATTGCTGCATTTTCGTCTATTTAATTCAAAAATAATTACTTCTGTAATCCAAAAGGGAAGCAAAAGAGAATAGTTATTCAAAAAAGTAGTTAATAAATCGCTTACTCGTCTAACTCTCCGCGTTTTGTTAATTCGTCTCTTACTTTTGCGGCAGCTTCATAATCTTCTTTCTTGACTAAGGATGCGAGTAGTTTTTTCAATTCTGTAGAGGAAACCTTTGGTAAATCACTGATCATACTTTTTTGAGGGTTCTGCTCTTGAATAAAATTTTTGATCCAATCTTCATCTTTTTTACTTGTCCCTTTTGATTCGCCTTTTCCTTCAGTATAGCCAGCTTTGGCTAAAATATTCTCATAAGTAAAAATAGGGGCGTGAAAACGAATAGATAAGGCCACTGCGTCTGAGGTGCGCGCATCTATAATCTCTTCAATTTTATCTCGTTCACAAATTAAACTAGAGTAAAATACCCCATCGACTAATTTATGGATGATGATTTGTTTGACAATAATTTTGAAACGTTCAAAACATTGTGCCATTAAATCGTGGGTAATAGGACGAGGTGGATTGATTTCTTTTTCAAGCCCTATAGCGATAGACTGCGCCTCAAATGCTCCAATGATAATTGGTAGGTTTCGACCTCCCTCTACTTCATTTAAAATAAGGGCATAAGCACCGCTTTGTGCTTGACTGTAAGATATTCCTTTTATTGCTAGTTCTACTAAAACCATAGTTTGATCGACATTCTTACTACAAAGAAAACGAATTTCACGCAAAGGCTTTCTCTTTATGTATAAAAAACCAAACGAATTATATTGCTTAAATCAATCTCATATGCTTCGAAAATCTTAAATTTGCGCACATATTAGAATTTGCATGAAAACAATACAGTTTAGAGAAGCGATTGCTCAAGCGATGACAGAAGAAATGAGAAGAGATGAAAGCATCTATCTCATGGGAGAAGAAGTGGCAGAATACAATGGTGCTTACAAGGCGTCAAAAGGCATGTTAGGCGAATTTGGAGAGAAGCGTGTTATAGACACTCCTATTTCAGAATTAGGATTTGCAGGTATTGGGGTAGGATCAACGATGACGGGAAATCGACCTATTATCGAGTTTATGACTTTTAACTTTGCCTTAGTTGGAATTGACCAAATCATCAATAATGCTGCAAAAATCAGACAGATGTCTGGTGGACAATTTCCTTGCCCAATTGTATTTCGTGGACCAACTGCTTCTGCAGGTCAATTAGCTGCAACCCACTCACAAGCTTTTGAAAGCTGGTATGCGAATTGTCCAGGTCTTAAAGTAATTGTTCCTTCAAATCCTTATGACGCAAAAGGCTTATTAAAAGCAGCTATTCGCGATGAGGATCCTGTGATCTTCATGGAGTCTGAACAAATGTATGGTGATAAAGGTGAAGTACCAGAAGACGAATACATCCTTCCTATTGGTGTAGCAGATATCAAGCGTAAAGGCACAGATGTTACCATAGTTTCTTTTGGTAAAATCATTAAAGAAGCTTACAAAGCTGCCGATGTTTTAGCCAAAGAGGGAATTGAATGTGAAATTATTGATTTACGCACAGTGCGCCCTATGGATCACGATTCTATTATGAATTCTGTTAAGAAAACAAATCGTTTAGTAATTCTAGAAGAAGCTTGGCCATTTGGTAATGTCGCGACAGAAATAACCTATCAAGTACAAAGCCAACTTTTTGATTACTTAGATGCTCCAATTGAGAAAATTAACACTGCAGACACCCCTGCTCCATTTTCTCCGGTACTCCTAGCAGAATGGCTACCTAGCAGTGATGATGTCATCAAGGCGGTTAAAAAAGTGATGTACAAATAAGAAATTATAAAGATCTCTAACTTTTCGAAACTTTTTCGTTAGTTTCGCGTAGTTTTTTAAAAGACAAAATTTATTTATGGAAGCGAATATTATTTACATCCCTTTACTAATGTCAGTTGTAGGCCTTGTCTATATGTTGATTCGTGCTAACTGGGTAAGAAAGCAAGATGCAGGAAGCGAGCGTATGGTAGAAATCTCCACCGCAATTAAAGAAGGAGCACTAGCTTTTTTAAATGCAGAGTATAGACTCTTATTTATCTTTGTTGTAATTGCATCAATAGCACTTTATGGTGTTTCAATATTAGTTGATACAACCAGTTGGATGATTGTTCCTGCTTTTATTCTAGGGGCAGCTTTTTCTGCCTTCGCAGGAAATATAGGAATGAGAATTGCGACAGAAGCAAATACAAGAACAGCAGAAGCTGCTAAAACAAGCTTGCCAAAGGCATTACAAGTATCTTTTGGTGGTGGAACAGTTATGGGACTAGGAGTTGCAGGACTAGCAGTCCTAGGTCTCACATTATTGTTTATGTTCTTCGTTGGACAGTTTATAGGTCAAGAGGGATCCTTTTATGAAAACATGACCATCGTATTAGAAACCCTTGCAGGTTTCTCTTTAGGAGCAGAATCTATTGCCTTATTTGCACGTGTAGGTGGAGGTATATATACCAAAGCTGCCGATGTAGGTGCTGATTTAGTCGGTAAAGTTGAAGCGGGAATTCCAGAAGACGATCCAAGAAACCCAGCTACAATTGCAGATAATGTAGGTGATAATGTAGGAGATGTTGCTGGAATGGGAGCAGATCTATTTGGTTCTTATGTCGCTACAGTTCTTGCTGCGATGGTATTAGGAAATTATGTTATTCGCGACATGTCTGCGAATGGTCAATATACAGATGCGTTCAACAATATGGGCCCAATTTTACTTCCTGTAGTCATTGCAGGGGTAGGGATATTGGCATCGATTATTGGAACTTTATTTGTTAAAATATCAGATAATAATGCAAAAGAAGCAAAAGTACAAGCGGCTTTAGATTTAGGAAACTGGGCATCGATTATCATTACGTTAATCGCTAGTTATTTCCTTATTGACTGGATGTTACCAGAAACCTTAACCATGAATTTCTTTGGAGAAGGAAATAAAGCCATCCCTTCAATGAATGTGTTTTGGGCAGCCTGTATTGGTCTTGCTGTTGGAGCATTAATCTCTATGGTAACTGCCTACTACACCAGTTTAGGTAAAAAGCCAGTTTTAAATATCGTAAAAAACAGTTCAACTGGAGCAGCAACAAACATTATTGCTGGTTTAGCGGTTGGAATGAAATCAACCCTATTATCTGTCATTCTATTTGCAGCAGCTATTTATGGGTCTTATGCATTAGCTGGATTCTATGGTGTTGCACTTGCAGCCTCTGCTATGATGGCCACTACGGCAATGCAATTAGCGATTGATGCCTTTGGTCCTATTGCAGATAATGCTGGAGGTGTTGCAGAAATGAGTGAATTAGATCCAGAGGTTCGTGAGAGAACAGATATTTTAGATTCAGTTGGAAATACAACAGCTGCAGTTGGGAAAGGTTTTGCCATTGCCTCTGCCGCACTAACTGCACTAGCTTTGTTTGCTGCTTATGTAACCTTCACTGGGATTGACGGGATCAATATTTTTAAAGCAGATGTTTTAGCGATGTTATTTATCGGTGGAATGATTCCTGTTGTCTTTTCTGCTTTAGCCATGGAGTCTGTAGGAAAAGCAGCCATGGAAATGGTAGAAGAAGTTCGTCGCCAGTTTAGAGAGATTCCAGGAATTATGGAAGGGAAAGGAACTCCAGAATATGCTAAATGCGTAGACATCTCTACTAAAGCTGCATTGAAAGAAATGTTGTTGCCCGGTTTAATCACAATTATAACCCCCATTTTTATAGGACTTGTTTTTGGCGCAGAACCATTAGGGGGCTATATGGCTGGAGTATGTGTAAGTGGTGTTATGTGGGCCATCTTCCAAAACAATGCTGGTGGTGCATGGGATAATGCTAAAAAATCTTTTGAAGCAGGAGTAGAAATCAACGGAGAAATGACCTATAAAGGATCAGAAGCTTACAAGGCTGCGGTTACTGGAGATACTGTAGGTGATCCATTTAAAGATACTTCTGGACCTTCAATGAATATTCTTATTAAATTAACCTGTCTAGTCGGTCTAGTGATTGCACCCCTATTAGGGTCACACGCAGCACCACAAGCAGCGCTAAACAAAGAAGAAGTTCGTAAAGAAATTCGCGTTAAGGTTAACGCAGATGATCAAGGTCAAATGGAGGCTGTGATTAAAACAACCACGACAGAAAACGGCGAAACTGTTGTTGACGAAAAAGTTATTTCAGGAACAGAAGAAGAGATTCAAGCTGCTGTTGAAGAAATGAAAAATGTTAATATAAACATCAAAAAGGAAGAAGAATAAATTCATTTTTGTTCAAATAAAAAG
>JAKMGK010000027.1 GCA_022424955.1 Flavobacteriaceae bacterium
TTACTGGACTCTAGCTTTATTGCAAAGAGTACTCGCCCACGATTTAAAGATAGTCCAGAATATGGCTATGGCTGTGGTTAGCCCATTATAAGGAAGAAAAAGGTTATGCCATGCGGGGTCACTTGGGACAATATATCATTGTTTTCCCTCAAAGGGATTTAATCATTGTTCGTTTGGGGCGTCAAAAAGGACCAAAGAAAAATCGTTTTGGAAGTCAACCTTTCCACGACTATATTCAAGAAGGCTTTGAAATGATAGAAAATGTTGCGCAACCTTGATTTAGCAAAAATCTTATTTCTTGACATAGAGACCGTCCCAGAAGAGCAAGAGTATAACCAACTCTCTCCTGTGAGACAATCTCTATGGGAACAAAAAACAGCCTACCAACGCAAAGAAGACCAAAGCCCAGAGACATTTTATGAACGGGCTGGGATCTGGGCAGAATTTGGAAAAATTGTCTGTATCTCTGTAGGCTTTTTTGACCTTACATCTGCTAATGAACAACAATTGAGAATCAAAAGTTTTGCCGGAGAAGAAGAAGGTATTCTCCAGCAATTTAAACGTCTTTGCGACGAACATTTCTACTTAAAATCTCACCTGCTTTGTGCCCATAACGGAAAAGAATTTGACTTCCCCTATATCGCAAGACGCATGGTAATTCACAGAATAGATCTGCCTAAAATCTTAAACCTCTTTGGGAAAAAACCCTGGGAGGTGCAACACCTGGACACCCTTCAGCTATGGAAATTTGGCGACTATAAGCATTACACCTCTTTGGCCTTATTAGCCGAAATATTTGGTTTCCCTACCCCAAAAGACGATATCGATGGCAGTGATGTAGCTCGCGTTTATTATCAAGAAAAAAACCTGGACCGCATTGTGCGCTATTGCGAAAAAGACGTCTTAACTTTAGCTCAGGTATTTCTAACTTTCTTAAACAAACCCTTGTTAGAAGAAAACCAAATTATATGGCTAAGCGAATAGAAGCTTCACTTTTATCTATCGATCATCTCTCCCTTTCAATAGGAGGGAATCCTATTCTAACGGATATTAATTTAAGGGTTGAACCAAACGAAATTGTTGCCCTAGTAGGAGAATCTGGTAGCGGAAAATCCGTAACGGCACAAGCTATAATGGGATTATTGCCTAAAAAACAAACACAAATAGATAATGGTCAAATTAGCTTTAATGACCAAAATTTACTTGAACTCTCTTCAACTGAATGGGAACAATTAAGGGGAAATGATTTAGGAGTGATTTTTCAAGAACCTCAATCTTCACTCAATCCATCTATGCGATGTGGGGAACAGATCGAAGAAGTTGGAAGAAAACATCTCTCTAAAAATCTTTCCAAAAAAGCCCTTAAAGAAAAAGTTTTAGCGGCCTTAGCCCAAGTTCAATTACCTCATCCTGAACGAATTTATGCCGCCTATCCACATCAATTAAGCGGCGGCCAAAAGCAACGCATTATGATTGCCATGGCGCTTTTTTGTGCGCCAAAACTTTTGATTGCAGATGAACCTACTACCGCGCTAGACGTCTTGGTACAAAAAGACATTATAGAATTGATCAAATCCTTACAAGATGAGCATCAAATGAGTGTACTTTTTATTTCACACGATTTGTCTTTAGTAGCGAATCTGGCCGATCGTATTGCTGTAATGCAAGCGGGCAAAATCGTAGAATATGCTCCAACAAAAGAACTTTTCAAGCATCCACAACATCCCTATACGAAAGGGCTACTCAATACACGACCCTCTAAAAATAAACGTTTACAAGCATTACCCACCTTAAAAGATTTTTCTCAAGGGGACTTTATCCCGCAAATGGTCGATAAAAAAGAAAGAGCACAAAAGCACAAAAGCCTTTACAAACAAGCCCCCTTATTGCGTGTAAAACAACTAGAAAAAAGTTATTTGAATCCGTCTTTAATCGGAAAAAAACAAGCCCCAACTGTTGCACTTAAAGATATCTCATTTGATCTTTATCCTGGGGAAACCTTAGGCTTAGTTGGAGCGTCTGGTTGTGGGAAATCAACCTTAGCAAAGGCACTTGTGTTTCTTGATCCAGCGAATCGCGGAGAAGTTTTCTGGAAAGGGGAATTGATAAAAAAAGAACAACAACAGCAAATAAAACAACTGAGTAAAGACATCCAATTTATTTTTCAAGATCCTTATGCAGCACTTCATCCATTAAAGACAATTACTGCAGCAATTGACGAAGTTTTGACTGTACATACAAGCTTTACTCCTTTGGAGCGGAGCGAAAGAATCACAGCTCTATTAACTCAGGTAGGACTCTCTGCAGAATTTAGGGAACGTTACCCACATCAACTTTCTGGTGGACAACGCCAAAGGGTCGTCATCGCAAGAGCCCTCGCCGTTGAACCCAAAGTTTTGTTATGTGATGAAAGTGTTGCAGCACTAGATATTTCTGTTCAAGCACAGGTCTTGAACTTGCTCAATCATCTCAAAAAAGAATTAAAGCTTTCTTTTCTTTTTGTCTCGCATGATTTAAATGTTGTCAAACACATGGCCGATCGCATTATTGTCATGCATCAAGGTTGTATTGTAGAAGAAAACGAAGCAGATACGCTTTACCACAATCCGCAAACAGCATTTTCTAAAGCACTTTTAGCTGCTGTTCTTTAACCCTATGAAATCTAACTACTCCTTTTTATTGCTGTTATTATTCTGCGCTTGTAAGGCTGAGGATTCTTCTTCTTCAACAACAGAAGTTAGGTCAGAACTAGCCTTGCTATTAGGACAAATCCCTACTGAACTACAACAGGTTTTTACTGCAGCTACTGTAGAAGAGTGCGGTGAGTTTACTTTGATTAATAAGGGCGAAATCAATATTGAAAACAATACATGGAACGCAACAAATTTAGCGCCTAATAGCTATGAACAATGTATTTATCAATACAATAACTGGGTGGGATGGAAATGGTCTTATCCAGATACAGCTGAAGGAATCAATGCTTATCCTCAATTAATTTATGGGAAAAAACCATGGCATAATGGTTCAACAACCACCGCTTTACCCATCGAAATTGACCAAATTGAACGACTCAAAGCACAATATGCTGTTGCGATTTCTCGTAACGAGGGAGAATATAATCTAGCCTTTGATAACTGGATTTCTTCGGCAGTATCAAGTCGTCCAGAAGAGATTCTATTTGAATTTATGATCTGGGAAGACTATCATGAAATTATTCCCTTTGGCGATTTTATAGCAAATGTTGTTACCCCTAATGGGGCCTATGATCTCTATACAGGCGAACCTACTTGGGAGCCAGGGGGAACGAACTGGACCTATATTGCCTTTGTTCGAACAAGCAAAAGAACAGAAGGTACTGTGGATATAGATTTACTATTACAGTATCTTGTAGATCAAGCTATTGTGCCTAGCGACAGCTATTTAAGTTCAATAGAATTTGGTACCGAAATAGGGAACTCTAAAGGCTATGCTGTGATCAAATCTTTTGACATAAGCCTAGAGTAAAACTCTTAAGGTGCTGGGTTTGGAATACTTTCTTGCACCATTTCAACCGCTTTTAATACCTCTTTTGAAAGATCAACTTCGATCGATGCGATGTTTTCCTCTAGCTGCTCAAGGGTGGTCGCACCAATAATATTTGAAGTCACAAAAGGGCGATCTGTCACAAAAGCTAAGGCCATTTGGGTAAGCGAAAGATTGAATTCTTGGGCTATTTTATAGTACTCTTCTGTGGCTAAAATACTGTTGTCTCCATTGAAGCGGGCGAGATTAGGAAAGAGCTTAAAGCGAGAATTTTCTGGCATTCCCTTACGGTATTTCCCCGTTAAACGTCCAAATCCTAGGGGAGAATAAGCTAACAGTCCCATTCCTTCCCGCATACACATTTCAGAATTTCCTACCTCAAATAAACGATTAAGTAGGTTGTAAGGATTTTGAACAGTAATCATTTTAGGGTAACCTTTTTCGGCTAATTGCAAGCAACGGTGAATCCCCCACGGAGTCTCATTTGATAAACCAATATGTTTGATTTTACCCTCGTTAATTAGATCTGCTAAAGTGGCTAATATGGCTTCAAAATTATCTTCCCATGCATCTTTTTCGGGATGCCCTTTATAGCCACGAACACTGAAAAAGTTAGTTCTTCTTTCTGGCCAGTGCAGTTGATATAAATCGAGATAATCTGTATTTAACCGCTTTAAACTCCCTTCTAGGGCTTCACGTAAATGCTTAGGGCTAAAGTTGTCGTGATCGCGAATATGTGCAGTATATGCTCCAGATCCTACAATTTTTGAGGCCAAAACAATTTTATCGCGATTCCCTGTTTTCTTAAACCACGTTCCCATAATGCGTTCTGTATCGGCATACGTTGTTGCATTTGCAGGAACAGGGTATAATTCTGCAGTATCAAAAAAGTTAATTCCTCTCTCTAGGGCGAGATCCATTTGGGCGTGGCCTTCAGCTTCAGTGTTTTGGTTCCCAAAAGTCATGGTCCCCAAACACAATTTCGAGACTTTGATGTCTGTAGATGGTAATACGGTATATTTCATAATTTATTTAGTCGTCAACGCGGGAGAGAAGTGCTGCGATTTTATCCAGTTTTGGCGTTAAAATCACTTCAATGCGTCTGTTTTTTGCTTTTCCAGCTGCAGTTTTATTGGTGGCTAGAGGTTGGTGTTGTCCTCTCCCTGCGGCGGTTAAATTTTCGGCTTTAATCTTATTATTTTTTAAGAGTAACTTGACTATTTCTGTAGCTCTTTTAGTCGATAAGTCCCAGTTTCCACTCAAATTATCATTCCCAATATAGGGGTCAGAATCTGTATGTCCTTCGATCAAAACAGCAATTTCTGGATTGGCTGCTAAAACGCTTCCTAACTGTTTAAGCGCTTGTTTACCAGTATTTCCAACAGACCAACTCCCGGATTGAAACAACAGTTTATTTTCCATGGAAACATAGACCTTACCGTCGCGTTGTTCCACCGATAAACCATTGCCTTTAAAACTAACTAAAGCGTCTGTCAAGGCTGTTTTTAAAGTACTCATCAAGGCCTCTTTTTCAGCCACTAAACCTTCTAACTCTTCTACTCTAGCAATGCGAGAGGATAATTCTCTTTTCAAAGAATCTAAGCGTGTTCTTTCTGACAAAAGTTCGCCTTCTTTGATTTGAATCTCTTCTAAAAGACCACGGTTTTTTTCTATACTAGCTTGAAGGGCTTCGTTGCTATTCTTTTCTAAAGCAGCATAGGCATCCTGTAGTGTGGCTAAAGTACCCGAAGTAGTCGCTAATAATTGACTTTGCTTTTCATATTGTTCTACTAATTCACCATAGTGGTAGCGCAACGAATCATAGTTTTTAATCAGTTGATTATGCGCTGTTTCCAAGCTTGTATTTTCTCCCTTAAGGGTAGCGTATCGACTTTCTATTTCGTTAAAGATTTTAGAAGATACACAGCTTGTGCATAAGGACAAAATCAATAAAAGGAGTGCTTTTTTCATCTAGAATAGTTTTCGTTTATTGTAATTCAACCACAACTGGGCAATGGTCTGAATGATGGGCTTCTGGTAAAATATAAGCCCGTGAAATATTTTCTTTTAAGGCTTCACTCACTAGCGCATAATCAATGCGCCAACCCTTGTTATTGGCACGTGCATTTGCGCGATAACTCCACCAGCTGTAATGATGTGGGTCTGGATTCAAATAACGGAAAGAGTCTGTAAATCCACTTTGGAGGAAATGCTCTAACCATTCACGCTCTTGAGGTAAAAATCCAGAGACGTTTTTATTCCTAACAGGATCATGAATATCAATGGCTTGATGACAAATATTGTAATCCCCACAAATAACTAGTTTAGGGAAATCTTGTTTTAATGTATCGATATACTCCTTAAAATCGTCCATGAATTTGAACTTGTATTCAAGGCGATCTGTATTTGTCCCAGAAGGCAAATAAAGGCTAATTACAGAGCAATTATCATATTCTGCTCTTATCACACGTCCTTCAAAATCCATATGATCAATCCCGGTGCCATAGCTTATATTATTGGGGGCTGTTTTACTTAAAATGGCCACGCCACTATAGCCTTTTTTTTGAGCAGAAAACCAATAATGTCGATAGCCTAAAGCTTCAATCTCTGTCATATCCACCTGCTCTTGCATGGCTTTGGTTTCTTGCAAACAAACCACATCGGGATCAGCGGCTTTTAACCATTGAACGAATTCTTTTTTAAGTGCAGCGCGAATTCCGTTAACGTTATAAGAAATGATTTTCATGAACTCTAAATTAAGAATTTGTTCTCTATCTTTATAAGGCTCTTAATCTTTTAATTTACAATCTATAAACACTTTTGTCAACCTAACCCCTTCAAAGAATTTTACTTTTTTACTTCTAAGTATTCTCTTCAGCATTAATATATATGCTAAAAAAAGAGTAGCTACAGATAGCTTAAACTCTAAACAAGAGGTTCGATTAGACCTCTTTCAACTTATTGTACTTCCGGGAATTGATGTATCCTATGAACGTTTTATTGATAATCTGTCGAGTTGGGGGGTAACTGCTTTTATCAATTTCGACAACGAGTTTTCTGAAGCCTACCGCTTTGAATATTTTGAAATTTCTCCCTATTATCGACTGTATTTTAAAAGCAAGAAAGCTAATAATTCTGGCTTTTTCGTCCAGCAATTTCTTAGCTTACCCTCAGGAGAATATGATTATTATCCTATAGACTACAACTATGATTCATCCAACAACAGCAGTGTAAAAGACTTTTTTGGATTAGCAGGAGGAGCCTTAATTGGACGAAAATGGGTTAATCAAAAAAAGTATACGTTTGAAATTCATGCAGGTGTTGGCCGATATTTTGCATTTGAAAAAAACAACAATGCCTATCGAGAAGGCACTGCTTATCCAAGAATAAATTTTGCTATTGGTAAAAGGTTTTAGCTATTCTTTAACCAGTGTTTGACGTTAAGCTTAGCGTCTAAATAGGCAGATAAATCTGCAACAGCAATACGTTCTTGTTCCATACTGTCACGATCGCGAAGGGTCACTGTCTTGTCTTCTAGTGACTGGTGGTCAACGGTAATACAGTAGGGGGTACCCAGTGCATCTTGACGACGATAACGACG
>JAKMGK010000037.1 GCA_022424955.1 Flavobacteriaceae bacterium
TCTCCACACCCCCTGGTATGGCTTTTATAAAATGTTTGTGATGCCAAAGACTATAGGGTCCAAAGCGCTGCTCATCTACAAAATATTTTTGATCTTCAACTTGGGTTATTTCTGTTACCCATCTCAGCGGTAATCCTAGCACAGGATTAACAATGTACTTGATAATTTGTCCCGCATACATCTTTTCTTCTGCTCCTTCTAAAATCTTAAAACCCATATAATCTGGGGTGATTGTTTTAAGATTCCCCGGGTCCGAAAGGAAGTTCCAGGCTTTCTCAACACTAATAGGTAAATTTTGGACTGTTTTAAGTCGATAGACCATAGAAAAATTATTTTGAGTAAAGATACACATGTTTAATTATTTATAATAAAGATTAAACAAAAATTATCAACAAATCATTAAAACATTCTTTAATACATGTTTTGAGATGGTAAGGAAACATTTTCTACATTTGGGTAATTTTAAAATGTATTCTTATGAAAAAATTAATCTACATGCTAGCCATCTGTGTTTCAAGCACAGCCCTAGCGCAAGTTCAAACCCCACAGCCTAGTCCGTCGTCTAAAATTTATCAAACCGTCGGTTTAACAGAAGTAAGTGCTGAATTCTCTCGTCCCGCTATGCGAGGAAGAGAAATTATGGGAGCTTTAGTTCCTTATGGCGCGATCTGGAGAACAGGAGCCAATAAAAATACGGTGATCACTTTTGGGGATGCAGTTACTTTTGGAGAGCAAGAGTTAGCCGCGGGAAGTTATGCGCTTTATACGCGTCCAGGAAAAGATCTATGGGAAGTGTTTTTTTACAGCTCTTCTGATAACTGGGGAACACCAGATCCATGGGACGCCAGTAAAGTTGCGGCATCTATTGAAGTAGCTCCCACAAAAGGAGATGACATTGAGTCTTTTTCCATTTGGTTTTCAAACTTGCATAACAACGGGGGAACCCTCAATATAGGGTGGGCAGATACCCGTGTGGCATTGCCTTTTGGTGTTCCTACGGTAGCCAAAGCAACTGCTTCTATCGAAAAGGCCTTAAAGAAAGATCCTAAACACCGTGACTATTACAGTTCTGCTGTGTATTACTTGCAAGAGGGTCAAGATTTAAACCAAGCCAAAGCATGGATGGAAAAAGCCATTGAAGGTAAAGACGATGCTTATTGGTATTTTCGTCAATACTCTTTGATTCTTGAAGGATTAAAAGATGTGGACGGCGCCATAGCGGCAGCCAAAAAGTCATTAGCCTTAGCCGAAGAAGCGCGTAACCCTGACTATGTGCGTATGAATAAAGCAGCAATTGCTGAGTGGAGTAAATAAGCTTCTCTTCTCAAAATGATTATAAACCCTACCGTTTGGTGGTTTTTTTTAGTTTTATCAATCTATGTTGAATTGGAACTTATTTTTCATAAAATATTGCTGTAAGAGTAAAGCAATACCTACGGTCAAAACCGCCCCAATCACATTGAGCCATAAAAAACTCACCCAGTCTTGGGTAAAAATAAAGATGACCAATGCTTCGCTTGCAATGGCTGCCCAAAAAACGGCTTTTCCTTTGACCTGATTTAAGAAGAAGGCGACTAAAAATACGCCTAAGATGGTGCCATAAAAGACCGAACCAATGATGTTGACCAATTGGATGAGGTTTTCCACTAAACTTCCAAAGGCTGCAAAAAGAATGGCAATCCCTCCCCATAAGAGCGTAAAGCCTTGTGAGGCTTTGACCAAGTGTGTCGGAGATTTTTCTCCCACATTGCGCTGGTATAGATCGACTGTGGTGGTGGCAGCTAGGGCATTGAGTTCAGAAGCGGTGGAACTCATTGCTGCAGAAAGAATTACGGCCAGTAATAAGCCCACAATCCCCTGGGGTAAATAACCCAAAATAAAGGAGATAAAAACATAATCCTTATCGTTTGTTTCTTGTTGTGGGTCTGCTTTCTTAATCAGCAATTTTGCTTTTTGACGTTGGGTACGTTCTAAGCCGTCAATTTTAGCGAGGTTTTCCAGAGTAGTTTCATCAATATTTTTTTCCAGCATGGCATGCCGAAGGATTTGCGTAGCCCGATGTTCTTCTTCTAGTTTTTGATAATCTGCAGCTTGCGGAGAGTTAAGTACGGTTTCTACTCCTTTAGGATTAAAGTGAAGGGGAGAGGTCTCAAACTGATAAAAGACAAAGACCATCACACCTACTAAAAGAATAAAAAACTGCATGGGGACCTTTAAAAAGCCGTTCATGATCAGGCCCATTTGACTTTCTCTTACCGATTTTCCAGAGAGATAGCGTTGCACCTGACTTTGATCTGTTCCAAAATAAGAGAGTGCCAGAAAGAGTCCGCCGGTGATTCCACTCCAAAAGGTGTAGCGATTGTTGGGATCCAAACTAAAATCAATTACATCCAGTTTCCCTGTTTTGCCTGCAATGGCTAGGGCTTTGGAAAAACCTATTTGTTCAGGAAAACTATTGACAATGTACCCAAAGGCAATAATCATCCCAAAAAAGATGATAAACATCTGCTGTTTTTGGGTGACATTAACGGCAGAAGTTCCACCGATAACGGTATAAAAAATAACAATTAAACCAATTAATAGAATCAAGGGTTTTAAAGGCCAGCCTAAGACCACACTCAAGATGATAGCGGGAGCATAGATAGTAATTCCTGCCGCCAAACCGCGTTGCACCAAAAAGAGAATGGCGGTTAAGGTACGCGTGCGTTGATCAAAGCGTTGTTCTAGAAACTCATAGGCGGTAAATACTTTGAGCTTATGATAAAGCGGAATAAAGAAGAGGCAGATGATAATAACGGCAAAGGGGAGTCCAAAGTAAAACTGCACAAAGCCCATTCCATCGTGGAAAGCTTGTCCTGGAGTAGATAAAAAGGTAATAGCACTGGCTTGGGTAGCCATTACAGAAAGTCCTATGGTCCACCAGCGGGCACTATTTCCGCCTTTTAAATAATCAGTAATACTTTCGTTTTTACGATTTTTCCACGCTCCATAGCCCACAATAAAGCCCAAGGTTCCCAATAAGATAATCCAATCCAGTGTGTTCATGCGTTATAGCTATTCATAAAAATATAAAAGCCTCCCCAATAAAGTATATTGACCAGAGCAAGGTAGAGGTAAATGCGTTTTTTTTTCATCCTTATAAAGCGATTAGATTCAATAATAGGCGATACGCTCCAGGAACCCCGGCGGGCAATTCTCTAAAGAAACTCAAGCCAGTATAAACCACGGTACCCTTTCCGTGAGGCGCGACTAAGAGACTGCCTAGTTTTTCACTTTCCCCTTCGTCGTTCATCCCTAAGAGGGGAGTGATTTTAGGATCCCAATTACTCGCAAAGTACAAGCCGCGTTCTTGCACCCAGCCTTCAAAATCTTTGGCAGTAATTTGATGGGGAGAATTGAATGCAGCATGTTTGGGTTCAAGAATACGAATGCGGCTGTTTTCATCCGTAACACGGTCTCTGGACAATTCGATGGAGTAGGGTAGAATCTCTTTTGTCTGCATTCTTCTACTGGTGTTGTATTGAACAATCAATGTTCCGCCTTGTACGGCAAAATCAAATAAGAGTTGGTTTTTGTACTTTAAACTTTCTAAGACATTGAAAGCGCGAATTCCTACTAAAACGGTATCGAATTGATTGAGTTCTTCTTGGCTAATACTTTCGATATCAATGCTCGAAACAGGGAAGCCTATGGCTTGAAGATTTGTTTGTACTAAGTCACCCGCGCCCAAAATATAACCTACTTTCTTATCGGGGAGGGTCAAATCTAGTCGCACCAGTTTCGCTTCGCTGGGTTGACTCACATATTGTTTAGGAATATGCTCATAGTTGATTTCTTTGACCGAAAAGCTTTTGCCCATTGTTTTTTCATTGACATGGACCAGGGGTCCCATTAAACCACTTTCGGCTTTAGCCGTGGGAGATAATTGGTAGGATACAAAAGCAGATGCGCCTCTTTCATTAAGGTTTACTTTCTTTTTGGCTTGATCAACGGTCCATCCATTAGGGAAACACAATTCTACTTCGCCTTCAAAACGCTGGCCGTAATTGGTCACTTCTAATCGAATGGTTTGTGCACTATTGTTTGGGTAAAGATTAACCTCTTTTTCAAAATTAATTCCTAGTTGTGGTAGGGTATAAAAGGGAGTAACTACTTCCCCACGCACTGGGTCATTGATGCGGTAGTTGATGGTTTCTTCAAAGACGATAGTTGTGCCATTGATGCTCAACTCGATAGGGAGGCTTAAAGCTGGCGACTCTGGTTGACCGATCAAAGTTTTATCTTTTATCTTAAATATGCCCAGACTTCCTTTTTCTAAAAGCCAGTAAGGCGATCCCAATTTTTTTTCGAGCCTGTGTTGTAGCGTTTTTTTATAGGCAATGTTGCTGCTTAAAACTTTGTTCAATTGGGTTGCTCCAATTTTCTTGATGTTGATCTCCTGTTCGCTTTGATGTACACTGTTAAAACTAATCTTTAGATTTTCTCCAGCGATACCATAGGCGGTATCACTATTTAATTGAAGTGATAAACCAGTACAACTTTTGATCAATGCTTTAACGGCTTTTAATTTGCGGTTTTTCCAAACCGAAGGGGACAAGCCTTCAATGGTCTTGTGAATATCGATTAAAAGCGGGACACTTTTTTGAGGGGCTTTAAAGTCATATTCTTTTAAAGCCTGGGCGACAAGTTTCCCTACTTTTTCTCCCCCTTCTAGTCTTGTCCAAGTGGTATTGATCCCTTCAAAAGGATCATCACTTGCGGGTCGATCACCGTTGACCAATTCGATATATTCTGTTCTCCCACCTAAAGAAGGAGAGCTGCCAAAACCTTGTGATTTATGCGAGCTTCTACTGGTAGCTGCAATCTCACTGTTTGAGATTCCTTTTAAGGCGTCATAATTTCCAATCTCTAACGCTAAGAGATTGGTTTTATCAGCTTTTTCAAAACGTTCTCTGTTGCCATAAAACCACCAAGAGGTATTGAAAAATTGACGTTTTACTTGCCATGGTTTTAAAGTGGTTAATTGTTCTGGATAACTGTTGGGATCATTGGTCAAGGAAAATGCTTGATGACTCAACAATGCAGATGAAGTGTGGTGCCCATGCGTTCGCCCAGGAGTGCGGTGATCAAAACGGTGGATGATAATATCGGGTTGGAAGCTACGGATACGCTGAACGACCTCCCCTAAAATTTGTGTTTTGTCCCAGATTTTTAACGTCTCTTTAGGATGCTTAGAATAGCCAAAGTCAATGGCTGAACTAAAAAACTGGTTTCCGCCATCAATCTTTCTGGCTTGGATTAATTCGTTGGTGCGAATTACCCCTAACATTTCCCTCAATTCTGTCCCGATTAGATTTTGACCCCCATCCCCGCGGGTGAGCGATAAATAAGCCGAGTGGGCATGTACATGATTTGAAAAATGAGAAATCAAAGCGGTGTTTTCATCATCTGGATGGGCAGCAACATAAAGCATAGAACCTAAAAAATTCAGCTTTTCCATTTGTCGATAGATGCTTCCAGAATTTTGTGCACTAAGGCTGATGAAATAGCTTAATGCTAGAGTGAAAAGGACAAATTTTTTATGCATGTTTAATCGAGTTTAAAAGGGGCTCTAAATCGCATAGAAGCGTTATTATTTTCTTGCCAGTATTGCCGGCGTTCTGTATGAATACGTTTTGCAGTTGAGGTATATTGTTCTCCTTTGTGATTATATTTTTCTTCCCAGCCTTCTATGGTATAAGGAAAGTTTTGATCAAATCGAATGTTTAAGCTGCGCTGAAGACTAGGGATATAAAGGCTATAGCTTCCTGCTTGGAGGCTTGCAGTGGCTTTTACCGCTTTGGCTTCAATATGATTTAATCGAATAATTTCTAAAGAAGGGAAGAGATCAAATTCTCCTACTGGAAGATTTTTAGGATTAAAGCGAATCAAATTCCATAGCTCGTCTTCACTAACTGTTTTGGGGAGGGTAAACTTTTGATCTGCTTCCCCCTCAAAATAAGAATGTGAAACGAGAGTATTTTCTTTCTCTCTTGCGTTGAGTTGTAAATAACTCTGTCCGCACCATTCTTGAATAGAAGCTACTGTTTTAATAAGGGGGTGTTTTTTTCTAAGAGAAGAAAACGAACTGCTCATAATAGCGTAGGGGTAGATTCCAGTGAGAAAGTTTTTGGTTCGATTAGATTTTAAAACAGGAATGGTAGTTTTTGATTTTTGATTGGCTTTCACCTGTTCTTTGGCTAAAAAATCTTCGGTGACAAAGATTAAGACAGCCTTCCCTTTTCGTTGCTGTCCATAACGGGATTGGGTTAATTCATAAGAATTAATTTCGGCGAAGCCGTCAAACCAATGGGTTTTGAAAGTTTGACTAAGTTGAGCCATCCCAATGAATGGGGGGAGTAGGAAGAGGAGGAGGAGCTTTTTCATTAACTGCAAATTTTTTCTAAGGTAGCTAATACTTGTGCAACAGGCAAACCGACAATGTTGGTATAACTCCCTTCAATTTTTTCGATTCCCACGGTTCCAATCCATTCTTGAATCCCATAAGCTCCAGCTTTATCAAAGGGTTGATAATTGTCAATATAGTAGTCAATTTCAGCTGCTGTAAGTGCTTTAAAGTAAACGGTACTCACCTGGTGGATGACCATTTGTTGATGGGCTTGTGTAAAGGCGACAGAGGTGACCACTTGATGTGCCTCTCCAGAGAGTTGTTGTAGCATTTGAAAAGCTTCTGCTCGATCTTTGGGTTTTCCCAAACATTGATTGTTATGCCACACAATGGTGTCTGCAGTGATGACTAATTCCCTTTTGGTTAAAGATTTATAAGGTTCAGCTTTTAACTTCACCAAATAATCTGAAATTTCTGCTGCTTTGAGTTCTTCTGGAAAAATTTCTTCTACTGGATGTGTCTTTATGCGAAAGTCAAGCCCAATGTCTTTTAAAAATTGCTGTCTTCTAGGAGAGTTAGAGGCCAGTATGATATCGTAATTCGAAAAGCGTTGCATACTAGTCGTTTTTTGCTCCTATATTAGTCAACCATTTTCCTTGTACTCTTAGGGTTTGCTCAATGATCTCTCTAACACAGCCTTCTCCACCTTTTTTGTGGGAGACATAATTGGCAATTTCTTTGACATCAGATACAGCATCATTTGGACAAGCAGCGACGGCAACTTGTTCCATCACGACGATATCTGGAACATCGTCTCCCATATAGAGTATTTCTTCTGGCTTAAGATCATAACTGTCCATCAAGTCTTGAAAAGGTTCTTGTTTGTGGTGAGCGCCTAGATAAATATCATATATTCCTAAGGCTTTTAAACGATTGCGGACACCTTCGTTAGTTCCGCCAGAAATGACACAGACTCTATAGCCTTGAACAAGGGCACATTTTAAGGCATAGCCGTCTTTTGTATCCATTTCGCGGTACATTTCTCCTTGAGAGGTTATGAGTACTTTTCCATTGGTCAAGACGCCATCTACATCAAAAATGAAGGTGGTGATATTAGGCAATAAAGCTTTGTAACTGGGTTGATTCATATTATTGTTGTTGTATTGAAGCTGAAATTAGTTGATAAAGTTTTTGGTGGCTTTCTTTTGTTAGATATTGTAAGTGGTCTTCTAGAATTTTTTGATCTCCCCTAGCTGCGGGACCGGTTTGTGCTAGGCTCGGAGGGAGGTGTTTTATCTTATCTGCGGTTTCTGCGATCAATGGTTGCAGCACAGAAAAGGGTACTTTGTGTGCATTACAAAGTTCCTCGCCTATGGTATAAAGATGGTTGGTAAAATTATTGACAAAAACTGCTGCGACATGTAAAGCTTTACGTTGAGCCGAATCGATTAAATGGACAGGACCTCCTATCGCTTGAGCCACCTTTTTAAGCAAGTTGAGGTTTTCTTGTTGGTTTGCTTCTAAACAAAGGGGAATCTGATTAAAATCCACTTCTTTTTGTTTAGAAAAAGTTTGTAGGGGATAAAAAATACCGTGATTTTCGTGTGCCCCTAATACTTCCATTGAGATGCTTCCCGCTGTATGGGCAATTATGCCTTTCTTGCCTTCTAGTGCTTTACTAATTGAAGGGATGACGCTGTCTGAAACACTGATGATATAAAGGTCAGCCTCGATGATATCGTTTAAGTTTTGCGTTACTGCAAATGGAACAGACTCTTTTTCGAGGCTGTTCAAGGAGCGATTATACCACTGTATTAACTGTAAGTCCTCCTTATTTTGCAAGGCCCTGCAAAGATGTATCCCCACATTTCCCGCTCCTAAAAGCACTATTTTTATCATGAGATTAAAGGTAGTATTTTCCTTTTTTTTATACCTTGTATAAACTTAAATCTTATTCACCATGTTTTTCATTAATCGTTTATCCTATTATTTTTCCCGTTATTATCTTTTAGTCGCAACTGCTAGTATCATATTTTAGGCTTTATAGGCTCAGCCAATGTCTTATTTAATACTTCAAAAAATCCTCCTTTTTTGGAGTGGATTGGTCTTTTTTTTACAGTGATGGCGACCATGCGTTTTTTAACCTTCTTTCTGGTAAAATATCCGCGAAGACGAGTCGTTGAGGCTCTTGTTGCAGGTATTATTCTTCAGTTGATTATTTTGATTTTAATATTCCTTAATTAATTCCCAATTTTGGCTTTTTTTACTGAGTGAAGATTTATCTTTGCCTCGAAAAGAA
>JAKMGK010000039.1 GCA_022424955.1 Flavobacteriaceae bacterium
GAGACGTAATTTCTTCTAAACAAACCGTCTTAGTTCAAGTTGTGAAAGAACCGATATCAACCAAAGGACCTCGGCTGAGTTCAGAAATATCATTAGCCGGTCGTTTTATGGTGTTGATGCCGTTTTCTGACCGCGTTTCGATTTCACAAAAGATTGAAGATCGTGCGGAAAAGAATCGCCTTAAAAAGCTGGTTCAAAGTATTCGTCCAAAAGGCTTTGGACTTATTATTAGAACTGTTGCTGAAGGACAGAAAGTAGCTGCACTGGATGCAGATATCCAACAATTGTTGACGCGCTGGAAAAATTTATCAGTAAAGCTCAAACAAATTGACAGGTATCCAACAAAAGTGTTAAGCGAAATTAACCGCTCTTCAAGTATCTTACGCGATATTTTTGATGACAATTTCACCGGTATACATGTAAATGATGCGGCTATGGAATCAGAAATTAAAGACTATTTAGAGACTATCGCGCCAGATAAGAAGTCGATTGTAAAATTGTATGACAAACACCTTCCCATTTTTGAAAAATTCGGGATAGAAAGGCAAATCAAATCTGCATTTGGAAAAACAGTTTCAATGCAAAAAGGAGCCTATTTAGTGATTGAACACACCGAAGCGCTACACGTAATTGACGTGAATAGTGGCAATCGATCTAATCGTTCAAAAAGCCAGGAAGATACTGCTATGGAAGTCAATCTAATTGCTGCTACAGAAATTGCTAGACAATTAAGACTTCGAGATATGGGAGGAATTATTGTGGTCGATTTCATTGATTTAAATTCCAATGCCAATCGAAAGAAGCTATTTGAACACCTTCGTGAAGAGATGAGTACGGACAGAACCAAACATAAAATTCTGCCGCCAAGTCGTTTTGGTCTCATTCAGATTACACGCCAACGTGTGCGACCTGAGATGAATATCAAAACGCAAGAGCCCAATCCCAACGTCGATGGGGAGGTGGAAGCTCCAATAGTATTAATTGACAAAATCAACACAGAGCTTAGTAAAATTACTAAGAACAAGCGTAATCAAAAGGAAAAACTATTTTTACATGTTCATCCTTTTGTAGCCGCTTACCTTTTAGACGGGAATCCATCCCAACGTCTAAAATGGTATTTTGAATACAAAAAGTGGATTCGAATTGTTCCACGCCACGCTTATCAATATTTGGAGTTTCGCTTCTTAAATAAAGACAGAAGAAGACTCCGACCTTAATATTCAAAACCACCCTCTCACGATTGGGTGGTTTTTTTTTATAATCATCTATACTCAACACTCTTTTTCTTCATGTATGAAATAAGTTTTTTACCTTCAACTTATGCAGCAAAAACAAACCTTTACACTTCTTGAGGCACAACAAAAACTAGAACATTATTGTGCGTATCAAGAACGCTGCCATCAAGAGGTAATTGCTAAATTAAAAATAATGGGGATGATCCCTGCTGCCATAGAGGCTGTAGTTTCTCATCTAATAGTTAACAACTACCTCAATGAAACACGCTTCGCACAGAGTTTTGCTCGTGGAAAATTTCGAATTAAAAAGTGGGGAAAACTTCGTGTCAAAAGAGAGCTTAAAGCTCGTCAAATTTCTGAATACAATATCAAATTAGGACTCAAAGAAATTCCTGAATCTGAATACAACACTACCTTTTGGGTGCTTTTTGAGAAACGAAAAGAAGCTGTTAAAGCCTATCCTCTCCCTGTTCAAAAGAAAAAAATTCTTAGCTATATGATGTATCGAGGATGGGAAATCCAAAAAATTTATGAAGCGCTAAGAGAACTGTAGATTAAAAACCGTAACTGAGAGAAACCAGTAGATTTCTTCCCGGCATGGGAACCAAGTTCGTCTCTGAATATGATGCATTGAAAAGATTATTAACTGATCCTCTTAATTCAAAAGAGGCTAATTGCCAATCTAAAGACCAATCTATCACCGTATAAGCTGCTGTTTCTGGACGTTGTGCATGTTTAACACCTAGAAAAGTCCCTAGCTTTTCAGTTAACTGAGCACTATATCTTAAGGTCACGTGATGCTTTAACGAGTTGATACTATATCGTGAAAAAGCAAATGAAACAGTATCCAAGTTATCAACTAGATGAGTGTAACCAAACTGAATGTTTTGTTTGCTGTTATTCAATCGAAAAGGGACACTAAATTCCACCTCTGTTCCTGTAGTGGTTAGTTCTCTAATATTAGTAGCTCCCCATAAGTCCGTTTCGTTAGGTTTTACATAGTCAATTAAATTAGTTGCTCTACGGTCAAAATAAGCAGCATAAAAACGGATTTTTTGACTGGTATAGCGTATGCCCAGCTCTTTAGAAAAAGCCTCCTCAGGCTTCAGATTTGGATTGCCAAGGGTGGTCCGATCTTCATAGAAAAGATCAGTGTAGGTTGGTATTCTGTAAGTGTACCCCAAATTTCCATAAAGCAGCCACTGCGAACTTAAATGAAGTCCAAGATCGATACCAGGATAAGCAAATAGTCCAAAATCAGAATAAGAATTTATAGCAACCCCTGGGGTTAATTTTAATACTCCATCAAAAAGATCAAAGTGTTGTTCTACAAATAAAGTAGCCAATAACCTCTTCCTATAACCCAAATTATTACTTGCGATTGAGACCCGAGCAACATCTACTCCCATTCCTGTAAGCCCGAAAGATGAGGCGTAAGTAGCGTCAAATGCCATAC
>JAKMGK010000047.1 GCA_022424955.1 Flavobacteriaceae bacterium
GAGAATCGCTGTCTTGTAAAGATTTGGTGTATTGTTTAAACGGCTGTGTTGCGGCTTCAACTTCTGCTGGACTGTATTGATTTTTTGGCTGGATTCCTGTTTTTCCTATTGTTCTAAAAATAGAAAAAGAACTGTTTAGCAAAATATCTGCGTGTTGCGGGTTCTTTATTTTTTCCATCGTGTGAATGGTTGCAATGGGACGAGTGGCATTTAAAAACTTCCCGCCTCGAACTCCTCCAATACAAGTCACAATAACAAGAAAAAAGAAAATCGCTGACTCGACATAATAGACTTTTTTATCTTGTATTTTTTGAGTTGATAAAGGTTTTTTGTCATAAAAATAGTTCCACGCTAAGAGCAATAATGCAAACAATACAACCAGGTAAAAATAAGTCGAAAGAAAGTGGAAGAATAGGGTAGTTTTATTGACTTCGTTTTCGATTGACTCGAATAAATTGGCGTTGAGTCGCATAAGGTTAAAACGATAGTAAGCTATATCAACAAAATTGAGAAACATCCCAAGGGATAAGCCAAAAAAATAGATGCCCTTAGCTACTTTTTGATAAATCTTCTCTAAAACAAATGTCCCTGGAAGAATACTCATCAAAACAAACAATGAGGAAAGATATACAATACTTGTTGTGTCAAAACGCAAACCTAAATAACACAGATAAAGTCCTTCTGAAAAAGACGTTACTTCGATTAAATCAAGATTATAGTAAAGAAATAAAACACGACTAACGCTAAAAAACATATAGGCTAAAAAGAGGCGGTAAAGAAGTGTTTTTAACTCTTCGGTTCTATGAAGCTTTTTTATCATTCTATGTGCTTTTTCATACATTTATTTTACTAAAACGGGAAGCCGTATTTCCCCAACAAAAGGAGAGCGATTATTACATAAAAAAAAGCTTCTCTTAACCACAATCGATTGATCCCTTCAAACAATCTTGTTGATAGAGCGGTTAATGTCATTAAAAAAAGTGTCCAGGCAAAACTACTTTGACTTTGAAAAAATACTCCAAACAAAATAGCCATAAAAGTCATAATAAATAAACATATCATTCCCCCTCCATAAGAGGCGCTTCTTGTCCCCATGTCGATATAATGCTTTAACACCGCAAAAAGAGATAAAATAAGCATGGTTCCCCACCACAAATTAGAATAGAACCCTTCTTTTAAGGGAAGAGATAAGACCATTTTTGAAAAATCGAACGGTGGGATTAAAACGCTATTAGGTAAAAAATAAACAACACTTACTTCTATAAGGTACAATGCGATAATAGGGACTAAAGAAAGAATGAAGCTTTGCCGGGTCAAGGATTTTTTAATCAATAAAAGAAGCCATAACAAAGGGAGAAGGAGAATTCCTTGTGGGAAAAACAGCACTCCAATAAAAAAGAAAAAAAAGGCATTGAAGACCTTTGTGATAATCCCGCCAGATTGATCAATGGCCACGATATAATTAAAAGTAATCCACAGGAAGAAAAAAAAGACCAAAAGCCAATTTCCCCATGTTTCGACTGGGAGTGCCAAAATAAAAAAAGGAAAGAAAAAAAGGTGATAATTAGCTTGTGTTGCCCAATAACGTTGCTTTACGCTCCAATCCACCGCAAGCATACACAAGCTTAAAAGGAATAAGGCGTGATTTTTTTTAGCCGTTATAAGGATAAGTGCATCTTGTGTTTCTCCTTGTGAATAAACGGCCACCGCTAAAAGTGCCAAGGAGAGTAAATAACTCATCACACCCGATTTTTTAAAAATAGAAGATATCACGATTAATGTCTGTTGTTTTTTAAATTATGATAAAGCTGTCTCCCCACTTCTGCCAAAAAGGGAATCCCTTTTTCTTCAAGCTCATAAGTTTCGTTATTAAACGTTTCATTTTTATTCACTAAAATGGTTCCTGCTAGAAAAAAGGCGAGTTTATTGGCTTTGTCTTCAATATAAGCGATATCTGTTAATGTTCCATAAGCATAGCCTGCCTTATTGTATATTCGCACTTGATCGGTCATGGCTCCTTTTGTGTCTCCATAGAGAAAAAACTTCCCATAACTGTCATAATATTCTGGAGGGGCATAGGCCGCAATATCGCTTTCAAGAGTAGAACGACTCATCCAATAACGTAAAAAGGCTAAGTCTTCTTGAAACAAATCAAATTGTGCTTCTGGAGTAAACTCCTCTGGAAACACAATGCGTTTCAATAGCTCAAGCTGTGCGCTTAAAGCCATCCCGTTCTTTTGACTAAAATCCATGGGAGATTCAACTATTTCCCCTTGAGACAGGTATGCTTTCCCTTTTTGTTGTTCTTTGAGATTTAAAGATAGAAGAGAGGCTGAATACTGACTTTTTTGATGATATAAGGTGTCTTGATGGTCAAAAAAGACATATTCCCAGCTATTCTCATTATCAGCGCCAAACAGGAATTTATGCCGAATGGCAGTGTGCTTAATTCCGCGTTGTTTTAATTCTTGATCAATGGTTTTTTTCCCTAAAAAGTCAAAGAGATAATTATAAGCATCGTTGTCACTGACCAGAAATATTTTCTTAATTAGATGCGCGATGGTCAATTGATTTTGAGACTGGGTGCTATCTGTTTTTTGAACATATTCGCCTGTCTTGGGGTCAATCACATGAAATGGACTGTCTTTTGTAATTGGAATTCCACGGGCTTGTAGTTGTTTTATTTTTTGCAAGGCCAATACTGCAACGGGGGGTTTTACAGTGCTTGCCGGATAGAAATAAGTAGAATCTTCTTGCTGGTAACGGTAGCTTTTAAAAACAAGGGATTGGTTTCTTTCTTCTATGTTAATCAATAGAAGTTGAACTTGGTGATCTTCTAAATTCTCTCTAACGGCTTTAATTTTTGGTAAGTCAAGCGCCATGACTTCATTTAGAGGGTTTTGCTGTGCGTAAATTATACTCCCAAGCAACCAAAAAAAGAAACAGAAAAGGCGCGATAAAGCGCTAAAATTTTGACCATTGTAACTTTCTCTTCTGCAAAGTTTTTTCATATTTTTGCAAGGTAAATAAAACTCCTCTCAAAATGATAGATCTTTTTAGTGCAATTGCAAGTTTGTTCGAAGACCTTTTATTGGTTCCTCACCAATTTTTATCAAAGCTTGAATTAAGTAATTGGTGGTTAGCTAATGGGGTAAACTTCTTTTTCCTTTTAATTGGTTCTATCGCAATGGTTTACTGGATTAACCAGTTAAAAATCTTTAACGATAGAGGAGAAGAGAACAAAGACCCTTCTGCTCACTCTTTCTTATAGGTCGAATCCTAGATCTTTTCTGTAGTTCATTCCGTCAAAAGAAATATTTTTGATGGTCGAATAGGATGTTTTTAAGGCATCGCTATACTTATTTCCAAAAGAAGTAACAGCAAGGACTCTTCCGCCAGAGGTTTGCACCTGCCCTTCGGCTAATTTTGTTCCAGCGTGGAATAAAATACTTTCTGTTGGGTGATCTAAGCCTTTCATTTTCTTTCCTTTTTCATAAGCTTCTGGATATCCCCCAGAAACAAGCATAACCGTTATGGCTGCGCGCGGGTCTTCTTCTAAAGTGATTTTATCTAATTCTCCTTTTGCAGTTGCGAGTAAAACCTCAACGAGATCGTTCTTAACGCGTGGTAAGACGACTTCGGTTTCTGGATCTCCCATTCGGACATTGTATTCAATAACATAGGGGTCATCGCCCACCTTAATCAAACCAATAAAGACAAAGCCAACAAAGGGGAGGTTTCTTTTTTCAAAACCTTCTATGGTAGGTAAAACAATGCGTTGCTGGATCTTTTCTTCAAAGGCTGGAGTGACAAAAGAAACGGGAGAAATAGCGCCCATTCCACCAGTGTTTAATCCAGTGTCTCCTTCTCCAATTCGCTTGTAATCTTTTGCCATAGGTAGGGTGACAAAGTTTTTCCCATCGGTTAAAACAAAGCAGGACAATTCAATCCCGTCTAAAAACTCTTCAATTACAACCGTGGTAGAAGCTGCGCCAAATTTTTCTTCGATTAGCATCTCTATCAACTGCTTCTTCGCTTCCTGAAGGTCTTCTAGAATTAAAACCCCTTTTCCGGCGGCAAGGCCATCTGCTTTTAAAACATAAGGCGCTTTCATCCCTTCTAAAAAAGTTAAGCCTTCTGCAAGGGTTGCTGCCGTAAAACTGGCATATTGTGCCGTAGGAATATTTTGGGCTTGCATAAATTCTTTCGCAAATTCTTTACTTCCTTCAAGGCGTGCCGCTTCTTTTTGCGGTCCTATTACTGCAACATGCTTTAAATCACCGTCAGCTAAAAAGAAATCGTGAATCCCATTGACCAAAGGGTCTTCTGGCCCCACAACCACCAGGGTGATTTTATGCTCAATTACCGCTGCTTTAATTCCATCAAAATTGTTTACCCCTAAGGCTAGATTTGTGGCAATAGCTGCAGTTCCTGCGTTTCCAGGAGCAACAAATAGTTGGTTACACAGTGGGCTTTGAGCGATTTTCCAGGCAAAGGTATGTTCTCTTCCGCCCCCGCCGATAATAAGTATATTCATGAAGCTAATTTTCGCTACAAAGATAAACAACCTCTTGTTTATGGGTTGTTTTTTTAAAAGGCATTTATCGATTCTTTATTTGTGCCCATCGATAGGCGCGAATAAAGTGGCCTTCTTCTCTTGTCACCATAAAAGGGGTTGCGCTAAAGGCGGCTTTTAAATATCCCAGGAACAGTCCCGCTCCCCAAAGGACCGAACGCTTTTTCACTATACTCTTAAGGCTAGCCAGAAAACTTAATATCCCGCCATAACGCATCTGATAAAAAGCTTTTCCTTGACGTTGGGCTGCAGGGGTTTTATACTGGCTCCCTATGGGTCTTAAATGTTTTACATGAAGCTCTTCAAAGGTTTTAACAGAAAAGCCGTGATAACGCGCTAAAAGCTCGTCAACAGTGTCCCAGCCCATAGCAGAACGCAGTCCGCCCATGGCTTCAAAACAGCTTTTGCGATAAGCCTTAAACGCCCCACGAACATGGTCTTGATGCATGGGGTGGTTTTTTTTCCATTCGTCCTGCTCATTTTTTTCATAACAGAAGCCTCCTGCCACCCCTGTTTGAGGATCTTCAAAGGCCTGGGCTATCCGAGTAAAATAATCCATCGGTAGGATTAAATCTGCATCTAGCTTGACCACAAAATCATAATCTCCTTTGATTGCATTTAACCCAAAGTTAAACGCGTTGACCACCTTTGCTCCGGGCAGGTGGTCGCTGGAAGAACTGTGGTTGAGATAGGTTGTATTTGCGTTTTGGTTTACTGAGTCTTGCATAATTGCTTCTGTCTTATCTGAAGATTGATCGTTGACTAAAATAATTTCTTGGGGGGGGAGACTTTGCGAATAGAGACTTTCTAGCAGTCCGGGCAGCAGTTTTGCTTCGTTATGCGCAGGAATAATTACAACGTATTTCATTTAATCTTTTTTTCTGTTGCTAATGCGCTAAAAAAGGAGCCGGGCCACTGATGGAGTTATCAACATGAGATTCTGCTGCAAAATTGATTACCTCTGTTGGTTTATGTTGCTGGAAAATGGTGTGCATTTTCTCCATAACTGCTATATCTGCTTCGATAAAAACAAAATTATCTTGCCCTTCAAAAGGTGTAATTCTACTGCGATCTGCGGCATAGGTGTTCTTGTCCACAACAACGATTTTAACCTCTGGGTAGTGCTGGCGATATTGATGAACGAAATGCCCGTCAATAAATCCTAGCCCTCCAGTAATTAAAATTGTCTTAGGCGCCATTTTGATTAATCTGGTGCAACTTGTCGGCTATTTTACGGTCGTTTGAAAGTCGTGGAACTTTGTTTTGTCCCCCTAATTTGCCAATGGATTTCATATAAGCTTGAAAGCCATTTTTGACGACAGCTGTTACTTTTAATTTCCGCAAAACATTCCCTTGAATCAAGTCTTGATAGTAGATGTTTTGGGCTTCCATTTGAGCGTCTAACTTCTTTTCAAAAGCAGACTGATCTTGTGGGGGGACATCAAACTCAATCAACCACTCGTGATAGGGTAGTCCTTGAGTTGGGTTAACCTGGGGCGCCACAGTAAATTCTTTGATTTGAATGTCTGTAGCTGCCGTCGCTTCTTTGAGCGCTGTTTCTACTTCTTTCCCTATCACGTGTTCGCCAAAGGCTGAAATAAAATGTTTCACTCTCCCAGTAACCACAAGACGATAGGGGTCTTTTGATACAAAGCGGACGGTGTCCCCAATATTATAGGCCCATAAACCGGCAGTAGTAGATAAAATTAAAACATAGTTAACTCCTACTTCTACTTCTGCTAAAGAATAACGCGGTGGGTTTTCTTCTCCAAAACAATCTACAGGAATAAATTCATAGAAAATCCCATTGTTAAGTAAAAGCAGTAATCCCTCTTTGTTTTGCTGATCTTGATAGGCAAAAAAGCCTTCAGAAGCAGGAAAAAGCTCTATGGTGTCTACTTGTTTTCCAATTAATTTTTTAAACACAGAACGATAAGGTTCAAAGTTTACTCCGCCGTAAACAAAAAGAGAAAAGTCAGAAAAAACATCACTTACTGTTGTCCCTTTAATGGCATTGATTTTTTCAAAATACATTTGCACCCACGAAGGGATCCCGCCGATTAAAGTCATTTTTTCAGGGAGGGTTTCTTTAATGACTGCATCTACTTTTTCTTCCCAATCTTCGATACAATTGGTCTCCCAGCTAGGCATTCTACTCACCTGCAAATAAGAGGGTACATAATGAGCTACAATCCCGGATAGGCGCCCCAAAGCAATGCCTCCTTTTTCTTCTAAAGTGGGGTTGCCTTGTAAAAAGATTTGTTTCCCGCTTAAAAACTCCGTCTTCCCTGTTTGATGAATATAGGTTAGCAATGCGTCTCTTGCTGCATTAATGTGAGTAGGCATGGATGCTTTACTAATGGGGATATATTTTGCTCCAGAAGTAGTACCGCTTGTTTTTGAAAGATACAGCGGAACACCGGGCCAAAGGACGTCTTTCTCTCCTGCAATAATTCGATCTACATAGGGTCTATGCCCTTCATAATCACGAACGGGAACCTTTGCTTTAAAGGTTTCATAATCAATAATTTGCTCAAAGTCGTGGTCTTGACCAAAGCGAGTATTGCGGGCTTGTTCAACTAACAATTGAAACGTTTGCTTTTGGGCAGCAATTGGGTTTTCTTTCCAACGCTTGTTCTTATTAACGATATATCGAGCAAAGAGCTTTGCGGCAAATTGTTTCATGCTTAGTTTTCTGAAAAATCAATAAAATTTTCTGGATTCATTGGGAAACCATCACTCCATAATTCAAAGTGTAAGTGATATCCAGTAGAATATTCCCCCGTGTTTCCAGCGGTGGCTATTACTTCTCCTGCAGCAACGGTTTCTCCTTGTGTTTTACTTAATACTGCATTGTGTTTATAGGCAGATAATAGGCCATAAGGATGCTCAATAATAATAACATAGCCTGTGTCTGCAGTCCATTCTGAAAAAATAACAGTCCCTTCTGCAACTGCTTTAATGGGGGCGTTTTCATTTAAAACAACATCTACTGCATAATGCTTGTTTACAGGATCAAAAGCTTGAGAGAGGCTTCCTGTTGCGGGGGGATAAAGCACAAAATCAACCTTACTATTCGCTGTTAATGCAACAGAATACTTGTCTTCTTGTTCCACAAGGGAGCGCAATAGAGAATCTTGTTCACTGCGCTTTGATATTTCTAAATTGAGACTGTTTTGATTCTCTAGGTAAAGGCTGTCTTCTTTTAATTCTTCTATATCAACTTCTCCTGTTAAAACCTTTCGAATAGCACTTAATTGTTGATTTGACTGTCGATAAGCATTGAACAATGAGTCTAGTTTAAAAGCGTTTTCTGCAGACTGTTTTCGCATTTTGGTTGAGGCATATCCAGGAATGTATTCTTTGATAGGTGTATAAGAAACTAATGCGATGGTTCCCGTAAACAAAAGCGTAAAAATAAAGGTAGAAATTATGATAACGTTCAGGCGAGTGAGACGAAAGTAAAGTTGTTCTTCAAAAGTTTCTTCATTGAGTATAACTAAGCGATAGCGGCTCAGTAATTTTTTCTTGATTCTTTTACGTCGACTAGTTTCTTTTTTCATCCTTCACAAATATAGAAATTCCTTGTGGGAATAATTCTGCCTTTATCTCATCAAATCACTTTAGAGGCGTTAAAATATTGTTTACATTTGCTCAAAAGCATACTTTATGATAAGTGCATCGATTTTTTTCGGGGCAATTAGCCCACAGCAAGTCTTATTAATCTTTATTATCGTATTACTTCTTTTTGGAGGTAGGAAAATTCCAGAATTAATGCGGGGCCTTGGTAGCGGAATCAAAGAATTCAAAAAAGCGACTAAGGAAGAAGAGGAAGAGCAGGCTAAAAAAGAGGAATAAATTACTCCCCCCTTGTGAACTTTAAAGTAGATAATATACTGTTGAGTTCAAACATATAGTCTCGCTTTGAGACCGAAGGGGCAAAGGCAAAGCCTTCAACGACAATCCAGTTCTTGGTTACACTATCTTGTACCATATAATTAATAAATGGTCCTGCCATAAAATCCTTTTTAACTTCCCACATCCCTTTGGTTAAAAAAGCCTTTTGACCTGCTAGCGTAGTTTTGTAGAAATAGGGTAGATAGGCTGCTTCTGTAATCATATGGCTGTTCGGTAAACGTCCAGGAATGTGATCTTTCCCCACAGAATCCCTTATTTCAATTACTCTTTTTAAAGAGGGTTTATCAAACGCTTTTTGGGGTAAAGAATATGCAATCAAATTCATGCTTCCTTTTTGAATGGGCTTTTCAATCCAGAGGAAATTGAGGCTGTCCTTTGCGGTTGAATAGGCAGAAGGATAGCTTAGTTCTACATTGAACTTTTGCTGTAAATCCTTGTCTTTAGTCAATGATTTCTTAATTCTTCGCACCTTCTCTTTTCGTTCATTTTCCTGAAATGTTTCAATTAACAAGGATGCGTTTTGTCGAATATATTCCGCCATAACCTCTTCGTCTTCTCCTTGAGCAATGGCCAATATTTGTGGGCGAGCAAATTGATTTTGAATGAGTTGAAAGTTGTTAAGGCTGTCTTTTCTAAACCAAATAATATTTCTTCCATGACGCCCAAAACCCGTAAAAGCCTCTGGTACCAAATGACGAATTGTAAATCTTGGCTCGTCTAAAGGTAGTCCTTCATATACGGTGGCGATTTCATTTCTAACGGTCTCTCCTAGACTTCCGTTCCATGAGCTTTTTTTCATGACCACCGTAAGGTGATTGATGTTTCCACTAGAATCAGGAACAAAGGCTTTTTGCTTTTTTGTTTCACAAGAAAACAATAAAAGAACTGTAAGAAAGAAGAGCGTTTTTTTCATAATTTATGCTTTTAATGCAGCAATTCCAGGAAGGATCTTTCCTTCTAGACTTTCGAGCATTGCCCCACCGCCAGTAGAAACATAACTTACCTTATCGGCGAAGCCAAATTGTTTTACTGCGGCGACAGAATCTCCACCGCCTACAAGAGAGAATGCTCCAGCTGTGGTACTTTGCGCAATAAATGTGCCTAATTTAATCGTCCCGTTCGCAAAATTAGAGAACTCAAATACGCCTAAGGGTCCATTCCATAAAATCGTTTTGCTTTCTAAAACAACATTTTCAAAGTTTTGAAGTGAAATTGGGCCGGCGTCTAGGCCTTCCCATCCGTCTTCTATCTCATTAATATTCATTGTTTTACGCTCTTTGTCATTAGAGAAGTCTGTTGTAGCAATTACATCTACAGGGAGGTGAATTTGGACGTTTTTCGCTTTTGCCTTTTCTAATAATTCAAGGGTATACTCCAAGTAATCACCTTCACAAATAGAATTCCCAACTTTTCCCCCTTTTGCTTTTACAAAAGTATAGGCCATTCCTCCGCCTATAATAAGGTGATCCACTTTGTCCAAAATATTTTCAATGATCGTAATTTTAGAGGATACTTTCGATCCGCCTAAGATGGCTAAAACAGGTTTTTCGCCTGTTTTTAAAACCTTATCAATGGCGATAATCTCTTGTTCAAGCAGGTTACCCACTGCTTTATTTTGATCAAAGTATTGTGCAATAATTGTTGTTGAAACGTGAGCGCGGTGAGCTGTTCCAAAGGCATCGTTAATATAAACATCTGCTAGACTGGCAAGTGCTTTTGCAAAGCCTTCGTCTCCAGCAGTTTCTTCTGCGTGAAAACGCAGGTTTTCTAGTAATAGTATTTCACCCGGTTTAAGGGCTGCTGCTTTTGATTGAGCGTCCTCACCTATACTGTCTTGTGCAAAAATGACTTTGTGGCCCAACACTTCTTCTACAGCAGAGATAATATGTTGTAAAGAAAGCTCTGGTGTAACTCCTTTTGGGCGACCTAAATGAGACATTAAAATACAGCTACCACCTGCAGAAAGGACAGCATCTATGGTGGGTTTAGCCGCAACGATTCTGGTATTATCTGTTACTTGATGAGCATCATTAAGCGGGACATTGAAGTCAACACGAATAATCGCTTTTTTGTTCTTTAAGTCTAATTGGTTTACTGTAGTCATAAAATCAAATTTTGGCAAAGGTAGCTATATTAATTTTTTAGAAGGAAGGTTTAATTTTAGATCTTGAAAAATTAAAAGAGGAAAGAATTATCTTTGAGGATGCAATTTACTCACAGTTTAGGTCAAGAAAGTGTAAAATTTGCCCTTAAAAATGCTTTTGAAAAGGGTCAAGTTCCTCATGCTCAGTGTTTTATTGATCAGGGCGGAAGAGGCGGTCTCGCTCTTGGGCTTGAATGCGCACTTTCCTTACTGTGGGACGAAATACCCGATTCTCGCGAAAAAGCATTGCAACATCCTGATTTACACTGTATTTACCCCGTAAGTACATCAGCAAATGTAAAAAATAAGCCCATGTGTAAAGATTATAGAGAAGATTGGATAGGATTTATCCAAAGTGATCTTTACAGCCCTTTATCAGATTGGTTACTGCGAATTGGGTCAGAAAACAAACAAGGAAATATTAGTGTTGAAGAAACAGAAGCACTTTTTAAGGCATTGTCTCTAAAAGCCTTTTTAGGAAAAAACAAGGTTTGCATTTTGTGGGGGGTAGATCGCTTAAATATTAATGCCGCAAATAAATTATTAAAGCTCATCGAAGAGCCGCCGGCAAATACCTACTTTATTTTAATCGTAACAAATGCGGATGATCTGATCACTACGATTCAATCCAGATGTCAAATGCTGCCTTTACCGCCTCTCCAACCCACTATAATTGAAGCTGCTCTAATAAAAGAAGGGGCTACGGCCAATGAAGCAAAAAACTTTGCCATTGAAGCAGAAGGAAATTGGGCTGTTGCAAAAGCTTTACTTTCTTCTTCTGATCAAATTAAAGAACTGGAAGCCCTCTTAATTGAATGCTTGCGCTGTTCGTTCAGAGCGATAGGGAATAAAGCCATTGGAATTGAGCTAATGCAATGGGCCAATCGTATGGGACAAATGGGGCGCCCTTTACAGAAGCAGTTTCTACATTTTGGTCTTTCTTTTATTCG
This sequence comes from Flavobacteriaceae bacterium, assembly GCA_022424955.1. Classification (GTDB taxonomy): domain Bacteria; phylum Bacteroidota; class Bacteroidia; order Flavobacteriales; family Flavobacteriaceae; genus Arcticimaribacter. The sequence goes on from JAKMGK010000047.1 coordinate 11,588, forward strand.
TCAGGCACTACTATTGTCATATCAAAGTGCCGAGATTGTTACTTACCAGCCAAAAAACGCCTTTTCTCTTGAGAAGTTTGCGCCGTTTGTACACAGTAAAAATGCTTCTTCCCTTATTTGTCTTTTTGAGGAGTCTATTTATGCGGTGGAAAGAAATGCCAATGGGAAGATATTATTCTCTGACTTTTGTCTGGAACTGAGTCGTCTTCTCAATATTAAAGAAGCTTAAGCTTTCTTTTTAAAGATGTAAAGCTTTGAAGAGTGTTCTTTTGAAAAACAAGCTTTTAAATTAGACCATAATCCAACACATATTCCTTTTATAAAGGCTGCTTTGCTTTTTTGATGTTGTTCAGAAAGGTAGCTTACATAGAATGCGTCGAACAATAATCCTTTAGACGCTACTAACTCAAAGCCACATTGATCACAAAGCTGTTTGATTCCTTGGGCAGAGAAATGCCAAAGGTGTCTGGGCACATCATAGGCAGCCCAATAATCTTTATAGTGGTTAGCATCAAAAGAATTAAAATTAGGCAAAGCTAAAAACAAATAGCCTTCTTGTTTTAATTGCGCATGAAACTCTTTAAGAGAAGACGCTGGATCGGGTAAATGCTCTAACACGTGCCAGAGCGCGATAATATCAAAGTTTGATTGAGGAAGCGTGGCTAAACTAGGATATAAACAATCTGTAACCGACGAAAAATTCCGGGCTTTCTCACTAGGCTCAACGCCACAAGCAACCCAGTTGTTCTTGTTGAGATGATGAATAAGCGCCCCTGTCCCACAACCAAAATCCAGATAGCTTTTACTTTCTTTTACATACTTTGACAACCATCGTTCTTTTTGCTTAAGCATAATGCGCTGGACAAAAGCATAAAGATGATCTATCCATCCTCGCTTTTGGTTCCCGTGAGAAATATATTCTGAAGAGTCGTAATATTGCGCCAATTTTTCTGAAGAAGGCGTTGGGACAGTTTCTGCAATCTGAGTTTGCGGGTCTAGATGGACCTCAAAAGAATCTCCTGTAACCAGACAATCTTTGGTTTTGGCCAGAACTATAGGAGATGCTTTTGGTTCCACGTGAAACATTATCGCCCTAATTTAACCAATAAGACAGATATATCACTGGGGTTAATCCCGCTAATTCTAGACGCTTGAGAAATAGTTTGCGGCTGGATATTGCTTAATTTCTCTTTCGCTTCATGTGATAAGGACGCTAAGACATGATAATCAAAATCAGAAGGAATTTTAACCGCTTCTAAACGATTTAATTTGTCTGCGTTAAGTTTTTCTTTCTCTATATAACCCGCATATTTAATTTGAATTTCAACTTGCTCTTGCACAGATTTTGAAAAGCCCTGTTCCTTAATATAAGATGCTACCTTGGGGACAGAACACATTTCCTTACGCGTAATGTTTGGACGAGAATAGATTTTAGCCATCTTATCCGATTGCTTAATGGGAGAGGAGTTTTGTTCTGTTAAGAAAGAGTTCGCCTCTTCTGGTGAAATACTCGTTTTTTCATAGTAGGATTTCAATGCTTGGGTTTGAGTTGATTTTAAATGCACCGCTTGTAAACGATCTTCTTTGGCTAGACCTAGATAATAGGCCTTTTCTGTTAATCGAAAATCTGCATTGTCTTGCCTTAATAAGGTGCGGTATTCTGCACGACTGGTAAACATTCGATAGGGCTCTTCTGTTCCTTTGGTGATAAGATCGTCAATCAAAACGCCAATATAGGCTTCATTTCGTTGAAGGATAAATCTATCTTCGCCTTTGTGATAAAGGTGCGCATTTATTCCAGCCATCATTCCTTGGGCAGCAGCTTCTTCGTATCCTGTGGTGCCATTAATTTGACCAGCGAAGAACAAACCTTTAACGAGTTTTGTTTCTAGACTATGGGTTAATTGAGTAGGAGGGAAATAATCATATTCAATCGCATAGCCTGCGCGGAAAAACTTCACCTGCTCAAAACCTTTTACTTTTTTTAAGGCTTCAAACTGCACGTCTTGGGGTAAAGAAGTAGAAAAACCATTGATATAATATTCAATCGTATTCCATCCTTCGGGCTCAACAAAGATTTGATGCCTGTTCTTGTCTGCAAAGCGATTTATTTTGTCTTCAATAGAAGGACAATAACGCGGCCCTGTGCTTTTTATGGATCCGTTAAACATGGGTGAGCGGTCGAATCCTGTTCTTAAGGTATCATGAACATCTTCTGAAGTATAGGTGATATGACAGGAGCGTTGTTTCGTAAGTGGTTGCGTTAGGCTTGAATAAGAGAACTTATCTGGATCATCATCACCAGGTTGCTCTTCCATTTTTGAAAAGTCTAATGAACGACCATCTACTCGGGGAGGAGTTCCTGTTTTCATTCTGCCAGATTCAAAACCGCGCTGTTGTAAAGTAGCGGTTAGGCCTTTAGAGGCGCTTTCGCCTGCTCGACCGCCACCAAAGTTTTTCTCTCCTATATGGATCAATCCATTCAGAAAAGTTCCATTGGTAAGCACGACAGATTGGGCATATATTTTAATTCCTGTACTTGTAATCACTCCCGCGATTTGATCTTGCTCAAAAATGAGATCGGTTACCATTTCTTGATAGAAGTCAAGCAAAGAAGTTTGTTCAAGCATATCACGCCAAGTCTGCGCGAAAAGCATTCGATCAGATTGGACACGTGGACTCCACATAGCAGGACCCTTAGAACGGTTAAGCATCTTAAATTGGATCGCAGACTTATCGGAAACAATTCCACTATAGCCTCCCATGGCATCTATTTCGCAAATAATTTGGCCTTTAGCAATACCTCCCATAGCGGGGTTACAAGACATTTGGGCAATATTCTGCAAGTTCATGGTCACCAATAAGGTCTTACTTCCCATGTTTGCGGCTGCCGCAGCAGCTTCAGCACCTGCGTGACCTCCTCCAACAACAATCACATCATATCTTTCTTCAAACATCTTTATCTTGTTTCACGTGGAACGTCTTAATACATCTATTTTCTTCGGCAGTCATAAGTGATTTTTCTTCTTTACTAGCGTCTTTGTAACCAATTGAGTGAAGAAAGCCGTGTGACAGCAATCTAAGCATCTCATTTTCAATGGTTTCGTGGTGTAAAATAGCATTTTCACGCATACGATCGATTGAAATAAATATTTCGGCTTCTACGGCGGGTGCAACAACGTAAGAAAAAGTAATAATGTCTGTGTGGGTATCGTGCTTTAAATAGTCTTGATTCATTTGTAGTAAGATTGATTCACTAACAAAATTGTACTGTAAATTGTTAATCTTAACACCATAAGATATAGCCAATGCTTCCAGCCAATTAGAGAAAACAACATCGGAATAATAATCCTTTGGTATATTATTAAAATAAATCATAAACTGTGCAAATATAGCCAAAGTAGAAAGATGCAGATGTGAGTCAATGCATGTATCTTTGTAAAAAATATTCTTAATGGAAAGAGTTCGATTTGCTCCCAGTCCCACAGGACCATTACATATAGGTGGTCTTCGTACGGCTTTATTTAATTATTTGTATGCTAAAAAA
>JAKMGK010000048.1 GCA_022424955.1 Flavobacteriaceae bacterium
TTTTAATTGGCTTGTTCTATGTATTGGATAGCTTGACCTACAGTGGCAATGTTCTCTGCTTGGTCATCTGGGATTTGGATATCGAATTCTTTTTCGAACTCCATAATTAATTCAACTGTATCTAGAGAGTCAGCCCCTAGATCGTTAGTAAAGCTTGCTTCTGTTACAACTTCGTTTTCGTCAACGCCTAATTTATCTACAATTATAGCTTTAACTCTTGATGCAATGTCAGACATATTACAAATGGTTTTAGTTTTGTTTGACAGCAAAAATATAAAAACTTTATAGCTTAGAATGTTTTAAAGAAGTTAAAATGCTTTTTTATGCTTTTTTCAAATCGTTTAATCCGCTGTAAATCCTTGCTATTTATGGGATTTAGCGTTAATTTTGACTTTTATAGATATGGGTAAAAAAATTATCATTTTAGCCTCTGGTGGGGGTACAAATGCTCAAAATATCATTCAGTATTTTGATAAACACGATAATATTAAAGTGCATAGCGTTTTGTGTAACAGAAAAGAAGCAGGAGTCTATGACAGAGTTAATGCGTTGGGAGTCCAATGTCAATGGTTTGACGCTAGTAACGATCTCACCCTAGAAGACTATATGAAAGAATATCAGCCAGATCTTATAGTACTAGCGGGTTATCTTAAAAAAATTCCTCCTAGTTTAGTCAAAGGCTATCCTAATAAAATAATCAATATTCATCCAGCATTATTACCTAAATATGGAGGCAAAGGGATGTATGGGATGCACGTTCACAAAGCTGTAAAAGCAGCAGGGGAAACCAAAAGCGGAATAACCATTCACTATGTTAATGAACATTATGATGAGGGGGGAGTAATTTTACAAAAAGCCGTCACCCTTGACTCGCAAGACACTCCCAGTGATATAGGGGCAAAAGTGCAGCAACTCGAATATGCGTACTTTCCTAAAGCAATAGAACAACTCTTAAGTTAAATGCCAGAAATACATATTTACACCGACGGTTCTGCCCTGGGAAACCCAGGTCCAGGCGGATATGGTATCATTATAGAATGGGTGGGGAAAGGATATATTAAAGAATTCTCTAGGGGCTTTAAATACACAACAAATAATAGGATGGAATTATGGGCAGTAATTGATGCACTTGAAAAGCTCAAAAAAAATCCCATGGATGTATTGGTTATTTCTGACTCAAAATATGTTATTGAAGCCGTAGATAAAAAATGGGTCTTTGGGTGGCAAAAGAAAAACTTCAAGGGGAAGAAAAATCCTGATTTATGGAAGCGATTTCTTAAAATATATCCCCAACATAATGTTCAATTTCAATGGGTAAAAGGACATAATGACCACCCGCAAAACGAACGCTGCGACCAGTTAGCGGTCACAGCCGCAAAGGAGATGGCCATTGAACAGGATACTTATTATGAACAAATGGCACAAAAAGCATAGAAATGCAATCAAATTGTTTTTAAAGAAGCAGAAAGAAGTTTATTTTTGCATATGAGTAAAAAATTACTTGTTGTAGGTACCATGGCCTATGACGCTATAGAAACCCCTTACCATAAAGTAGATCGCATTTTAGGGGGTGCGGCCACATATATTGCTTTAGCATCATCAAAGTTTTCTAATCGCTGCGGTTTAGTCTCTGTCATAGGAGACGATTTTGCCACCTCTGATATAGAGAAATTAACTTCCCTCGGGATCAATGCAGATGGAGTTGAGCGAGTTAAAGGAGGGAAAACTTTTTTCTGGAGCGGTCGTTATCACGACGATATGAACACCAGAACAACCATAGATACTCAATTAAATGTATTAGAAAGCTTTTCTCCGCAGATTCCAGCAGAATTTAAAGACAGTGAAGTCGTTGTGATAGGAAATTTACACCCAGGGGTGCAAAAAATGGCTCTTGATCAATTGACTAATCCCAATAATTTCACCCTGCTCGACTCAATGAATTTCTGGATGGAACACTTTAGAGAAATCTTAGATGAAGTGATCGCTGGAGTGAATTTAATCTCCATTAACGATGAAGAAGCCAGGATTTTAACAGGGAATTTTTCCCTTACTAAAGCGGCAAAGAAAATACACCAGATGGGACCGCGTTATGTGATCATTAAAAAGGGAGAGCACGGCGCACAGCTTTATGGCGACGGAAAAGTGTTTATCGCCCCAGCTTACCCTATTGATCAAGTTGTCGACCCTACAGGAGCTGGAGATAGCTTTGCTGGAGGACTCGCAGGCTTTTTAGCGCAAGCAAAAGAAATCAACTTTGACACTATTAAACAAGCCCTTGTAGTGGGATCTGTTTTCGCTTCTTTTACTGTTGAAGCATTTGGGGTGAAGGCCATTGAAGGAGTAAAGGCAGATGCCTTGAATGAAAGAATTCAACGTTTTAGAGAACTAACTAGTTTTGATTGGACTGATAATACCCTTAGCTTATGAGTGATGCCATAAAACACGAATGTGGAATTGCCCTTATTCGCTTAAAGAAGCCATTATCTTATTATAAAGAGAAATACGGGACTGCTCTTTATGGGATTAATAAAATGTATTTGATGATGGAAAAGCAGCATAACCGTGGCCAAGATGGGGCAGGTTTTGCAAGCATTAAATACAATATGGAGCCGGGGCAAAGGTACATTAGCCGGGTTCGATCTAGTGCTCAACAACCCATTCAAGATGTTTTTAATCAAATTAGTTATCGTATTCAAGATGAAATTGAAGCGCGTCCGGAACTTAACGACGATGCAGAATTATTGAAGCACAATGTTCCTTATGTAGGGGAGCTTATGCTAGGGCATGTGCGTTATGGAACCTTTGGGAAGAACAGTATTGAAAGCGTCCATCCTTTTTTAAGACAAAATAACTGGATGCACCGTAATCTCATTGTAGCAGGGAATTTCAATATGACGAATGTCAATGAACTATTTCAAAACCTTATTGAACTAGGGCAGCACCCTAAAGAAAAGGCCGATACCATTACTGTAATGGAAAAAATTGGTCACTTTTTAGACGATGCAGTAGCAAAAATATACAAGAAGCTTAAAAAAGAAGGCTTTAATAAATTTGAAGCTTCTCCCCAAATTGCAGAGCGTTTAAACATCGCTAAGATATTGAGAAAGGCCGCAAAAAACTGGGATGGCGGTTATGCCATGGCAGGAATGATAGGTCACGGTGATGCTTTTGTTTTAAGAGACCCAGCAGGAATTCGCCCAGCTTATTATTGTGAAAATGATGAAATGGTTGTGGTTGCTTCAGAACGACCTGTGATACAAACTGTTTTTAATGTCCCCATTGAGACCATCAAAGAACTCACCCCAGGAAACGCGATAATTATTAAAAAATCAGGAAAAGTATCTATTGATCCTGTTTTAGAGCCACTTGAGAAAAAAGCCTGTTCTTTTGAAAGGATCTATTTTTCAAGAGGAAGTGATGCGGCTATCTATACAGAACGTAAAAGTTTAGGAGAACGTCTTTTTCCGCAGGTACTAGAGAGTATTGCACATGATCTTAAAAACACGGTTTTCTCTTATATCCCTAACACAGCCGAAACTTCTTTTTACGGTTTAGTTGGGGCTGCACAAAAGCACTTACAAACACAAATTAGTCAAGAACTTGACCGTGATGTATTGGACAAAGCAAGGCTAAAAAACTTACTCAATTTAAGTCCGCGAATTGAAAAGATTGCCATTAAAGACGCTAAATTGAGAACTTTTATTACGGCAGATAATAGCCGAGATGATTTAGTCGCACACGTATATGATATTACCTATGGTGTAGTAAGATCTTCAGATAATCTCGTGATTGTAGATGACAGTATTGTGAGAGGAACAACTTTAAAACAAAGTATATTGACGATGCTTAATCGTCTTTCGCCTAAGAAAATTATTGTTGTGTCTAGTGCTCCACAAATTCGCTATCCAGATTGTTATGGAATTGATATGGCTAAGTTGGAGGATTTTATTGCTTTTCAAGCAGCACTTGATTTACACAAAGACAAAGGGACGCTTGATACAACCCTAAAAGCGATTTATGACAATTGTATCGATAGCGTTGAAAATAAGGATTCAGAGGCGATTAATCATGTTAAGGCTTTATACGATCCATTTAGTCAAGAAGAAGTTTCTGCTAAGATTGGAGCCCTTTTAACCCATGAATCTATTTCATGTGAAGTAAAGATCATTTACCAAACGGTGGAGGGCTTACATCAATCTTGTCCAGAAAATAAGGGGGATTGGTATTTTACTGGCGATTATCCGACTCCAGGTGGGAATCGCGTTGTAAACAGAGCTTTCATGAACTTTTTTGAGGGAAAATCGGAAAGGGCATATTAACACTTAATCGGTTAAAAATGCATTTTAACGATTTTTTTAGTACAGCTGAACCAGAAATTGCACTTTTACATCACCAGAACATAAGTAGGTTAAGTTCATGGTAAGATTTGGGGCAAAAAAGGAGGAATTTATTCCTCCTTTTTTATTTTACTTCAATTTGAAGCAAAAAAAAGAGGGCAATAAGCCCTCTCTTTATTTTCTTGAAGATGCAATTTATGCATGCTTAGCATATAGGGCACTAACCGCATCCCAGTTGACAACATTAAAAAATGCCGCAATATAATCTGGACGTCTATTTTGATAGTTGAGGTAATAAGCGTGTTCCCATACGTCTAATCCTAAAATAGGAGTGCCATCACATCCAACTCCAGGCATAAGGGGGTTATCTTGATTAGCAGAAGAACAAACCTCTACTTTTCCTCCTTTTTGAACACATAACCATGCCCAGCCAGAACCAAAACGTGTTGCAGCGGCTTTACTAAAAGCGTCTTTAAACGCTTCAAATGAGCCAAATGCCTCGTCAATAGCGGCGGCTAAATCTCCAGAGGGAGTGCCTCCTGCATTAGGGCCCATTGTTGACCAGAAAAGAGCGTGATTGAAAAATCCACCACCATTATTGCGAACAGCACTATTGCTCATATCAAGTCCGGTTAAAATATATTCAATAGATTTCCCTTCTAAATCTGTTCCTGCTATTGCATTGTTTAGATTGTTAGTGTATCCATTGTGGTGTTTGCTGTGATGGATTTCCATTGTACGCGCATCTATATGCGGTTCTAAAGCATCATAAGCATAGGGAAGTTGTGGTAATTCAAAAGCCATATCTTTTTTTTTAAAACATTAATAGTACAAATCTAAAGATTAATTACATTTATTGCATCATCATGATACAGGACATTCCAGCACCTTTTCAAATTTTTAATGCCTCTGCAGGATCAGGGAAAACCTTTTTATTGGTTCAGCAGTACTTGACTAAGCTTTTGAGTAGTCGCACAGACGAAAACTTTAATCGGATGTTAGCTTTGACTTTTACAAACAAGGCGGTCTTTGAAATGAAGTATAGAATACTGTTGCAATTGCATGATTTAGCTGCTAAAGATGTTTTAGATCAACCAAACCCTATGGGGAAGATCTTATTGGAAACCCTTGAGATTTCACCACAAGAATTACAGCAAAGGGCAAAGATGAGCTTGCAAATAATACTTCACGATTATGCTGCATTTGATGTGATCACACTAGATAGTTTTACGCATCGGGTGATAAGGACGTTTGCAAAAGATTTAGGACTATCTTATAATTTTGATGTTACCCTAGAGGTAGATGATTTTTTAGAAGAAATTGTCGATCGAGTCTTAGATAGGGTGGGAGAAGCGCCAGAGCTTACCGGTATATTAGAACAGTTCACTTTTGAAAAGATGGACGATGAAGCCACCACGAGTTGGGAATTAAAAAAAAACCTCATTAATGCAGCAAAATTGCTGCTTAACGAAAATGATAGAACGCAGATTCAGCGTATTGCCCTTTTAAGCCCCTCGGAAAGGAAAAAACAACAAGAATTTTTACAGTACAAATACAATAGTCTTGTTGTCGAATTAACAACTATCGGTGAAACAGCACTTAAATTTTTTAAAGAACACGGGTTAGAAGCAGCTCACTTTAATCGTAAAACCCTGTATAATCGCTTTTTAAAATTATCAAAAGGAACGTTTGATGGGTTCGATGCTGGGCAATTGTATCAAAACATGCAAGAAGGTAAACCGCTTTATCCCAAGAAAGTCGATGGTGAAGTCCAGCAAATTATCGATCGTTTAAGCGGGCAAATCATTGGCTATTTTGAAAAGGCCTTATACTTGTTTTTTCAGTGGCAATTGATAAAGGATATTAAAAAGCAATGGATTCCCTTGAGTCTTGTGACCTCTTTATCTCGAGAGCTAGAAGCTTATCAAAATGAGACCAATAAAGTTCTTCTGTCCACCTTTAATGAGCGAATCGCAAAAGAAATCTTATTGCAACCAAGCCCTTATATCTACGAGCGATTAGGAGAAAATTACCGCCATTATTTTTTAGATGAGTTTCAAGACACCTCTTCTTTGCAATGGAAGAATTTAATTCCGCTAATAGAAACCGCCCTTATAAGTTTAAACGAAGACAATCGCAGTGGGAGCCTTTTACTAGTTGGAGATCCTAAACAGTCTATCTATCGCTGGCGCGGAGGGGATGTCAATCAGTTTATCGATTTGATTGAGGAAGGGTCTCCCTTTCAAATCGAAAAAAAAGTAAATCATTTAGCGACAAATTACAGAAGTGCTCAAAGCATTGTTATTTTTAATAATGCACTTTATCAATGCTTAACAGAGCATTTAGAATTCCCTGAAAATAAAACTTTATTTGGTGAACGTGCACAGCAAGCCGTTTTTTCAAATAAAGAGGGCTATGTAAAATTAACTTTTTTTCCAGAGGAAAAAGTCTTTGAGGAGAATCCCTACACAAAACGTATTGTCAAAGACATTGAACAATGTAAACAACAAGGGTATTCTTTTTTAGATATGGTTGTGCTAGTGCGCAAGAAAAAACAAGCAGAATTAATTGCGAAGGGTTTGTCTAATGCAGGAATTCCTACCATCACCAGCAATTCATTGCGATTAGAAGAAAATACCCAAGTAAAGTTCCTAGCCTCCCTCCTTCAGTTATATTTTAACCCTAATGATCTAGCCATCAAAAAGGATCACTTGTCTTTTTTATATCCCACAAAAGAAAGAAAAGAAGACTTGCATCAATTTCTTATAAACAATATTTCAAGGGATATTGAACAAGTTTGGAAAGCAGAAGAAATCTCATTTGATTTTAGCTTTTTTGACCATCGTGCTGTGATGACAGTCTTTGAAAAAGCATGTTTTTTATTTCCAGGAATAGAAATGGTTAATCCTTATGTAAAAGCGTTTTTAGATTTGGCCTTTGATTTCAGTCAAAATGAACAAACCGATACACTTTCTTTTTTACAGTTTTGGGAAAAGAAAAGAGCAACCCAAAGCCTAACTATTCCAGACAACAGTTTAGGGATAAAAATCCTCACCATCCATCAAGCTAAAGGGTTAGAATTTCCTATCGTTTTTTTTCCTTATGCAGATAGTTTAATCCATTCAAATCATCAAGAAAAAGTATGGTTGTCTCCCCAATCCCTTTTAGGAGATAAATTTCCTTTAGCCTGGGTGGGTTATTCAAAAAGATTATTGAATTATGGGGAAAAAGGAGAAAAAGCCTATCACCAAAAAAGGCAGGAAGACGAAATGGATGCATGGAATGTTTTTTATGTCGCCACAACAAGGGCAAGTCAACAACTCTATCTTTATGCCAGTGATAATAACAAGGAAAAAGAAAGCTATGTCAATGTTCTAATGGAACTTTCCCCCAATGCTGAAATTCAACAGGAGAATCAATTGATTTATGAATGGGGTAACCGTCTTGATCAATCAATTAAAGCAAAAAAAGCTTTGAATAATCAAGGAGAAACTGTGCAAAGTTCGACCGTCTATCCTTATGAGCAAAAGCTCGTTTTGCAAATGTCGAGAACAGAGGAGCTTGAGAGCGCTCGTTTATTAGGATTGCGAATTCATGATTTACTGGGGAAGATAAATTATCAAGAAGAGATAGATAGCGTCTTAACAGAAGCTTATTTACAGGGCGAAATAGCACAAGAAGAGCAAATAAAGCTCGCGTCTTTATTTAATGATTTGATGCAATCAGAAGTCTTAAGTCGTTTTTACACAAGAGATTATAAGATACTCAATGAAAAAGCGATACTGGTCCCGCAACATGGAGTTCTTCGACCAGACAGAGTAGGAGTAGGAGATGTTGATGCTTATGTGATTGATTATAAAACCGGAAAAGTAAAGCCAGAACATGCTCTTCAAGTGAAAGCTTATGCAAAGTGGATTGAAAAAATCACCCAAAAGAAAGTAAATAAATTTTTGGTTTACCTTGATTTAAAGGCTAAAAAATCAATCAATGTCCTTCCGCTTTCCTAAACTAAAAGTTTAAGATTACCCGCTAAAATGCTTTGAAACTTCAACAATATCTACTATTTTTGGCAAACTAATAGCGTAAAAATGAAAATTATAAGTAGATATATACTCATTGCTGTTGCAATGTTTATCTCAAACACGACATTTGCTCAAGATGAAAATAATCCATGGGTTGTTACAATTGCAACAAATGCAATAGATACCTATCCCACCGGAAAAACTGGAAGCAAAGCTGTAGGAAATACAGGGAATCTTTTCCAAAACTTTTACTCTACAGAGAACTGGAACACTCTCCGAGCAATCACCACAATTGGTTTGAGTAGAAATATTACCGAAAAATTCTCTTTAGCGAGCCGCTTAAGTTTTAACAAAATTGACAATTTTGGAGGAGATGAGTCTCTTAATGAAAAATTATACAAGTCTTTTGATCTTGTATTGAAAAATTCTTATGCTAACAAAAGCGCTACATGGGAACCTTTCACCGAAGTTGGTGGTGGATATGTTTTTCTAGACGATGAAGGCTCTTTCCAATTCACCCTTGGAGCTGGCCTTGCTTACTGGGCAAATGATAACCTTGGATTATCTTACCAAGTAAGCTATAAAGATGCTTTTGAATTAGGAGGTTTAGCTCTCTTTCAACATCAATTAGGTTTGAATATCAAATTTGGTGGTATTGATACAGACGGTGATGGTGTATATGACAAATTCGATGCTTGTCCAGAAGTTGCTGGTCTTGAAGAGTTTCAAGGATGCCCTGATACTGATGGAGATGGAATTATAGATAGTGAAGATGCTTGCCCAAAACGTGCAGGTTCTAAAGAAATGAACGGATGCCCAGACTCAGATGGAGATGGTCTATCTGATATCGAAGACGCTTGCCCTAACAGTCCAGGTTCTGCAGAAATGGGTGGATGCCCAGATACAGATGCAGATGGTATCAACGACAAAGATGACGCTTGTCCAGAAGTAGCTGGTCCAGCTGAAAACAACGGTTGCCCATGGCCAGACGCTGATGGTGACGGAGTTGCAGATAAAGACGATGCTTGCCCAGAACTTGCAGGTATAGCAGCTAACAATGGTTGCCCAGAGTTGCCACAAGATGTAATTGCAACCCTTAACGAAGAAGGTTCTATGATTCGCTTTAAAGCTGAATCTGCTGAAATTATTGGGGAAGATTCTGCTGCTGTTGTGACTAAAATCAAAGGTATTTTAGACAGCTATCCAACCTATAGTTTTATTGTAGAAGGTCATGCTTCAAGCGATGGTAGTAAAGGTTACAACCAAAAACTTTCGCAAGAGCGTGCAGATGCTGTACAAGCTGCGTTAGTTGCTGCAGGTGCCGATGCTAATCGCGTTTCAACTGCTGCATTTGGAGAAGAAAGACCTATTGGTGACAATAACACCGCTAAAGGAAGAAAAAGTAACCGACGCGTTCAATTTGCTGTAGGAAAATAAAGCTTCTTTAACTTAACTTATCAATGCCTTGGGAAACCAAGGCATTTTTTTTTATCTAATTTCTATCAGAGTTCCTGCTTTTTCTTAATTTAATAAATCAATACAATTTTGGTGACGCCCTTTTTAAAACAAAGCATTCAGACCCTTTTGAGCAAACACAAAGATTTGCAACAAATGGTCATTATACTTCCCAGTAAAAGGGCAGGGGTTTTCTTGCAACATTATCTAATTGAAGCACTTGAAACACCACAATTTGCACCAGAAATCTTTAGTATAGAATCTTTTATAGAGCACCTTTCTTCTTTAAAAAAAGCCAATGAAACCCATCAATTATTCCACCTCTTTGAGGCGTATAAAAAAAATATCCCAAAAGAATCTCAAGATGATTTCACCCGTTTTATGCAGTGGGGGACACGCTTATTAAAAGACTTTAATGACCTTGACGCTTATCGAGTTAATCCAAAAGACAGTCTAGAAAATTTAGGCGAATTTTATCAATTAGAAGGGTTTAATTTACCAGAGAATAAACAATCCTTTCCCGCTGTTTTTTGGGAACAAATTTACCCTATATATCAAGACTTTCAATCCCTGTTACAAGACCACCAATGGGCAACACTAGGAATGCTTTATCAAGATGCTTTAGACGCTTTAGAAATCTATTTGAGTCATACGACTAAGACACATTATTTCATTGGCTTTAATGCTTTAAATCAGGCAGAACAGGATTTAATTCAAGAGTTTTTAGCAAAGAATAAAGGAGAAGTTTTATGGGATTTAGACCAGGCCTTTTATGAAGATAAAATACATGCTGCTGGTCGTTTTATTCGTTCTTATCAACAAGACTGGAAGTACTATCGTCAAAACCCACAAAGCTATACCGAAAGCTCATTTTTGAAAGAGAAGAATATTCAAGCCATTGGTTTTGCTGGAAATATTGAACAGGCACAGTATGTTCATGAATTTCTTCAGCAACATAAAGACTTGAATGGAAGTATTGCTGTTGTGCTGGGGAATGAAAATCTTTTGTTACCTGTATTGTCTGCATTACCGTCTGATTTATCTCAATGGAATGTCACCATGGGCTATGCGATACAGCAATTGCCCATTAGTGGGTTCTTTAAAACATTGATTGACCTTCACTCTAGCGCTACTGAAGAGGGATTAGAAAGAAAAGCTACTTTACAATTATTGTCTTTTCCGCCATTAATGGCGCATTTAACCAAACCGTCTTCTGGCCTGAAAAAATGTATTAATGCATTAAAAGAAAATTTCTACCCATGGGTTGGGCTAGAAGAAATATCTCCTATGTTAGAAAGTGACTATGGAAGGTGTGTTTTTAATTCAACTGAGGGGGACGTCAAGAAATTAAATGATCAATTAATCTTACTGGTGCAATTCTTTGAAGCAGACTTTTTTCGACAAAAAGAGTACTTTAGTGTAGCAGTAATGGGCATATTCAAGAAAGTTTTACTTCAGCTTAAAGTTCAAGTAGAAGCGGCATCCTTTCCCATTGAAGTTAAAGCATTTTCTTTCTTATTTCAAGAAAGTCTCTCGCTCCAAACCCTGGATTTTAGTGGTGATCCTATTCAGGGGGTTCAAATTATGGGGATGTTAGAGTCCAGGGGATTAGATTTTGATCATCTGCTTATTACCAATGTGAACGAAGGGGTATTGCCAGTGGGTAAAAACGATCAAAGCTTTTTCCCATTTGCTATGAAAAAACAATTTGGCTTGCCCACTTTTTTAGAGAATGACGCCATCTATACCTATCACTTTTATCGTTTGCTACAAAGGGCAAGAAATATTCATTTACTCTATAATTCTAAAAGTGAAGGGCTTAACGCAGGAGAAAAAAGTAGGTTTATTCGTCAGTTAAATTTCAGTAAGCTTCCGCAACACCAGTTTAGTGATCGACAATACAATACAATGTTTGCATCTCCTTCAATTAGTGAGACAAGGATTGACAAAACTCCTTTTATGATCGAACAGTTAAAACAGCTTGCTTTAAAAGGGTTTTCGCCTACTTCTCTGGGAAATTATCTCTATGATCCCATTGCATTTTACAACCGTTATTTATTAAAGGTTAAAGAAGAACTTACCCCTGCAAAAACACTCTCAGATTTGCAAAGAGGAACCTTAGTTCACGATTGTCTAGAAGATTTATACACTCCATATATTGGACAGCCTATGCAGTTGGCTTTCTATGATAAAATGCTTGCAGCCTTACCCACTTTAATGCTTGATCATTATCAAAAGGCCTATCCCACAATGCCTGTCCCTAGAGGAGAAAATCACTTGATTTTAAAAGCCTATGAAAGAAGTGTTGAGCAGTTTTTAGCACAGGAAAGAGCCCTTGTAAAGCAAGGGAATGAATTAATTATTTGCGCACTTGAATTACCTTTTAATAGGCCCTTGCGACCAACATTTTTCCCTTTTGAAGTAAATGTAAGTGGCAAAATAGACCGGGTGGATCAATTCAATGGCGTAACAAGATTAATCGATTATAAGACTGGAAATGTTGAATCTAGCAAATTATCTTGGGCAGATTGGGAAGGTTTTGTTGGTGAATATAAAAAACTCCCTTTGTTTCAACTCTTGCTTTATGCATGGGCATATAAGACTTCTCCAGAAGTTGAGTTAGGGATTATTTCCCTTAAAAAGCCCAAGGCCTGTGTTCTTGCATTAAACCGTAAAGACCTCCCCAAAGAGGCTAATACCGCACTTGTCGATCAAGACTTTAAAAAGCGCATTGAACATTATTTAGTAAGCCTTGTAGGGGAAATCTTTGATGAGAAGAAGTCTTTTGTATCTTTGGAGTAATAAATATTCTAATATTCTGCGCACGAACTATGTAATTTATGGCTGAAGATAAAAAAAAACGTAATGAACTCAATTGGTTTATTCGGCTCTTTACAGTTGGAGAAAGATTTTCTCTTAGGGATTTTTACGATCGATTAAAAAAGGGTTTTGTTGAATTTTTGATTGTGTTTTTTGGTGTCTTAGTGTCATTTTCTGTTGAGAAACAAGGAGGTGAATTTGATGATCGGGGTAATAACATAGACAATCTAGTAGGGCTTCGGAATGAGCTTATTGAAATGAAGGAGTATACTCAAGAATATATTGAAACTAATGAATGGATAACTACGTTATACCAAAAACAATATAATAGATGGGAACAAGATAATGACAGTATTTTTATAGATTATGAAGAAGAACAAGAATTTCATTTTGCCCCTATGGCATATTATACAAATCGAGATCCATTCAATCCACCCAGAGTAGTATATGATGCAATTAAATTAGATGGAACCTTTCGTTTTTTAGGATCTAAAATTGGACGCTTAGTTAATGATAATTATGATGGCACATTTCTCAAGTATTTAATGATTAATACAGATAAAGAAGAGAAAACATATATTGAAGAATTCACTCATCGTTTAGCTCATCAATGGGTTTTTGATTTGAAAAAAATTGATGTTGAGGATAATGATTTTTGGATAGAAAATAGACGTTATATTCAGCAAGATCGATATGTAAAATACAATCTTTTTAAGCGTTTAGAATTATGGCTACAAATCAATGAGCAGTTAACTACGTATGATGATTTACTCTCAAAGAATATAGAGGTACTGGATTCTGTAATTCAAGAAAAAGAAGACCAATGGACACTTATTTGGTGGTGGGGGGAGAAACCAAGTTGGCTACAAGCTTCCCAGAAATCAGAGAAGGAGGAACCCCAGGACCAGGAACCGTCAACTGACCAGTAAAGTATAGATTTTCTACTTTTTTACTTTTTAATTTAGGTCTTAAAAAAGCCGTCTGTAATAGGGTGTTCGCCATACCATAAGCATTCCCTTTGTATGAGTTGTATTGCTCTACAAAATCGTTGACACAGAAAGATTCAGTAAAAAGAATACTTTCTCGAATAGATTGATCTGTGAGTGTTTCTAGGCGGTCAATAACAATGTCAAAGTACTTTTGCCTTAATTCTTCTGTGTCTTCTAATCCAGGTGCAATAGGAATTAATAAAAAGCAGGCTTCTTTTCCTACAGGGGCCATAGAGGCATCTGTTATAGAGGGGAAGTTAGCATAGAATAAAGGTTCTTTGGGCCATTTAGGGTGATCGTATATATCTGCGGCATGGGCATCAAAATCTACATCAAAGAACAAGGTATGATGAGAAACGTTCTTTACCTTTTTGTCTATTCCTATAAAAAAGAGTAAAGAAGAAGGAGCAAATGTTTTCTTGTCCCAATAGGGTTCGCTATAAGCCCGGTATTTTGGCTCTAATAATGTTTCAGAATGATGATAGTCGGCTCCACTAATTACGACATCTGCGTTGTGTTTTTTACCATTAGAGATAATCCCCACGGCTTTTTTATTTTCTACAGTGATTTCTTCAACAGTCTCATTGAGATGAAAAGTAACACCTATTTCTTTTGCTAGTTTGACCATGCCTTCTACTACACTATACATCCCTTTATCTGGGTGCCAGGTGCCTAAACCAAAATCAGCAAAATTCATAAAATTATAGAAAGCAGGAGTTTGACTGGGTTTCGCCCCTAAAAACAAAACCGGGAATTGCAGAATTTGTGCTAAACGCGGATTGTTAAATTCTTTCATCACCTCTCTTTTAATGGTACTCAAAAAGTAACCTACCTTTTTAATGGTAGCAGGAGTGATAAGTTCTAGTGGTGAAATTCCAGGACGATAAACCAGGTCTTTAATTGCAATGTCATAATTGTCTGCTGCTTTTTTAATAAAGCGTTTTAGTGGGATAGAGCTCCCAGCCTCTTCCGATTCAAAAGCGGCATAAATTTTCTCAAGAGTATCGCCTATCTTAATGGATTCTTGGTTATCAAAATAAACCTCATATCCAGGATCTAATTTTTCTAGTTTGTAATAATCGGCTACTTTTTTTCCAAAGTCTTCAAAGTAGCTATCAAAAACATCTGGCATCCAGTACCAAGAGGGTCCAATATCAAAGGTGAAACCATCGCGTTTGAATTGACGTGCGCGCCCACCAGGCATTTCATTTTTTTCAAAGATTTTGACTTGGTGTCCTTCTTTAGCAAGATAAGAAGCAACTGAAAGGGAGGAGAATCCAGACCCTACAACAATTATTTTTTTCATAGCGTTGTAAAGATAAGCGATAATTCTAAATCGCTTTAGGCTTTCTTTACATTTTGCGCTTTATTCGTTCCTTGTAAATTTCTTCTACAAAGGCTGCGCTAATTACTCCAGTGGGAATAGCGACTATTGCAATCCCAACCAGCGAGATTAAAGAGGCAAAAATCTTTCCTCCAACAGTAATTGGATAAACATCACCATAACCCACAGTTGCGAGTGAAACGGTGGCCCACCAAATAGATTCTGTAATGCTTGAAAATTTTTCGGGTTGGGCTTCATTTTCTAAATAGTAGATGGCAGAAGACGAAAATAAGATCGTTATCACAGAGAGGAATAGGGTAAAAGTAAGTTCACTTTTAACAGACATAAGCGCTCTTGTAAAGACCTTGAGCGATTTGCTTTTTCTACCAACTTTAAAAATCCTGGTCAATCTAAATAAGCGTAAAATTCTAAAGAATCTTCCATCTATTTTTATGAGTTGGTTCAAGTAAAAAGGTAAAATAGAAATTAGATCGATTAGGCCGTAAAAACTAAAAACATAAGCAAAGGCTCCTTTGGTTCCTTCTTTATAGCTTGCATGAATAATGCGATAAATATATTCAGCACTAAAAATTACAATTGAAATGATTTCAAAAACATGAAATGAGGCCCCATAAGCCTCTTTAATACTTACATGAGATTCTAAAATCATCGCACCCACATTTAAGAAAATGAGTATATAGATGAATTTGTCTATGAACGAGTGTACCTTTTTGAGCTTCATAAGCTATTTTTTGAGCATATCTCGACCAATAAAGATGCAAACAAGAATAGTAGTGATGATAACAATATTGGCTACAAAAGTAGTTGTCATAAGATATAGTTTAATATTATTACAAAAATAAGCAAAACTATATTAAAAGCAGGGATATGCGACTCTTTATGAAAAAAGTACCTTTTTTTGAGTGATTTTCATTTAAAAGGAAGGATTGTTTAACAAAAACAAAAAAAAGATTGACTAAAGTTTGTTTTGTATAAGAAAAATGAATTATATTTAAACAGTTTAATTCAATTTGGTTTCAACGCCTCTGCTATTTTACTTCCAAAGTCAAATTCTAAAATCCTATTAGCAGGGGCGTTTTTTAAAAAATCAGTTAAATTTGAATCAAAACACAAACATCAAATCACAATTTACCCAGCTTTATTTATTTTCTTTCACTCAAAACAAGTTTTGGGCTTTTAAGCAAATGGGCATTGGTTTCCCTTTTTTACGGAATGTTTCTGGTTTAAGTTTTTTTAAATTATTGGGTACAGGAGCTGGACAAGGATTTAGTTTAGCACCAGATTTTTCTACATATGCTCTTCTTACGGTTTGGGAAGATCAAGCTTCTGCCGATCATTTCTACCAAAATAATCCATTGATTAAATCTTATCAAGAAAAAGCCAGTGCTATTAGACGATTGAGTCTAGCCAATACTGCAAGCCATGGTTTGTGGAGTGGATTAAATCCATTTGTATCCTCAACAACTCAAAAGCTCAACAATAGCCCAGTCGCTATAATTACTCGAGCTACTCTTAGACCTCAGCGCTTATTGTCTTTCTGGCGCGCAGTGCCCAAAGCAAGTAAGGCGATTGAAGCAGCAAAGGGTGTTCAATATTATAAGGGGATCGGGGAGTGGCCTTTTATTCAGCAGGCGACCATTAGTATTTGGAATTCAATGGAAGAGGTAATGCAGTTTGCCTATAAAGATAACGCCCACAAACAAATCGTTAAGCAAACAAAGAAAGAACGCTGGTATAAAGAAGATCTTTTTGCCCGTTTTTTAGTTGTAAGCGACCAACAATTACTCTAATGAATAAAAAAATAGTCATTATCGGCGCCGGTATTGCGGGTATTGCCACAGCAATTCGACTAACCGCTAAAGGATATCATGTAGAGGTTTTTGAAGCGAATGCTTATCCAGGAGGGAAACTCAGTGCCTTTTCCTTAAAAGAATATCGTTTTGATGCTGGTCCCTCATTATTTACCATGCCCCACTTTGTCGATGAATTATTTGAATTATGTGGTGAAAATCCCAGGGTATACTTCAATTATCACAGAAAAGAGATTGCCTGTCAATATTTTTGGGAAGATGGGACTCGCTTAACTGCATTTAGTGATACAACCCAATATCTGCAAGAAGTAGAAAAAAAGTTAGGAGTCTCTCCAAAGGTACTAAAGGCTTATTTAGTAAAAGCCAAAAAAAAGTATGATCTAACGGTCGCCTTATTTTTAGAAAAATCACTTCATCGATGGAAAACCCTATTTTCCCTTAAGACCCTAAAAGCATTGCGTCATCTCACTTTATTTGAAATAAATAAAAGCTTAGATCAAGTCAATACTGCAGCATTAAAAGAACCACATTTGGTCCAACTATACAATCGCTTTGCGACTTATAATGGTTCTTCTCCTTACCAAACTCCAGGGATTATGTCTCTTATTCAACATCTAGAATCTCACTATGGTACGTTTATTCCAGAAGGAGGAATGGTGAGTATAAGTAATTCTTTATTCGAATTAGCGCAAAGACAGGGAGTCAAATTTCACTTCAATCAAAAAGTGGAAAAAATCCTTGAAGAAAAAGATTGTGTAAAAGGAGTTTTAATAGGGGGGCAAAAATACTTTGCAGACTATGTTGTCTCAAATATGGATATTTACCCAACCTATAGAAAACTTTTGCCTCAAGCAAAAGCACCAGAAAAAATCTTGAAGCAGGAGCGATCTAGTTCTGCCGTAATTTTTTATTGGGGGATTAAAAAATCTTTTCCAGCTTTAGACCTCCACAATATCCTTTTTTCTGAGGATTATCCAGGAGAGTTTGAAGCTATTTTTGGCACAAAACAGTTATTTAAAGACCCCACTATATATATCAACATTACCGCTAAAAATGTCCCTAGTGATGCCCCTGCGGGGAATGAAAACTGGTTCGTTATGATAAACACTCCTGTTGGGACAAGTATTAAATGGGAGAAGGAAATCCCAGCATTTAGAAAATATGTTTTGACTAAAATCGAACGGGTTTTAGGAGAAAAAATAGCTCCCTTCATTGCAGCCGAAGAGGTTTTAAGTCCACCACTAATTGAAGAAAAAACACAATCGTATTTAGGAGCACTCTACGGGGCTTCAAGTAACAATCAAATGGCGGCCTTTTTGCGCCATCCTAATTTTTCGGGTCAATTTAAAAACCTTTACTTTTGTGGAGGGAGTGTTCACCCTGGCGGAGGTATCCCTTTGTGTTTATTATCTGCTAAAATAGTGAGCGACGAATTTTCAAGGCTTGATGATTAAAAAAACGCATTTACAGTTTCACAATGTTGCCATAGGGATTATATGGTTATTTCATTTATGCGGCATTTTGGGAATTCTCTATGGGGACTCTCAATGGTTTGTAGGAGCGACACCCCTAAATCTTTCTTTGTGTTTTGTGTTATTGATGTTGACTAGTCGCCATGCGCCAAAAGTATACCTTGTTGCCTTAATTGCTTTTATTGTAGGCATGGTGGCAGAAGGATTAGGGGTGAATTACGGTTTGATCTTTGGACATTATCAATACGGGGAAGCACTTGGATGGAAAATAGTAGGAGTTCCTTTTTTGATAGGGGTTAATTGGGCTATACTTGTCATATGTTGTGGAGCTATTGCAGCAGATTTAGCGGGAAATTTTTTTACCAAAGTTTTGCTAGGTGTTGGGTTGATGTTATTACTTGATTTTGTCATCGAACCCATTGCGCCCATCCTTGATTTCTGGGAATTTACCGAAGGAGTTGCTCCAGCCCAAAACTACATCGGTTGGTTTGCCGTGGCCTTACCGCTTCACTTTCTTTATCAAAGTTTAAAGATTGAGCTTAAAGGAAATTTTACCCATCATTTATTTCTTTTACAAGTCGTTTTCTTTACCATACTTCTTCTACAAATTAACACCCTTCAAAATGCGCTTTAAGTTTCTTTCTCTTTTTGTGATACTGCTCTGCTGTGCTTGTGTAAATGCTCCAGAAGAAAAAAAAGTAGCAGAAGTAAAAGAACAAAACCCCCTACAGTTAAAGCAAGAGAATATTGAGCTCTATCAACTCAAGCAAGACTCCCTAATAGATTCTTTATTATTACCCGTTGAGGAGTTTACAGCTTTTACTCAATCTATGGAAGATTTAACGAAATTAAAGCCAGAGGGGATTGCACCTTTTCTGCTAGGCACCATCATTAAATGTAATGCACTTTTGCGCTATCAAATTCCTGCGCCATTTGATACACCAGAAATCAAAAGCAGATTAAAAGTTGTAAAAACAGCCTTGCTAAAAGCGCGTTATTACAGTGTTGAAGAACGTCAACAAGAGCTAGACGAAAGTTATGAAGCACTTTTTATTGCTTATACTGCTTATTTAAAAAGGATACAAGATTTCTCTCTTGACCTACAAGAAGAGCAAGAGTCAAACGATGTTATAGACTTGAGTCAGTAAGATTCATACCCATCATTTCTTTCATTTCAAACTCTTCACTTAAGCTTTTATTATTCTCGATGCAAGCAGTGATTTTAAGTAATTGTTTGTGGTAAATTACCTGGTTTTTTTCACTTTGATTTGCAGCAATCAAGGCGTTTAAATTTTCAAGAAAAAGAAGGTCTTGTGTAAGGAATTGATTAAACGGATTATGCTTTTCTCTTTTGATCGAGGTAGACATTAATTGATTTATATCAGGTCGTTTTAATAACACCTCTTCTACTTCAATTCCATGTTCAGAAAGTAGCGTACTAAAGTCATAGTACATTTTATTACGGTAAAGTGCTTGCTGATTAAAAAAACGTTTATAAGTGGGTAGATTTTCCTTATCTGCGGCGTTGAGATACATTAGTTTATCCTGTCTACTCTGGTTGAGTAGGCGTTCTAAAAGGATAATAATGTCTCTTTCTTTTGCCAAAAGAATCGTTTTAATTGTATGTTAAAAATACAATACAAAAGAATTGATTTAGTAGTGTGCCTTAATTTAATGTCAACAAGTTTTCCACTATAAAACGCATTCCTAAGTTTTTTTCAGCCTTTTGAGAAGAAATAGTTCGTGTAATTCCTTGCTGTTTTTTGAAGGGTGGCAATTGAATAGCAGCTTTTTTAGCCATTTCAGTGTAGTAATTTTTTCGACTGGGGTGATAGGGCGATACTCCATTGTAAATGCTTCCTCGTTGAAAGTATTGGATACATCGCTTAATCAATTCGATACAATCCTCTAGATGAATAAAATTTATTTTCCCCTCTGGATTGTTGATTTGAGTTCTTTTTGCAAGGGTATAAACGGGATGTCTATTAGGACCAATTAGACCGCCAAAGCGTATAATACTTGTGTCATAAACAGTGCTATTTTGTAAAATTTGCTCGCATTGTACCAGTTGTTTTCCGCTTGAACTAACGGCTGCGGTAGGGGTAGATTCTACAATGGCCCCCTCTGTTTCGCCATATACAGCGGTGCTACTAATAAATAGAACTTTTTGAACTCCTTGAGCGATAATTTCCTTTTGTATATTTTGAATAACAAGATCGAAGCGGCGTGATGGATTCGCTCTTACTCCAGGAGGAAGGGCAATGATTAAAATATTTATTTGAGCTAAAAAAGTGGCTAAACCCTCACACTTATCCTCTTCACAACACACGATAAATGCGCTCGCTTCTGTCTGTTCGATCTTGTCTAACTTGGAAGCTTGTGTCGTTGAGCCTCGAACGATATAGCCTTCTTTTACAAGTTGTTTTGCTAGCGGAAGTCCTAACCAACCACAGCCTAAGATCCCAATTGTTTTTTTATTTTCCACGCTCATCTTTCTGCCTTAAAGATACTTAAGCCAAAGCCAGTAAGCCCTACTTATTTAATTTTTTGTAAATTAATAGAACCAAAATAGTTGAATTATGGCAGTTAAAAGTTTTCAAGGCCCGCGTGCTACCGTTAAAAAGGAAAAATCCACAAGTTTATTGGTAAGAGATATTATGACGAAAAACATTATTTGTTTTACTGTCGATCAAAGCATTCATGATGTCATGAAAGCCTTTATTAAACACAAAATATCTGGTGGACCCGTTATTGATGAAAATATGGCTCTAATTGGTATAATCTCTGAAGGTGATTGTATGAAAGAAATTTCTGACAGTCGTTACTTTAACATGCCCATTTTAGATAAATCTGTAGGTCATTTCATGACCAAAGAAGTGGAGACTCTCCCATCTACCATGAGCCTTTTTGATGCTGCATCTAAATTCTACAAGTCAGGGAGAAGGCGTTTTCCAGTAGTTGAAAATGGAAATTTAGTGGGACAAGTAAGTCGAAAAGACATTGTTATAGCGGCAGCAAATTTAAGAGGTGCGACCTGGCATCAATTGTAAAGTTCTTGTGCAATCCTAAAGGTATTGGCGTGAGCCTCTAAAATGATTTTAATATCCTTAGAATAACCACCTCCCATGCTGCATTGTACGGGGATCTCTCTTTCCTTTAGTGTCGTTAATACATAAGCGTCTCTGGCTTTACAACCACCGACACTCATCCCTAAGCGACCAAGCTTATCGGTCGCGACAATATCTACCCCACAAAGGTAAAAGACAAAATCAGGTTGAACTTGATCGAGTAATTGAGGGAATGTATTTTTGAGTAGTGTTAGGTAGGCTTCGTCTTCCATCCCATCGGCTAGAGGAAGGTCTAGATCACTTACCTCTTTTTGAAAGGGATAGTTTTTTGCCCCGTGCATAGAGAAGGTGAATACTGCAGGGTTGTCTTTAAAAATTTCTGCAGTCCCATTACCTTGATGTACATCAAGATCTACAATTAAAATTTTCTTTGAGAGTTGGTGATCTAATAAATACTGTGCGGCGATCGCTTGATCATTTAATAGGCAAAATGCTTCTCCACGATTAGAAAACGCATGGTGTGTTCCTCCGGCGATATTCATGGCGATCCCAGTTTTAAGCGCTCGTTTTGCCCCTTCTACGGTACCCCCAGCTATAATGATTTCGCGATCGATCAATTGTTGGCTCAATGGGAATCCAATTTTTCTCACCTCTTTTCGGTCTAATTGTAATTTTATCAAGCGCTGCAGGTAGTCTGCACAATGCACTTGTTCAATGCTGTGTAGGTCAATTGCAGTGGGTTCAAAAAAGTCTGCTTGATTACAGGTTCCTTGGTGCAACAACTGTTTAGGGAGTAGGTCATATTTTTCCATAGGAAAACGATGTCCTTCAGGTAAAGGGAGTTGATAGATAGGATGGTAGGCGATAGAAAGCATTAAGCGATGGGGAAACCGTTTTCGGCACCTTTATCTGGGCTAACCATTACAATATTTCCTTCGGCGTCTTCGCTCATCAAAAGCATGCCTTGACTTTCTACACCGCGAATTTTTCTTGGAGCTAGATTAGTTAAAACCGTAACTTTTTGTCCCACAACTTCTTCTGGACGAAAGCTTTCTGCTATACCAGAAACAATGGTACGTACTTCTTCTCCTAGATCAACTTGAAGTTGTAATAGCTTTTTGGTCTTTTTTACTTTTTCTGCTGCAATTATAGTCCCTACTCGCAGATCAAGTTTAGTAAAGTCCTCAAAAGTGATCAGTTCTTTTTGTGGCGGAAGGCTTTTGGTCTCCTTTTCATTAGCCACTTTGGTCTGCTCTAATTTAGTTAGCTGTGCTTCAATCGTGCTGTCTTCAATTTTCTCAAACAGCAACTGTTGTTTTCCAATGCTTTGTCCAACGGGGAGTAAGCTGCTTTCTTCTGCGATGGCTTGCCACGATAGCGGATGGTCAATATTAAGAATCGTTCTTAATTTTTCTGCGCTATGCGGTAAAAAAGGCTCACAAATTGAAGAGAGTGCGGTTGCAATTTGCAGAGCGATATGCATGATTGTAGGAACGCGTTCTGGGGCATCTTTGATGCGTTTCCACGGTTCTTCGTCGGCTAAATATTTATTCCCTAATCTCGCAAGGTTTAACAATTCTTGGCTCGCTTCGCGGAAGCGGTATTTTTCGATAGAATCTCCCACCCGTTTAGGGAAGCGTTTTAGCTCGTCAAGGACAGCTTGATCTTGAGCTAAAATTTCTCCACAGTCGGGAACATTTCCTTGATAGTACTTATGGGTAAGTACAACAGCACGGTTGATAAAGTTTCCAAAGATGGCGACTAATTCACTGTTATTGCGGGTTTGGAAATCCTTCCAAGTAAAGTCGTTATCTTTTGTTTCAGGAGCGTTTGCAGTAAGTACATAACGTAAAACATCTTCTTGCCCCGGGAATTCTTCAAGGTATTCGTGCAACCAAACCGCCCAATTTTTAGAGGTCGAAATTTTATCTCCCTCTAAGTTGAGAAACTCATTTGCAGGAACATTTTCAGGGAGAATATATTCTTTTCCGGCTTTTAAAATAGCAGGGAATATGATGCAGTGAAAAACAATATTGTCTTTCCCTATAAAGTGAACAAGCTCTGATTCTTTATCTTTCCAATAAGGTTCCCAGTCTTTCCCTTCTCTAGCGGCCCATTCTTTGGTCGAAGAGATATACCCAATTGGGGCATCAAACCAAACATACAATACTTTTCCTTCTGCTCCTTCTACCGGTACAGGGATCCCCCAGTCTAAGTCACGGGTAACGGCACGTGGTTTTAGTCCATCGTCCACCCAAGATTTTACTTGGCCATAAACATTAGGTTTCCAGTCGTTTTTATGTCCTTCTAAAATCCATTCCTTGATAAATCCTTCATATTGGTCTAAAGGTAAGAACCAGTGTTTAGTGGCTTTTAAGGCAGGAACACTGCCAGAGAGGGTTGATTTTGGTTGGATTAAATCAGTGGCGTTTAATGAACTTCCACAGTTTTCACATTGATCGCCATAAGCTTCAGGATGGTCACATTTTGGGCAAGTACCTGTGACAAAACGATCGGCCAGGTATTGTTGTGCTTCCTCGTCATATAATTGTTCTGTGGTTTGTTCGATAAACTTCCCCTCTTGATACATTTGTTTGAAAAAATCTCCCGCTGTTTCGTGGTGAATGGGAGCAGAGGTGCGTGAATAATTATCAAATGAAATGCCTAATTGCTCAAAGGAGGTTTTGATCATTGTATCATACTTATCGATGATATCTTTTGGTGTTACTCCCTCTTTTTTTGCACGAATCGAAATGGCAACACCATGCTCATCACTCCCACAAATAAAGGCAACATCTTTATTTTGCGCACGTAAATAACGCACATAAATATCTGCTGGGATATAAACACCGGCCAAGTGACCTATGTGGATAGGACCATTTGTATAAGGAAGAGCTGCAGTAACCGTATATCTTTTCGCTTTGAGCGCCATGGAGTAATTTTTAGGCAAAAATAAGATTTTTTCTGCCCTAATTCGGTTAATTTTAACCTGTTCTCTAAATCTATTGCTATGTCCAATTCCTACAACTTTGGTCAGGAAGCCGAAAAGCGCGCGGCTGATTATTACCGTAGGCTTGGTTTTCACATCCATCAAATGAATTATCGCTATCGCAAAGCCGAAGTTGATTTGATCGTTCAAAAAGACGAACTCCTTGTCGTGGTCGAGGTTAAGGCGCGTATTTCAACCTATTTTGGTGATCCCCAAAGCTTTGTCTCTAAGAAAAAGATTCAACTTTTAGTCATGGCTACCTACGCTTTTATTCAACAACGTGATTTAGCGGTAGAGGTTCGTTTTGATATTATAAGCTATACCCTTGAAAGAGGTGAATGGCGATTAGAACATCTTCCCGATGCATTTTACCTTTTTTAAATAAATGTTTTATTTGTAACATTTAGTGCAATTAGTTATATTTGCGCAAAATTATTCACATGAAGACCATCGCTTCTGTTGTTGAACAGTACATTAAGACGAAACCTTATTTGTCCACTGCCATGACCCAGGGTATTATTAACTTGACTTCTTTGGCAAGACAAATTCAACCAGAAATTGAAGAGACCCTTCAGAAACCTGCGCGAAGTGGAGCGATTGTGATGGCATTAAAAAGAATTTCAGATAATTTAGAGTTCTTGTCAACCCATAAAATTGTTAAAGTTTTGAAAGGGATAGGCGATATCACAGTGCGTTCTAACTTAGTTGATTTTAGTTTTAAAATTTCAGATACCCTGTTAAATGCGCAAGCACAGTTTTTAAATGAAGTCAACGATAATCCCAATATTTTCTATACCTCATCTCGTGGAGTGACAGAGAGTAATATTATTGTGAGTAGCAACGCTGCGGCCCAGCTTGAAAATTATTTTCAGTCAGAACGTTTGATAGAAAAAACAGAAGACTTATCGTCTATCTCGATTAAATTACCCACAGAAAATGTTACCATCCCAGGGATTTATTATTTTATTTTCCAGCGCTTATCTTGGGAAGGAGTGAATATCTATGAAGTTATTTCTACTTCAAACGAGTTTACCATTATTGTAGGAGAAGACCAGGTCAATACAGCTTTTAAAGCCATCAAAGAATTAAAAGACCTATAGATTGGGAAGTTGTTCTAGGGCAGCAGAAACGCTATCAATTCCTTTAATGGCTAATCGAAGACGCAAGCCTTGACGGGTTTCCTTTTCTTTGAGTTCTACTTTTCCAGCGCTAAGTTGTACCCACTGTAAAACTGTATTAAAGGCTTCGCTTTGATAGTATCCACTTTCTTGGTCGGAAATAAAATAACCTGAGAGTTGTCCCCTTTTTAAGATTAAACGCTCTAAACCTAGATCTAAGGCCTTCCATTTTAAACGAACGCTGTTGAGTAAATCTTCTGCTTGACTTGGAATAGGACCAAAACGATCTCCGAGGTCTTTTTGAAATTGAAGTAATTCCTCTTCCTTGTTCAGTTCACTAATTCGGTTGTATAATGACAAGCGTTCACTTACAGAGTTGACATAATCGTCGGGTAAAAGAATGGCAAGATCCGTATCGATTTGGACTTCTTTGATAAAGGACTTTGGTCCATTTTCTTCTGCTGCATATAGGTTTTTAAACTCTTTTTCTTTGAGTTCTTCTACCGCTTCTTTTAAGATTTTCTGGTAGGTTTCAAAACCGATATCGTTGATAAAACCACTTTGTTCACCGCCCAATAGATCTCCAGCGCCTCGAATTTCTAAGTCTTTCATGGCGATTTTAATTCCAGAGCCCAGCTCGGCATATTGCTCAATCGCTTGCATACGTTTTTGTGCATCGCTAGACATGGCACTTAGTGGCGGCGTGATAAAATAGCAGAAAGCTTTCTTATTACTACGTCCCACACGCCCGCGCATTTGGTGTAGGTCACTCAGTCCAAAGTTTTGAGCATTATTGATAAAAATGGTGTTGGCGTTAGGAACATCTAAACCATTTTCAACAATGGTTGTTGCGATTAAGATATCGTATTTCCCATCCATAAATTCCAGGAGGTTTTTCTCCAGTTTTTTTCCGTCCATTTGTCCATGACCGATACGAATACGCGCATCTGGAATAAGACGTTGTAGCATGCCGGCCACTTCTTGAATATTTTCTACACGGTTATGGATAAAGTAGACTTGTCCACCACGTTGCATTTCATAGAGTACCCCATCGCGAATCATGGCTTCATTAAAGCGAATCACCTCACTCTCGATAGGATAACGATTAGGAGGGGCGGTTGCTATGACAGATAAATCTCTGGCCGCCATCAAACTAAATTGTAAGGTTCGTGGGATAGGTGTTGCGGTTAAAGTCAGCACATCCACATTCGCCTTTAAAGCCCTCAATTTTTCTTTGACCGAAACCCCAAACTTTTGCTCCTCGTCCACAATAAGTAAGCCCAGGTTTTTGAACGCAACTCCTTTTCCAACTAATTGGTGGGTGCCAATTAAAATATCAATTTTGCCAGCAGCTAAATCTTCGATGACCATCCTTTTTTCTTTGGCCGTTCTAAACCGGTTGAGGTAATCTACCCGCAGCGGGAAGTCTTCTAATCGCTTAGCAAAATTTTTAAAATGCTGGAAGGCTAAAATGGTAGTAGGAACTAAAACAGCTACTTGTCGTCCATTATCTACTGCCTTAAAGGCAGCCCTAATGGCGACTTCGGTTTTCCCAAAACCTACATCCCCGCAAACTAGTCGGTCCATGGGGCGTTCACTTTCCATGTCCTCTTTGACGGCCGCCGTGGCAGCACTTTGATCTGGGGTATCTTCAAAGATAAAAGAGGCCTCTAATTCAAGTTGTAAATAACTGTCTGGTACGCAAGCGGTCCCAATCTTTTGTCGGCGTTTTGCATAGAGCTCAATCAAGTTAAAGGCAATTTCTTTGACCCGTTTTTTTGTCTTTTGTTTTAATGCCTTCCAGGCAGAAGAACCCAGTTTATAGACCTTGGGTACCTTCCCATCTTTCCCGTTAAACTTTGAAATTTTGTGTAGGGAATGAATGCTTAGGTAGAGAATATCACGATCGGCATAAACCAGTTTGATGGCTTCTTGCATATTGCCATCCACATCGATTTTTTGTAATCCGCCAAAGGTGCCTATCCCATGATCAATATGGGTGACATAATCTCCCACTTCTAGATGAGTGAGTTCCTTTAAGGTAAGTGCTTGTTTTTTAGTATAGCCCGACTTGAGTTGGTATTTGTGGTAGCGTTCAAAGATTTGATGGTCGGTAAAAATGGCCAATTTAGCTTCAATGTCTTCAAAACCTTCAAAAAGGGGCTGAACAACGGTTTTATAATGTACCGTTTGATCCATCTCTTCAAAGATGGCGTTAAGACGCTGGGATTGTTCTGCAGAAGCACAGCAAATATAATTTTGATAGCCTTTCTCATGGTTTTCGTTAAGGTAGGCGATCAAGTGATCAAACTTACGGTTAAAGGCAGGCTGCGGACTTTGTTTGACAAAAACCTGCGCTTTGGTTTTCTTTTCTACCGAAGCTAAGACGCTTACCCAAGAAAGGCTGTCCACGCTATCAAGTAAATCGTCTTTGGATAGAAAAAGGGTGGCTGGTGGCAGGTGCTGGGTTGCTCCAGACAGTGCTGCAAAGTTTTTTTCGGCTTCGCCAAAATAATTATCTAAACGGCTGGCCAAACCATCCATGTTTTGAACGATGAGTACGCCTGAAGGTGCAATCAATTCAATCAAGCTTTTACGTGTAGCGCGTTTAAAACCTTCGCTCGTATTGGGGAGTAATTTAATCTTATCCAAAGAGGCAATCGACAACTGCGTCGCCACATCAAAACTGCGTAAGCTTTCTACTTCTTCGTCAAAAAATTCAATGCGGTATGGGTGCTGATTCGCAAAAGAAAAAACGTCTATAATCCCCCCGCGAACAGAAAATTCGCCGGGTTGTGAGACAAAATCTACCCGATCAAAGTTGTAGTCAAACAAAACCTCGTTGACAAAGTCGAGGGAAAGTTGACTTCCCTTAATGACTTCAAGGGTATTTTTACGCAGGGTAGCTTGAGAGACTACTTTCTCAAACAAGGCCTGGGGGTAAGTCACGATAATACGGGGCTTTTTAGAATTGCTCAGTTTGTTCAATACATCTGAGCGCAGCAAAACATTCGCATTATCTGTCGTTTCTGTTTGATAGGGTTTACGGTAACTAGAAGGAAAAAACAAAACACTTTCTTGTCCTAATAATTGTTCTAAATCGTTAAGGTGATAGGCGGCTTTTTCGCGGTCCTCACAAACGAAGAGGATGGTTTTTTGATGACGGTCAAAGGCATTGGCCAAAAGAAAATTAAGCCCTGAACCAACTACACCTTTTAAATTGAGGGATAAGTCTTCCTGCAAAAAAACTTGTTCAAAGCTTTTTTGTGAGGGAGATGCTGCAAAGGCGCTAAAGAGTGGTTCTATCGCTTTTTTTGGCAAAGATAACGGCTTGAGGTTTAAATTCCTTCGATTTCCATCACTTCTTTCCCTGTAGTGACATAAACGTGATCCCCCGCTTTAGGGGATAATAGATGTAAACCAGTAAAAGCTCCAAATGCGGGAAGAATCAATTGATTTTGATTTTGAAAAAAGCAAGGCATTTTCATTTGTTGTAACCCATTTCCTTTAAGTTTTACGCCAGGGTGGACATGCCCACAAAAGACAAAGTGTGTTGTTTTTTCGGTAGGGAAATGCGAAAAGTAGAAAGCCTCTTCCAGGAAGTGATCTATTACTTGAAATCCTATTTGTTCAAATTGCGAAGCAGGGATAACATCGTGATTGCCTTCAATAAGGATCAATTCGCTTTGCTGTTTTTTGACCCAAGCGCTAAACAAATTCCATTCATTGTTTTGAAAACTGTGGAAAAGGTCCCCTAAAAAAAGAATGCGATCCACTTCAAACTCGTTTAAAAGGAGAGTAATTTTTTCATAGAAAGCTCCTTCTGCCTTTCGCGGAACCGCTATCCCATTTTTACGGAAGTGTGCGACTTTTCCCAAATGAACATCGGCTAATAAAAGGGTCTTTTTTTCTACCCAATAACCGGCACCACTGGGATGTAAGTCAAAATGATTTTCGTTGATTTCTATCCGCTTCATTGTCCTGCTTTTTCTAATTGAAGGTACATTTTCTTGATGCGGTCTTCTACACTTTCAGAAGAGAGTTTAGAACGGATTCGGTCGGTGATCAAAGGAAAGGAAAAGGGGGTAGGCTGACTACAATCTCGCCACACAATTTCTTGGACTGCGATATTTTCAAACACCTGGGTCATGCGTCCGTGTTCCATGCCGTGATCAAAAGTTTCTTCTAATGCTTGTTGGTATAATAAGTTGTCGGGCTCATAGTCTTTAAATACATCATAAAACAATTGGGAGCCGCTTTGCAGGTGTTTGGCTTTGATGGGCTTGTTAGGGAAACCTTGAAAAACCAAACCTGAGATGACGGCAATATCCCGAAAGCGTCGTCGTGCCAATTCAGACACATTGATACTTTTCTCTAAATCTTCGTGTAAATGGTCCAGGGTCAAGAGATTGTTATCTAAAAAATCTTCTTTAGCAAAAGGCTGATCGGACAATAATTCGAAACCATAATCATTAAAAGACATACTAAAGGTGATAGGCGATAAAAGACTTAAGCGATAAGCCATTAAGCTGGCCATCGCCTCGTGAATGGCATAACCTTCAAAGGGATAAAAGAC
>JAKMGK010000007.1 GCA_022424955.1 Flavobacteriaceae bacterium
GCTCCTGCACTACGTGCAATGTTGGCGCCGCGACCGGGGTGCAACTCAATACAAGAAATAATCGTTCCTAACGGGATCGCACTTAAAGGAAGTGTGTTTCCTACTTCTGGAGAGACATTCGCTCCAGAAACAACAGTTTGACCAACCTGCAATCCATTCTGCGCTATGATATAGCGTTTTTCGCCATCAGTATACTCTACTAAGGCGATGAATGCGGTTCTGTTAGGATCGTATTCGATTGTTTTTACTTCTGCAGTGACATCAAACTTATTACGTTTAAGGTCAACTAAACGATACCTTTTCTTATGTCCACCACCAATATGGCGCATGGTCATCTTCCCGGTATTGTTTCTTCCTCCTCTACGCTTCTTCGGAGCCAAAAGGCTTTTTTCCGGCTTATCAGTAGTAATTGCGTCAAATCCATTTACTACTCTAAAACGCTGCGCTGGAGATATCGGTTTTAATTTTCTAACTGACATGTGACGCTATTAAAGATTATTATAAAAATCTATCGTATCACCTTCAGCAACATCTACGATGGCTTTTTTGATACGATTTGTTTTTCCACGTTGCAATCCGGTTTTTGTATAACGTTGTTTACGTTCCGGACCATAATTTTGAGTTCTTACTTTATCAACAGTAACTCCATAAGCAGCTTCTACTGCTTTTTTGATCTCTACTTTGTTTGCAGTCGTGTCAACCATAAACGTATAGCGATTATTCATCTCGCTATCGGCAGTGGCTTTTTCTGTAATGATGGGTTTTATCAAAATACTCATAACACTATGCTTTATTCAAAATAGTTTGTAAATCGGCAACTGAAGACTCACTAAGGACAATGCTTCCTGCATTGACGATTTTGTAAGTATTTAATTCTGAAGTAGTTATGGCTTCTGAATTGTTCAAATTGCGCGACGACAAATATACGTTATTATTTGGCTCAGCCAAGACTAGTAAAGACTTTTTGCTATCGATTCCTAGTGACTTAAGGATGTTGATGTAAGCAGAAGTTTTTGGCGCGTCCATCGCAATATCTTCTAAGACGATAATTGATTTCTCTTGTGCCTTTAAACTTAAAGCCGATTTACGTGCTAAGCGTTTCACTTTTTTGTTGGTCTTTTGACTGTAATCACGAACACGTGGTCCAAATACACGACCTCCACCTCTAAACAATGGGTTTTTGATTGATCCTGCACGTGCAGTACCTGTTCCCTTTTGTTTTTTGATTTTACGTGTACTACCTACAATTTCTCCACGTTCTTTTGCTTGGTGGGTACCTTGACGCTTGTTCGCTAAGTGCGCTTTTACGTCTAAGTAGATAGCGTGATTATTAGGCTCAATCCCGAATACGTCTTTAGAAAGTTCAACTTTCCTTCCCGTATCTTTTCCTTGAATGTCAATAACTGCTACTTTCATTATTTCTCAACGATTACGTAAGCATTTTTTGCTCCTGGCACACATCCTTTAACAACTAAAAGATTCTTATCTGCCACAACCTTCAACACTCTTAAGTTCTGTACTTTCACTTTATCGCCTCCCATTCTTCCGGCCATGCGCATTCCTTTGAATACACGAGCTGGATAAGAAGCCGCACCAATTGATCCTGGTGCACGTAGACGGTTGTGTTGACCGTGTGTAGCTTGACCTACTCCTGCAAAACCGTGACGTTTTACTACCCCTTGGAAGCCTTTCCCTTTAGACGTTCCAGAAATATCTACAAATTCTCCTTCTTCAAAGAGATCTACTGATATGGTGTCCCCTAATTGATACTCTTGTTCAAAATCTTGGAATTCAACGACCTTTTTCTTCGGAGCAGTATTCGCCTTTTTAAAGTGCCCTTGGGCTGCTTTATCTGTGCGTTTTTCTACCTTGTCATCGAAACCTAATTGAAGTGCATCATAGCCATCAACCGCTGCGGTTCTGACTTGGGTAACCACGCATGGTCCAACTTCAATCACTGTACAAGGGATGTTCTTTCCTTGCTCGTCGAAGAGGCTGGTCATACCGATTTTTTTTCCTATTAACCCAGACATTTTATTTAATTATTAATTCTTGTAATTATACTTTGATCTCTACCTCAACCCCACTTGGCAATTCTAACTTCATCAATGCATCGATTGTTTTAGAAGAAGAACTATAGATATCTAACAAACGCTTGTAAGAGCATAATTGAAATTGCTCACGCGACTTTTTGTTAACGTGTGGTGAACGTAGTACAGTAAAGATTTTCTTGTTCGTTGGTAATGGAATTGGTCCTGTTACTACTGCACCAGTTGTTTTTACTGTCTTTACGATTTTATCAGCAGACTTATCTACTAAGTTATAATCGTATGATTTTAATTTTATTCTAATTTTTTGACTCATGGTAAATGATTTAAGCTTTTTGTCCTTTTACTTCGGCAATTACTGATTCAGAAATGTTAGAAGGTGTTTCTGCATAGTGAGAGAATTCCATGGTAGAGGTTGCACGACCAGAGGATAGGGTACGTAAAGAGGTTACATAACCAAACATTTCTGAAAGTGGCACTTCTGCCTTCACTACTTTGGCTCCTGCACGGTCGTCCATGTTGTTGACTTGACCACGACGGCGGTTTAAGTCTCCTACAATGTCTCCCATGTTTTCTTCTGGAGTCAATACTTCAAGCTTCATGATAGGTTCCATGATTACTGCGCGAGCAGCTTTGGCGGAAGCCTTGAAGCCCATCATAGCGGCTAATTCGAAAGAAACAGAATCAGAATCTACAGCGTGGAAAGAACCATCCTTTAAAGTGATCTTCATCGCGTCTACTTCGAATCCAGCTAAAGGACCATTAGACATTGAGTCTCTAAATCCTATTTCAAC
>JAKMGK010000054.1 GCA_022424955.1 Flavobacteriaceae bacterium
ATTACATCTATTTAGACGCAATCCAATCCAAAAAGTTTCAGTTAAATAGAATTATTTTAAAAAATCGATCAATTTTTCAAGTGGACGAGCGATTACTGCACTTTTTCCGTTAGAAATAATGGGACGTTCGATAAGCTTTGGATTTTCACTTAGGGCAGTAACTAATTCATCAACAGACAAATCTTTTCCCTTGTATTGCTCTTTCCAAATGGCTTCACTTTTTCTAATCAGATCTTCTGGTTGATAGCCCAATTCTTTTAAAAGCTGCTCAATTTCTCTTTTTGATAAATGGTTGTCAAGATAATTGATGATGTCAAAACCTTGCTTAGTTTTTTCTAGATACTGCATGGCTTCTCTTGATTTTCTACAACGGGGGTTATGATAAATTTTTAAGTTCATAATAGCTTTATTTTTTTTAATTCTTTTTCGAGTTGAAGGGGGGAGCTAAAGTGAACACATTGTATCCCTAGGGCTTTTGCCGCCTCAATATTTCGCTTGTTATCGTCTATAAAGAGAGATTCTTCTGGCTTCAAATCAAACCGATTAAGGGTGGTTTGATAAATATCTGGAAAGGGTTTTCTGGTCATTTCTTCTCCAGAAACAACAATCCCTTCAAACCATTGTAAAAAATCAAATTTTTCTAGCGCTACAGGAAATGTTTCTGCACTCCAATTGGTCAATGCCACCACTTTTAGCGCAGGTGAATCTACACATTGTTTTAAAAGCTCTACCGTGCCTTGGATGGCATCCCCTAACATCTCTTCCCAGCGACCATAATACATGCGGATCAAATCCTCATGTTGTGGGAAAAGTGCTATGCGCTCCTCTGTTGCTTTTGCTAATGGATAACCTGCGTCTTGATTTTCATTCCAATCCATGGTGCAGATTTCGCGATAAAACCAAGCTAATTTTTCATCGTCTTTAAAGACTTCTTTAAAGACATAATCAGGATTCCAGTCGATTAAAACGCCTCCTAAATCAAAGATGATATTCTTGATTTTCGTCATAGGCTATCGCTTTCTTTTTTTTGTCCCGTAAACATTAAATAGGCTTTCAGGAAAGTGTCAATATTTCCGTTGAGTACCCCATCTACATCACTCGTTTCTGTTTGCGTCCTAACATCTTTGACAAGTTTATAAGGTTGCATGACATAGTTTCGAATTTGTGAGCCCCATTCAATTTTTTTCTTAGAAGCTTCAATCTCATCTCTTGCGGCCATTTTTTTCTGTAGCTCTATCTCGTATAATTGCGATTTGAGGAGTTGCATGGCTTTGGCTTTATTCTCAAGTTGAGACCTTGTTTCAGAATTTTCAATCATAATGCCAGAAGGACTGTGTCGCAGGCGAACAGCCGTTTCAATCTTGTTAACACTTTGCCCCCCAGCGCCACTAGCTCTCATGGTTTCCCACGAAATGTCTGCAGGATTGATATTGATCTCAATACTGTCATCCACTAAAGGATAAACATAAACTGATACAAAAGAGGTATGGCGTTTTGCATTACTATCAAAGGGAGAAATTCGCACCAATCGGTGTACGCCATTTTCCCCTTTTAACCAGCCAAAAGCAAAATCTCCGTCAATTTCTAGGGTAACAGTTTTAATCCCAGCGACATCCCCGGCTTGATGGTTGAGCTCTTTGATTTTAAAGCCCTGCTTTTCTGCCCACATTAAATACATACGCATCAACATTTCTGCCCAGTCACAACTTTCTGTTCCTCCAGCGCCTGCTGTGATTTGTAAGACCGCACTTAGTTCGTCTCCTTCTTCAGAAAGCATGTTGCGGAACTCAATGTCTTCCAGGCATCCCAAGAGTTTATTATGGGTGACTGTAAGCTCGCTTTCATCGGCTTCGCCAACCTTAAAAAATTCATAGAGGACTTCTAAATCTTCGCCTAATTGTAGCGCTTGATTGTAATCTGATACCCATTTTTTGAGGGTTCTTAGCCCCTTCATATGCGTTTCGGCTTTTTTAGGATCGTTCCAAAAATTGGGATCTAGGGTAACTTCTTCTTGATTGCGAATTTGGATTTCTTTGGCATCAATGTCAAAGATACCTCCTTAACGCACCAAGGCGTTCAAACAGATCTTTCAGTTGATCAGATGTGAGCATATATATTTTTTTGTAAAAATAGAATTTAGTTCGTGATTCTTTATTTGTTTGAAATATTTTTTTAGCTTGAGGACAACAAATTATAGGTATGAAATTAAAAACAATTATAGGGCTTAGCCTTAGTTTGGTTTTTTTTATGGGTCAAGCCCAAAATAAAAGAAGAAGAACCAATAAGACAGCCGTTGAAGCGAATGTGACAAAGAAGAGCTATCCTGGCTTTTTTGACTTTAGTTATGATGAAGCAGATGGTAGAATTTTACTCCAAGTCAATCGTACAAGCCAAATGGAGAAAGCATTTTTGTATATCAATGGGTTGAGCGCAGGAATAGGGAGTAATGATATAGGTTTAGATAGAGGGCAATTGGGCAACGAACGGGTGGTTCATTTCACTAAAATGGGAAATAAGTTGATGTTAGTACAACCTAATTTAGACTACCGTAGCACCTCTGATAATGTACTAGAGCAAGCCTCAATCGCGCAAGCTTTTGCAAAGTCTGTCCTTTTTGGATTTCCTATTCAGGCTACTAGTGCGACCCATTACACGATAGATTTAACCCCATTCTTAATGCAAGATGCGCATGGGGTGTCCCAGCGTTTAAAGCGCAGTAAACAAGGAAGCTATAGTGTTGATAAAAGCCGCTCAGCGGTCTTTCTAGCAAGAACTAAGAATTTCCCTCAAAACACAGAGTTTGATGTCTTACTCACTTTTAAAGGAAACCCTCAAGGGGGATTGATTCGATCTGTAACCCCTTCTCCCAATAGTGTGAGTGTGCATCAGCATCACTCTTTTGTACAATTGCCAGAAGTAGCTTTTGAGCAGCGCAAGTTTGATCCCAGATCGGGAGCGATTCCTTTTAGTTATAATGATTATTCTACCCCTGTAAACGAGGCAACCCGAAAAGTGTTTACCCTGCGTCATCGCTTAGAAAAGAAAGATCCAAATGCTGCAATTAGCGAAGCGGTTGAGCCCATTGTCTATTATTTAGATAATGGTACTCCAGAGCCAGTTCGTTCTGCCTTATTAGAAGGAGGGAAGTGGTGGAATCAAGCATTTGAAGCTGCAGGCTACAAAGATGCTTTTCAATTAAAAATATTACCCGATGATGCCGATCCCATGGATGTACGCTATAATGTGATCCAGTGGGTTCACCGTTCTACCCGAGGGTGGAGTTATGGAGCCAGTGTTGTAGACCCTCGTAGTGGAGAGATTTTAAAAGGGCATGTAAGTCTGGGAAGCTTAAGAATTCGTCAAGATTTTATGATTGCACAAGCCTTAACCAATCAACCTTATGCCAATGGAGATGACCAAGATAGCCCTATGCTTGAAATGGCCTTAGCGAGAATACGCCAATTGTCTGCTCATGAAATAGGACATACCCTAGGCTTTACCCATAATTTTGCGGCAAGTATTAAAGATCGCGCCTCTGTGATGGACTACCCTCATCCCACTTTAGTCATTGAAGATGGGCAAATAAGCTATCAAAACGCTTATGCAATAGGTATTGGTGACTGGGATAAGGTCACGGTAAAATATGCCTACAGTGATTTCCCAGGTGGAACTGATGAAACTGCAGCACTTAATCAAATTTTAGAAGAGAGTTATCAAGCAGGGCATCGTTTTATTGCAGACCGTGATGCACGCCCTATAGGCGGTGCACATCCTTATGCACACCTTTGGGATAATGGTAAGACAGCAGTAGAAGAATTCAATCACCTATTAGAGGTGCGTCAAATCGCGATGAATAGCTTTTCAAAAGATCAATTGAAAGCGGGAGAGCCTTTATCTGTATTGCACGATCGTTTGGTTCCGCTTTACTTTTTACACCGTTATCAATTAGAAGGTGTGGTTAAATTGATTGGTGGGCAAGATTATGATTATGGAGTGAAAGGGGCATCTTCTATAGGAGTTAAAGCTGTTGCCTCTAATCTTCAAAAAGAAGCCTTGAAGACATTAATAAAGTCATTAGATCAAGGAACTCTTGGGATTTCTCCGCATATTAGAAAGATGATGCCACCGCATGCATTTGGGTATGGTGCGAGTCGAGAAAGTTTTGCCACTCAAACAGGATTGACCTTTGATGCTTTGGGCGCAGCCCATACTTTGAGCGATGCCGTCTTAAGAATGATATTAAACGAACAAAGAGCAGCGCGACTAGTCCAACAAAAAGCCTTTGACGAAAAACAACTTGGCTTTAAAGAGACCTTAGAGCTTCTAATAGATGAAGTTTTTAAGCAAAAAGAATTTGATACCGAAGCCAAAGCCATTCAAAAAGTGGTTCAGGGAAATCTATTGCAGCACATGATGCGATTGGGTCAAGCGACGAATGTTCCTAATGCTGTAAGGGCAGAAGTGCATGAAAGTCTATATGCTTTATCCAAGTGGTTAAAAAGTCAACCTACTTATCCCTATGCAAATTACTACAGCACTAGCATCGAGAATTATTTTGAGCACCCAGCAGAAATCCAGCCTTTAGCTTCACCAAAAATTCCAGACGGATCGCCTATAGGTAGTGGTCTGCATTGTCAATAGTCATGCAAGTAAATCTAATTAGTGACACTGTCACACGTCCCTCTAAAGCAATGCTTGAGCAAATGATTAAGGCTCCAGTAGGGGACGATGTCTTTAAAGAAGACCCCAGTGTTAATGCACTAGAAGCAAAAGTAGCCCAGTTGTTTGGAAAAGAAGCTGCCTTGCTGTTCCCTTCTGGAACCATGGCAAATCAAACCGCCATTAAGCTGCACACTAATCCTGGTGATCAATTAATTTGTGATCATTATGCCCATGTTTTTAATTATGAAGGTGGAGGAGTAAGCTTTAATAGTGGGGTTTCTTGCGCTACCATTGTAGGAGAAAGAGGTCGTATCACCGCAGAACAAATTCAAGCGCGAATCAATCCTAAAGATTTTTATCACTCTCCTAAAACTGCTTTGGTCGTATTAGAAAACACTACTAATAAAGGAGGCGGAGCCTGTTATGATCCAGAAGAAATTAAGCGAATTGCAGCCTTGTGTAAGAAGGAAAATCTTTCCTTACACTTAGATGGAGCAAGAGTTTGGAATGCGATGATTGCCACTAAAACTACTCCCGCGTTCTATGGAGAACACTTCGACACCATTTCTGTATGTTTTAGTAAAGGACTAGGCGCTCCTATTGGCTCTGCATTAATAGGCTCAAAAGAAATGATTGATCAGGCGCTACGGGTACGAAAAATTTTAGGAGGAGGAATGCGACAAGCAGGTTATTTAGCAGAAGCTGCCAGCTATGCCATTGATCACCACTGGCAAGAAACAGCTCAAGACCACGTCAAGGCAAGAGAACTAGGCGCCGCTGTTATGGCTATTGAGGGTGTGCTCTATTTAGCCCCAGTCGACACGAATATTGTTATTTTTGAGTTAGCCTCTTCTGAATTAGAAGAAGAATTTATGGCCTATATGGCACAAAGTCAAATCCAATTGATCAGTATGGGTTCTGGGAAATTGCGATTTGTAACCCATAGAGATTATACCGATGAACAACACCGCTATGTACTTTCATGTATACAGCAATTTAAATTTTCTTAATCATGATGAATTATCCTACTTTTCCTCGTTTCCCCTATGATAAAGGCTTAATTTCGCTTTTTTCTTTATTAATTATTGCTTGTACTAATACAACACCA
Source organism: Flavobacteriaceae bacterium (assembly GCA_022424955.1). GTDB lineage: Bacteria > Bacteroidota > Bacteroidia > Flavobacteriales > Flavobacteriaceae > Arcticimaribacter. The sequence continues at coordinate 5,771 of JAKMGK010000054.1, forward strand.
GAAATGAAACCAGATGCTTCGCTTATCCCACCAACAGCAGATCAAAAACCCTATCAACACAAGATTCACGACGACATAAGAATGGACCCGTATTACTGGTTAAAAGAGCGTGAAAATCCAGAGGTCATTGATTATCTAGAACGCGAAAACGATTATTACCAAAAGTCTACTAAGCATGTAATTCCGCTTCAAGATGAGCTGTTTAAAGAAATGAAGGGCCGCATTAAAGAAGAAGATAATTCTGTCCCTTATTTTTATAATGGTTATTGGTATATAACCCGCTATGAAAAAGGACAAGATTACCCTGTTTATACTAGAAAGAAAGATAGTTTAAGCGCAGCAGAAGAAATCCTATTTGATTGCAATGAAATGGCAAAAGGGCATGAATATTTCCGCCTTGTGGGCATAAATATTAGTCCAGACAACACCAAAGTTATTTTTGGAATAGATACTGTTTCTAGGCGTCAATATATTCTTAAAGTTAAAGATTTGATTACGGGGGAAATTTCCGATACTTCAATCACAAATAGTACTGGGGGAAGTGCCTGGGCAAAAGATAATGAACATTTTTTCTACACCCTTAAGAACCCAGAGACGCTTCGCTCTGAGGCGATTTACCGTCACACTTTATCCAATTTAAATGCAGCGAGCGAATTGGTATTTAAAGAAGAAGACGAAACATTTTCTTGCTATGTGACTACATCAAAATCAGAAGATTACATCTTTATAGGCTCTTACAGCACTTTGTCTACAGAGTTTCAATTCATCAAAGCAGATGAGCCGCTCTCTCCTTTTGCAGTAGTTCAAGAAAGAAAAAAAGATCTTGAATACAGCATCTCCCATTATGGGGAGCATTTTTACATTTTTACCAATGCAGATGGTGCAAAGAATTACAAGGTGATGAAAGTAGCGGTGAATGAGCCTCAAATGGAAAATTGGGAAGAAGTATTGGCCCACAGAGAAGACGTTTTGCTAGAAGATTTAGAACTTTTTAATGAGTACTGGACCATTACAGAAAGAGCCGAAGGTTTAGCCAAAATTCGTATTAAAAGATGGGATGAACAAGAAGATTATTATCTGCCATTAGAAGGGGCAACTTATACCGTTTACACTTCAACTAATATTGATTTTGCCACCACAAAATTGCGTTATGTCTACAATTCAATGACGACACCCTCAAGTGTAATCGAGTTTGATATGAAAGACAAAACCCAAACTATTCTCAAAGAACAAGAAGTATTGGGGGGGAAGTTTGATAAAAGTAATTATGTGTCTAAACGCCTTTGGGCAACCACAAAAGATGGTGTAAAGATTCCTATTTCACTGGTTTACAGAAAAGATACTTCTTTAAGCCCAGATACACCTATTTTACAATATGCCTATGGCTCTTATGGCTCTACCATAGACCCAGGTTTTTCTACTACCCGCTTAAGTTTACTCGATCGCGGTTTCGCCTTTGCTATTGCACATGTTCGTGGGGGAGAATATATGGGCAGAAAATGGTATGACGAGGGAAAAATGCTCAGGAAGAAAAATACTTTTACAGATTTTATTGCCTGTTCACAGTTTCTTATTGATCAAGGAATGACTAGCGAAAAGCATTTATATGCCTATGGTGGCTCTGCTGGTGGTCTCTTGATGGGGGTGATTGTTAACGAGGCACCTCAATTGTATAAAGGATTAATTGCTGCGGTCCCTTTTGTTGATGTGGTTACCACCATGTTAGACGAAAGTATACCGTTGACAACTGGAGAATATGACGAATGGGGCAACCCTAATCATGAGGAATACTACCATTATATCAAATCCTATTCTCCATATGATAATGTTAAAGAACAAGCTTATCCTAATATGCTGGTCACCACGGGACTGCACGATTCTCAAGTGCAATACTGGGAACCTGCTAAATGGGTTGCGCGATTAAGACAACATAAGAAAGATGATACGGTACTATTTTTAGATACAAATATGACCGCTGGACACGGGGGCGCATCGGGCAGATTTCAAGGACTTAAGGAAACCGCAAAGAAATATGCTTTTCTTCTCGCATTAGAGAATACAGATAACTAATATTTTTTAATTAAATTTGCAGTGGTTTGTTTAAACAGAACCAAAATATGTCATCAGGAATCCAATCTGTTCCAAATTTACTCTCCCTTGTGGGAAATACCCCACTAATCGAACTCAAGAAAATTGTAGCAGGTTTTACGGGGAATTTTTATGCTAAATGGGAAGCTTATAACCCAGGGCATTCTAATAAAGACCGCATCGCTTTACATATTATTCAAGAAGCAGAAAGACAAGGCTTAATAAAAGAAAATACCACCATTATTGAAACAACTTCTGGAAATACTGGTTTTAGTTTAGCCATGGTTTCCATGATCAAAGGTTATGATTGTATTTTAGCAGTTAGTTCAAAATCTTCTGAAGACAAAATCAATATGTTGCGCTCTATGGGAGCAAAAGTTTATGTTTGCCCTGCCAATGTTAAAGCAGATGATCCTAGATCTTATTACCAGGTTGCCAAACGGATTCATGAAGAAACCAAAGATTCGATTTATATCAATCAGTACTTTAATGATTTAAATGCGCAAGCACATTACAACACTACAGGTCCAGAAATTTGGAAACAAACAAATGGTGAAATTACTCACTTAGTCGCTTGTAGTGGGACAGGGGGGACTATCTCTGGCTGTGCTAAATACCTAAAAGAGCAAAATCCTAATATTCGTATTATAGGTGTTGATGCTTATGGTTCTGTATTAAAGAAATATCACGAGACAGAAGAGTTAGACCCTAAAGAAATCTATCCTTACCGCATTGAAGGTTTAGGGAAAAACTTAATTCCTACAGCGACAAATTTTGACGTAATCGATAAATTTGTCAAAGTTAGTGACGAAGAAAGTGCTCATACTGCAAGAGAAACCACTAAGAAGGAAGGAATGTTTGTAGGTTATACTTGTGGGGCTGCAGTACAAGCCATTAAGGAATTAGCGGCAGAAGGTGAATTCGACGAAAACAGTAATATCGTGGCCATTTTCCCAGATCATGGCTCTAGGTATATGAGTAAAATATACAGTGATCAATGGATGAAAGAGCAAGGTTTCTTTGATGCAGATCACGCAAAGGACCCCAAGAAAGTAGAATATATACAATAGAACGTGCATAGCACCAAGAAAGAAAATGTAGATGAAAGATTTATTTGAACGTATCCTTGAAAATAAAGGTCCTTTAGGAAAATGGGCCTCAGTAGCAGAAGGCTATTTTGTATTTCCCAAGTTAGAAGGCCCCATTTCAAATCGAATGAAATTTAATGGGAAAGAAGTCATCACTTGGAGTGTCAACGATTATTTGGGGCTTGCTAACCAACCCGAAATTCGAGAAGTAGATGCAGCAGCAGCGGCAGAGTTTGGCTCTGCTTACCCCATGGGAGCAAGAATGATGTCTGGTCATACAGAATTGCACGAACAATTAGAACGTGAATTAGCTGAATTTGTTGAAAAGGAAGCGGCCTATGTCCTCAACTTTGGTTATCAAGGAATACTTTCTACTATCGATACCTTGGTTTCTAAAAACGATGTTATTGTTTATGATGTAGATGCCCATGCCTGTATAATTGACGGTGTACGTCTTCACCCCGGAAAGCGTTTTACCTACAAGCACAATGATATTGAAAGCCTCGAGAAAAATCTGGAACGCGCCACAAAGGTTGCAGAACAAACTGGAGGAGGAATTTTAGTGATTTCTGAAGGAGTATTTGGAATGCGAGGAGAACAAGGACGCTTAAAAGAAATTGTTGCTTTAAAAGAGAAATTTCAATTTAGATTTTTAGTAGATGATGCCCACGGCTTTGGAACCTTAGGGGAAAGAGGCGCTGGCGCTGGAGAAGAACAAGACGTTCAGGCAGATATTGATGTTTATTTTGCCACTTTTGCAAAATCAATGGCTTCAACAGGGGCGTTTATCGCAGCCGACAAAGAAATTATTGACTTCTTAAAATACAATATGCGTTCGCAAATGTTTGCAAAATCGCTTCAATCGGTTTTAGTTGCTGGTGCATTAAAGCGTTTAGATATGCTTCGTTCACGTCCAGAGTTTAAAGCTAAATTGTGGGAAAATGTCAATGCATTGCAAAATGGCCTTAAAGATCGCGGATTTGATATAGGAACAACACAAAGCTGTGTTACGCCAGTTTATCTTAAAGGGAGTATTCCAGAAGCGATGGTGTTAGTCAAAGACCTAAGAGAAAATCACGGTATCTTTTGTTCTATTGTTGTTTATCCTGTGATTCCAAAAGGGTTGATTTTATTGCGTTTGATTCCTACCGCTTCTCATAATCTTGAAGACGTTGCGATTACACTCGATGCATTTTCTGCCATTAGAGAAAAACTAGAAAAAGGTATTTACAAGCGTATGTCTGCAGCGATTACTGCTTCATAAACGTAAAAATGAATTATTGCTCAATAAAAAAGGTTCGCAAATGCGAGCCTTTTTTATGTCTTTAAAGAAGAATGCTATTCATTAAGCATCACCGGCATAACGAGCATAGTTATGTGTTCACCTTCTTCTATATCGTCAAGTGGAGTAATAATCCCAGCGCGATTAGGCATGGACATCGCTAAAGAAATTTCTTCTGCCCCCAGGTTATTTAACATCTCAATCAAGAAACGAGAGTTAAAGCCAATCTGCATATCATCACCTAAATAACTACAACTTAAACGCTCTTCTGCTTTATTGCTAAAATCATAATCTTCTGCAGAAATATTTAATTCAGCTCCAGCAACTTTTAAGCGAATTTGATGGGTAGTTTTATTAGAAAAAATACTAACTCGACGTAAAGAATTTAATAAGGTTTCTCTTTGAATAGTCAATACATTAGGATTCTCTTTTGGAATAACAGCTTCATAATTAGGGTATTTTCCTTCGATTAATCTACAGCTTAGACTAGTGTTAGCAAAGGTGAATTGAGCATTAGTATCATTGTACTCGATATTGATATCTTCTTCGCTTCCCTGTAAAATCCCTTTTAAGATTTGCAATGCTTTTTTGGGCATAATAAATTCTGCTGTACCAGAAGCAGTAACATCAGATCGAGTGTATTTAACAAGTTTATGAGCGTCTGTTGCTACAAAGGTGAGCCCTTCTGTTGAAAACTGAAAGAACACTCCACTCATCACAGGCCTTAAATCGTCGTTACCAGAAGCAAAAAGAGTTGCGTTGATGGCATTTGCCAGCGTATCCCCCATAATAACTGTTTTATTGGGATCTTTAAGGTGAACAGCTTTAGGGAACTCTTCTCCAGATAAATAAGCTAGGCTATATTTTCCATTATTAGCACTAATTTCAATAACATTATTTTCAGCTGAAAAGGTAAGGGGCTGCTCTGGGAATGTCTTTAAAGTATCTAGCAATAAACGTGCTGGAACCGCAATATTACCACTGTCTGTTGACTCAACTGCTAAACTAGAAGACATGCTTGTTTCTAGGTCAGAAGCCGTGATGGTTAAACTGTCTTGATTGAGTTCAAATAAAAAATTATCTAAAATAGGAAGGGTGTTAGAACTGTTAATAACACCTCCTAGGATTTGTAATTGTTTGAGTAGTTGATTGCTTGAGACTATAAACTTCATAAGTTCAATATTTATACGTTCAAATATATTTTAAAACAAAGTAAACCGAAAAGAAACTTATCAAAAGTTATTGACGAAATGTCCTGCGGCGAAAGACCCCGCAAATAAGTCCAACCAAAGCGAGTAAGACGAGTGGCAGGGTAAATACCTTTATCTGAATGCTCTTTTTTTCTTCCCTTACAAGCGTTTGATCTAAAAAGGCTAAACGTATCTCTTTTGATCGTAAAATCAATCGTTTGTTTTCTCCCATAAGGTAATGCACAGTATTTTGTAGCAGTTGCTTATTTGCATAAAGATTATTGGTCCATTTATCATAGCCTAATTCTAAGGGATTCCCTTTATCCAATTGATTTTCTGCCATATTTCCATCAGAGAAGATGGCTATTTTAGCGGGGTGTGTATCTGGAAATTTATCCCACTCAAAGGGGGAAATTCTATTTTGAAATAAAGAGGGAAAGGCTCCTTCTAATAAGACACCAGTAATTTTACTTTCTTCGTCAAAAAGAGAGGGTTTTAGCGGTTTTGTGGCCTCTTCTAAGGCTATAAGAAAAGGCGGATTTCTAAGCTTAGTACGCTTAGAACTGGCAAGTAAAATCGTTTTATGGACTTGATTTGTTAGTGTATCAATAGAGCTCACAAATTGTTGTAGAACACTCCCCACCGCACTTCCTATGGGGTGGTCTGCCGTAGGTTCTACAAGCGGATGATAAACCCATGGATAAGGGCGATATTCAGAAGAGGCATTTTCGCCTTGTGCCAATACTACAGGGGCACTAAACAAGTCGGTCACAATATCTCTATTTAGTCTAACCCCATATTTAAAAAACAGCTCTTCTAAGCCGAGATCTGCTGGAAAAGCCACTGCATCCCCTTGAATAGAAAAAAGGCTGTCTTGAGCGATTGTAACGGGGTCAATTAAAAAGAGACTGTTACCTCCTTGCTGGGTGTATTGATCTAGCATGAATTTTTCTTGGGTAGTAAACTGCTCGCTAGGATTAGCGATAAATAATAGATCAAAACGATTGAGGTTTTCTAAAGTTTTAGCCGGCTGCGCCGGAAATGCTTTTAAGTCAAACGAAGCCAATCTGTAATAGGGGGTAAGGCTTTGTAATAAACTAGCGAGTTGCAAGTCAGAGCTTCCCTTGTGAGAACTTATTACGGCAATACTTTTCTTCTTCTCTAAGAACAAGCGATGCAAGCCGTCGGTTAAATTGTATTCTAGTTGTTGTATGGATTGCTCAATACGTTGTTCTGGGGTATCTCCCAGATTTTTTTGTAAGAGTGATACACGAATAGACTTACTCTCTAGTGAAGTGTTACCCTGAATATTTAAGATCATCCATGGAACAACGATGGTTTGTTCTGTGGATTGACTTTCTTGGTCAATCTCTACTTCGGGCTCTAGCCCAAAACGATAGAGTTCTTCAATCAGCCCATCTTTATTCTCTACCCCTTCAAAAGGGTCTACAAAGTTATACTGAATAAATTCATTTTGATGATTGACTTGCCTTAATAATATGGTGAGCTCTGTCCTTAAGCGTTGGTAATTTGCAGGAAGGTTACCGACTAGCATTACATCAATTATAATAGGTTGTTTGATGTTTTGTATAACTTCCACTGTGTTTTCTGACAGTGTATAGCGTTGATCCAAAGTTAAATCCCATTGCAAATTGATATAGGACAATGCCTCCATGCTGAAAAATATAATCCACATGGCAGCAAGCAAACGATAAATGTCTGAGCGTTGAATCATTGACATTTATTTTTAATGTTGAGCATGGTCCAAAAAAGGAAAAAGAGGGTTTGCAGGACTAAATAAATTACATTGGATAAGCGAATAATCCCCTTGTTTAATTCACCATAGTGATATTGTAATCCAATACTTTTTAAAAGGGAATACAGATCAAAGTTGGTCAATAAATCTGCGATTTGATTCCAGCCATAAAAGTGAAAAACACTAATAAATAAAGCGATTAAAAAGGCGGAAAATGCGCTTTCAACCAGGGTGGAAGCCCATAGGCTAATTGCAGCTAGCGTTGTGGCTAAAAAGAACAAACCTATAAAAGAGCCGTAAAAAACTCCCCAGTCTAGGGTGTTATTTTCTAAAAGCAAATGATTTAGTTGAAGAAAGTAAAAAAACGAAACACTTAATGCGATCAATAAGATACTCATTAACGCCAGGAATTTTCCAGAAATAAGGGTAGGGATTCCAATGGGTTTCGTTAAAAGTAACTCTATGGTTCCCGCTTTAAATTCTTCTGAAAAAGATTTCATCCCCAAGGCTGGTAGAAGAAAGATAAATAGCCATGGATTGAGTTCAAAAAACAAGTTAATATCCCCAAAACCAGCCTCTAATACATTCCAACCTGACGGAAAAATCCACAGCAATAAACCATTTAGCAGTAAAAATGTAGCGAGGAGGACATACCCCAAAGGTGTGTAAAAAAAGCTTTGCAATTCACGTTGATAGATGGACCACATATTATTCAAAGAAAATGGTTACGGGGGTTCTAAATTCTAATCCAAATAAACTACGGGCATTCCCGTCCTTAGGATTACTTTTATAAATTGCGAGTTCAAGATGTCCTGCTGCATTCCAAATGGCAATTTTTTTACCGTCTTCCTCTCTTTTATCTTTTGGCATGGAAAAGTTAATGGCGGCAGCAAAAGAATCAAAAATATGATCAAAAGTTACGCTTTGCGCAAAAATCTTAAATGGCCGTGTTTTCTGTATCTCCAAAAATGATGCTTTTTTGATGTTGGTCACAACATTGCCAAAATTATCAATATAAATGACACTTCCAATTATTTGTGTCCCACTATCGTTAACAACAGGTTTTACGTCTACAATTTCTTTGAGTTTTTGCAGCGGTTTCCCAATCACATCCATGGAGCCATTTCTGGATAAATGTCCCGCAACTTTAACAAAGACGTCTAAAACCGGGAAGGTGGTAAGTAGGGTATTGTGAATATTGATCTCCACTAATTTTTCATACTTCATTTCTTCAATGATCAGTGCAAAGACCCCATTATTAGCTCCTACAAAGTAATGGCCATCAAAAAATATCGCAATATGATTGTTTTCTGAAGATAATTCAGAGTCAACGCCTACAATATGAACGGTTCCCTTTGGGAAACTCTTATAAGCATTTCTAAGAATATAAGCGGTTTCGGTGTGATTAAAAGGACTTATCTCGTGAGAAATATCTACTATCATCGCCTCTGGAGCTTCTTGAATAAGTGCTGCCTTAATGACAGAGACGAAATAGTCTTTATGCCCAAAATCGGTCGTCAAAGTGATAATAGACATAAAGTTTTTTTTATTTGTATTGGATTAAAACGAAAAACGTAAATTTGAGTACAAACTTACAAAACTGAGCGTATAATCGATAATTAAAAGGCTATTGAACGAAATTGAAATTGAATTAAGCGAAGTCAACCCACAAGATTTTTTTGGGGAACAGAATAAAACCATAACACAGTTGCGCACCTATTTCCCTAAGCTTAAAATTATTGCTAGAGGCAATAAAATTAAAGCCCTGGGAGAAGAAGAAATTTTAGAAGAATTTGAAAAACGGGTAGATATGTTAGTCGCCCATTTTGGAAAGTTCAATAGTTTAGATATAACTACAATTGAATTGATTCTTTCTTCTGACGGTTCAAAAGACTATGAAGTTACTAATGAAAAAGACGCTTTTATCCTACATGGAATAGGTGGACGTATTATTAAAGCGAAAACACTTAACCAACAAAAGTTGGTTATGCTCAGTAAAAAAAATGACATGCTTTTTGCCATTGGCCCAGCAGGGACGGGTAAAACCTATACCAGTGTTGCTTTGGCCGTCAAGGCCTTAAAAGAAAAGCAAGTCAAGCGTATTGTATTAACACGACCTGCAGTAGAAGCCGGCGAAAACCTTGGCTTCCTGCCAGGGGATATGAAAGAAAAGTTAGACCCTTATATGCAACCACTCTATGATGCATTAAGAGATATGATTCCTGCAGAGCGTCTAGCGGCCCACTTAGAAAAAGGAACCATTCAAATAGCTCCATTGGCCTTTATGCGTGGAAGAACTTTAGACAACGCCTTTGTAATTCTAGACGAAGCGCAAAACACCACCCATGCGCAGATGAAGATGTTTTTAACCCGTATGGGACCCAATGCAAAATTTATTATCACAGGGGATCCAGGACAAATTGATTTGCCCAGAAGAGTAATTTCTGGATTAAAAGAGGCCCTTTTAATTTTGAAAGAAACTTCAGGAATCGGAATTTTGCACCTCGATGACCGTGATGTGATTCGTCACAGACTGGTCAAGAAAGTAATAGATGCTTACAAGCATATTGAACACCAAAATTAATGAACAGTCTTTTAGCCACTAATTTTACCCTTCCAGGGCAAATCCACAAATACACCGGGAAAGTACGTGAAGTCATAACACTTGAAGATGACCTTTTAGTCATGATTGCCACAGACCGTCTCTCTGCTTTTGATGTAGTCATGCCAAAGGGAATCCCCTATAAAGGACAGATACTCAACCAAATTGCCACACAAATGTTAGAAGCGACAAAAGATATTGTTCCTAACTGGCTAGAGGCCACCCCAGATCCTTGTATCTCTATAGGGAAAAGATGTAAACCTTTTAAAGTTGAAATGGTGATTCGCGGTTATATGTCTGGTCATGCAGCCCGAGAATACAAATTGGGAAAACGAATATTATGCGGGGTTGAAATGCCAGAAGGGATGAAAGAAAATGACGCTTTTCCTTCCCCAATAATTACCCCTGCGACTAAGGCAGAAGAGGGACATGATGAAGATATTTCTAGAGAAGAAATTATTCGTCAAGGGATAGTGTCTGAAATCGACTATATACAACTTGAAAAATATACCCGTGCCTTGTTTCAAAGAGGAACAGAACTCGCTGCGCAAAAGGGATTAATTTTAGTAGATACCAAATACGAATTTGGAAAAACTGCAGACGGAACCATTGTGTTGATTGACGAAATACACACCCCAGATTCTTCTCGATATTTTTATGCCGAAGGCTATAAAGAAAGACAAGCCGCAAACGAACCTCAAAAGCAATTGTCCAAAGAATTTGTACGCCAATGGTTAATTTCTAAGGGATTTCAAGGCCTTGAAGGACAAAGTGTTCCAGAAATGTCTAATGCCTATATTGAAGAAGTCTCTACCCGATACATCGAATTGTATGAAAATATTACTGGAAAAACATTTGACAAAGTAGATGTGGACCAAATTGAAACTAGGATAGAACAAAACATACTGCGTTATCTTGAGCAACGCTAAAGCGGAAAAACTTTAGAACCAACTATTTAATAGTTTTCAACGACTAAATGTTAATTTTTTTAGTGCTATTGATATAGCACAAACTCTTTGAACCTTTTATATTAGCAGAACTACACTATGTCTAATAAAGCACAATATACCGAAGATAATATTCGCTCCCTCGATTGGAAAGAGCATATCCGTATGCGTCCAGGAATGTATATTGGAAAGCTGGGAGATGGTTCTTCTCCAGACGACGGCATCTATATCTTGATCAAGGAAGTCCTAGACAACTGTATTGACGAGTTTGTGATGGGGGCAGGGAAAACCATTGAAATTAAAATTGCTGAAAATCAAGTTTCGGTTCGTGATTACGGTCGTGGGATTCCTTTAGGGAAAGTAGTCGATGTCGTTTCTAAAATGAATACTGGTGGAAAATATGATTCCCGTGCATTTAAAAAATCTGTTGGACTTAACGGAGTAGGAACAAAGGCAGTCAACGCACTCTCATCTTCTTTTATTGTAGAATCAATTCGAGATGAACAGTCTAAAAGTGCTTCTTTTGAATATGGTACTCTTATAAAAGAAAGTGATTTAGCGCCCTCTAAATCCAGAAGAGGAACTAAGGTGAGTTTTGTTCCAGATGGGGCTATTTTTAAGCACTATAAATTTAGAGCAGAATACATCGTCAAGATGATCAAAAACTATGTCTATCTCAACCCGGGATTGACCATAGATTTTAATGGAGAAAAGTATTTTTCAGAAAATGGATTAAAGGATCTTTTAGAAGATCAAATTAACGAAAGCGATTTACTTTATCCCATTATTCATTTAAGGGGTGAAGATATTGAAGTGGCTATGACCCACAGTAAATCTCAATACAGCGAAGAATATCACTCTTTTGTAAACGGACAAAATACTACCCAAGGAGGGACGCATCAAGCGGCTTTCCGCGAGGCCTATGTCAAGACCATTAGAGAATTTTTTGGCAAAAGTTATGACGCGGCAGATATTCGAAAATCTATTATAGCGGCCATAAGCATTAAAGTGATGGAACCCGTTTTTGAATCGCAAACAAAAACAAAATTGGGTTCTACAGACATGGGGGGGGACATGCCCACCGTTCGTTCCTATATCAATGAATTTATCGGGACACAGTTGGACAATTTCTTGCATAAGAACCAAGAAGTCGCTTCAAGCATACAACGAAAAATATTGCAGGCAGAAAAAGAGCGTAAAGAGCTTTCAGGAATAAGAAAACTTGCGAGAGAACGCGCTAAAAAAGCCAGTTTACACAATAAAAAACTTCGGGATTGCAGGGTCCACCTAGGGGATCTCAAAAAAGATAGACGTCTTGAATCTACCTTATTTATTACAGAGGGAGATTCTGCAAGTGGATCGATTACTAAATCCCGTGATGTGAATACGCAAGCCGTTTTTAGTCTTAGAGGAAAGCCCCTAAATACTTATGGGATGACTAAAAAAATCGTTTATGAAAACGAAGAGTTCAACCTTTTGCAAGCGGCCCTAAACATTGAAGATGGTCTTGAAGATTTGCGCTATAACAATATTGTTATTGCAACAGATGCAGATGTTGACGGGATGCACATTCGTTTATTACTCATTACCTTTTTCTTGCAGTTCTTTCCAGAATTAATCAAAGAGGGGCACTTATATATTTTACAAACGCCTTTATTTAGGGTAAGGGACAAGAAGGAAACCCATTATTGCTATTCAGAAGAAGAACGGGTAAATGCCATTAATAAGTTACGCGGAAAAGCAGAAATTACTCGATTTAAAGGACTGGGAGAAATCTCCCCAGACGAATTCAAGCATTTTATAGGAGAAGATATACGATTAGACCCCGTCATGTTAGATAAAGCCACAACCATAGAGCAGCTATTAGAATTCTATATGGGGAAAAACACCCCAAACAGGCAAGAGTTTATTATCAATAACCTTAAAGTTGAACTAGATTTAGCAGAATTGGACGCATAGTATGGAAGAAAAGGAATTCTATGAAGCAACGCCCAATACCCCAGACAATGAATCTCTAGTCAGGGTAACTGGGATGTATAAAGACTGGTTCTTGGATTATGCCTCTTATGTGATCCTTGAACGTGCTGTACCTGCCATATCAGATGGATTCAAACCTGTACAAAGAAGGATTCTTCACTCGATGAAAGATCTAGACGACGGGCGATACAACAAAGTTGCGAATATTGTGGGACACACCATGCAGTACCACCCACACGGTGATGCAAGTATTGCAGACGCTATGGTGCAGATTGGTCAGAAAGACCTTTTAATCGACATGCAAGGAAACTGGGGAAATATTCTCACGGGTGACCGAGCTGCCGCATCTCGATACATTGAAGCGCGCTTATCAAAATTTGCCTTAGAAGTGGTGTTTAGTCCTAAAGTGACCGAATGGCAACTTTCTTATGACGGAAGAAAGAACGAACCAGTACATCTGCCCGTCAAATTCCCATTATTATTAGCCCAAGGGGCAGAAGGGATAGCGGTAGGACTTTCTACAAAAATTCTTCCGCATAACTTTAATGAGCTCTTGCAGGCGAGCGTTGCTTATTTAAAGGGTAAGAAATTTACCCTTTACCCAGATTTTCAGACGGGCGGTGTCATTGATGTTCAAAATTACAACGATGGTATGCGCGGTGCTAAGGTACGTGTACGCGCAAAAATTAGTGTGAAGGATAAAAACACCTTGATCATTCATGAAATTCCTTTCAGTACAACAACCTCTTCATTAATCGACTCGATTTTAAAAGCCAATGATAAGGGTAAAATCAAGATTAAAAAAATTGAAGATAATACTGCTGCAGAGGTAGAGATTTTAGTTCATTTACCCAATGGAATTTCGCCAGATAAAACAATTGACGCCCTTTATGCTTTTACTGCTTGCGAATCGTCCATTTCGCCTTTAGGCTGTATCATTATAAATCACAAGCCTCAATTTATCGGGGTGTCAGAGATGCTAAAAATATCGACAGACACAACGGTAAGTACGCTTAAAAAAGAGCTTGAATACAAGCTTCAGGAACTTGAAAATCAATGGCATTATGCTTCTTT
>JAKMGK010000063.1 GCA_022424955.1 Flavobacteriaceae bacterium
AATGTTTTACACTTTCTCGATACCCTTAAAATTGAGAGTACCCTCCCCATTACAGCAGTAAACAACGAATACATACAAATCTTTGATATTGATACCCTATCAGTTCCATTTACAAGTTCGATTGATCCCAATAAAGACAAGGTTTATCTTGAATTTGAGAAAGTTCAAAATGACAACTATCGCATTCAAATTTTACCTAATGCAATTACTGACTTTTTAGGTGCCACAAACGATACCATTATTCATGCAGTAAGAACCCAGGCCATTGAAAACTATGGGACTTTATTTTTGACAGTAGAAAACAAAGACAAGGACCTGCCTTACTTTTTTGAATTGATTGATAAAAATGGGAACTTAATTAGACGAGTCAATCAAAATGAAGATGACCGTTATGAATTGAAGTATCTCCTCCCAAAAGATTATCAAATACGTTTTGTTAAAGACCGCAATGGTAATGGTAAATGGGATACGGGGAATTACCTTGAAAAAAGACAGCCTGAAGAAGTTATCTATCTAGCAGACTACCTCAGCTTAAGAGCAAATTGGGATTTAATCGAGACCTTTATGATTGAATAGTAAAACGATCTCTATCGTTTAAAAAGTTAAGTTTTTGCCTGGCCAATAACATTTTATCACGATCCATTTTTACAGTGGTGTGGTCTTGCTCTTCTGCTTTGGTTGAGCCTACTTTTTCTCCCATATAGTCATAGATTGCTGTGTGTCCAGGATAAAATAGATCTGAGCCGTCTGTCCCAATTCTATTCACCCCTACGCAGTAACTCATGTTTTCAATCGAACGGGCTTTTAATAATGTATCCCATGCCGCAATGCGTTTATGGGGCCAGTTTGCCGTGTAAATCAATACGTCATAGTCAGATGTATTTCTCCCCCAAACAGGAAAACGCAAGTCATAGCAAACCCGCAAACATATTTTCCAGCCTTTATGATCAATTAAGCCACTGTTTTCGCCAGTAGCATAGGCCTTGTCTTCTCCTGCTAAAGTGAAGGTATGTCGCTTGTCATAATATTGTATCTCGCCATTTGGAGAGACAAATAAAAAACGATTATAACATTTATTATTTTCTTTAATCACGGTACTGCCTGCAATAACAGCATTTTTTTTCTTAGCCCACTGCTGCATCCATTGAACCGTTTCTCCTTCCATGGATTCTGCATTTTTTTCTGCTTCCATACTAAAACCAGTGGTAAACATTTCTGGAAGAATAATGATATCTGTAAGAGAAAGACCTTCTATTTGACGGCCCAGCTGCTCCCAGTTTTTTTGTTTATCCTCCCAAAAAAGATTGGTCTGTAGTGCAGTAAGGGTAAGTTGAGATTCCATATATTTAAGACTTGTGATAAAGATGTAAAAAAAAGACCAATGATACAACTCCCCCCGGCAAAAGCCTATATTTTTGATATGGATGGCACCATAACAGATAATATGCATTTTCATCACGAAGCATGGATGAAATTTATAGCACTTAAAAAACTGGGGATCGATGCAGCAACCTTTGAACGCGATTATCATAAAGGCACTTTGATCGAAGTCATGGCGCGTTTTTTTCCAACCCTAAAGACCGAAGAAGAACTGCGACAAGTGGGAAACGAAAAAGAAGCTTTATACCGCAATACTTATGGACATTTGTTAAAACCTCTCCCGGGCTTACCTCTTTTTTTAGCACAACTTAAGGAGAAAAATATTCCTGCGGGCTTAGCCACCATGGGGGATCAAAACAATCTTGATATGACCCTCAAGCAATTAAATATCGAAACTTATTTTCACAGTACAACGGGTGGAGATCAAGTCGAGAAAGGAAAACCACATCCCGAAATCTTTTTACGTGCCGCAGAAAAAATAGGGGTTGATCCTCAAGACTGTCTCGCTTTTGAAGATACCCAGTCTGGTATTACAGCAGCCCAGGCAGCTGGGATGCAGGTGGTGGGTGTAGCCACTCAATTCTCCCTTGAAAAACTTCTGGATTTGGGGTGCATTGTCTCAGTGAAGGATTTTGAAAATATCTGCCTCAAATAAAAAACCCGCTCATTCTCATGAGCAGATTTTGTTCTTCAAATTTTAAATGACTTAGCCTTTTAAACTAGCCGATAAATATTCGCGATTCATACGGGCGATGTTTTCTAAAGAAATTCCTTTAGGACATTCTACCTCGCAAGCGCCGGTATTGGTACAGTTTCCAAAACCTTCTTCGTCCATTTGTTTAACCATGTTGAGAACGCGGTCGGTGGCTTCTACTTTTCCTTGAGGAAGTAAAGCGTATTGCGACACTTTAGCAGAAACAAACAACATGGCCGAAGCATTTTTACAGCTTGCTACGCAGGCCCCACATCCAATACAGGTAGCTGCGTCAAAAGCTTTGTCTGCGTCATGCTTATCAATTGGAATGGCGTTAGCGTCTTGCGTATTACCGGAAGTGTTTACACTAACAAACCCTCCAGCGTGTTGAATACGATCAAAAGCAGAACGATCTACGGCTAAATCTTTTACCACTGGAAAAGCGTTTGCACGGAAAGGTTCAATGGTAATGGTATCCCCATCTTTAAACTTACGCATATGCAATTGACAAGTGGTGACCAAACGGTCAGGACCATGGGCTTCTCCATTAATATACATCGAACACATCCCGCAAATTCCTTCGCGACAATCGTGGTCAAATGCAACTGGATCAATTCCTTTCCCAATTAATTCTTCATTGAGCACATCCATCATTTCTAAAAAAGACATATCTGGTGATACATTTTCGATAGGATAAGTCTCTATGCTTCCGGTAGCGTCTTCGTTAGCTTGACGCCAAATTTTTAGTGTTAAATTCATAGGTCTATTTGTATGAACGTGTTTTTACTTCAATTTCTTCATAATTCAAGTCTTCTTTGACTAAAACAGCCTCTGAAGGTTCTCCTTTATACTCCCAAGCCGATACAAACGTGAAGTTTTCGTCATCACGCAAGGCTTCTCCTTCTGGCGTTTGTGACTCTTCGCGGAAGTGTCCTCCACAAGATTCTGTGCGTTCGAGGGCATCCTTGGCGAACAATTCTCCTAGTTCAAGGAAATCGGCTACACGACCCGCTTTTGCTAACTGTTCGTTGAACTCGTCTGCTTTTCCAGGAACATTCACGTTTTTATAGAAATCTTCCCTCAGGGCTTTAATCTCTGCAATAGCTTCTTTTAAACCTTCAGCATTACGAGACATTCCGCATTTGTCCCACATGATTTTCCCCAGTTTTCTATGATAAGAATCTACCGAGTTTTTACCGTTGTTATTGACAAAAGCGTCGATTTGATCTTTTACTACTTTCTCGGCAGCATCAAATTCTGGAGTATTGGTGTCGATGGTTCCAGTACGGATATCATCGGCTAAGTAATCTCCAATGGTGTAAGGCAAAACAAAGTACCCGTCTGCTAAACCTTGCATTAAAGCAGAAGCTCCTAAACGGTTCGCCCCGTGGTCAGAGAAGTTTGCTTCTCCAATAGCATAACATCCAGGAATACTCGTCATTAAGTTATAATCTACCCAAACTCCTCCCATGGTATAGTGTACTGCTGGATAAATCATCATGGGTGTTTCATAAGGGTTTTGATCAACGATTTTTTCGTACATCTGGAAGAGGTTCCCATATTTTGCACGAACAACATCTTGACCTAATTTCTTGACCAAAGCTTGATCGTTTTCGTTTAAACCTTTCACGTGTGCCTGCTCTTTCCCATAACGCATGATGGCAGAGGCAAAGTCAAGGTAAACTGCCTCTCCTGTTTTATTTACTCCATAGCCTGCATCACAACGCTCTTTAGCAGCACGAGAAGCTACATCGCGAGGGACAAGGTTACCAAAGGCAGGGTAACGGCGCTCTAGGTAATAATCACGGTTTTCTTCTGCAATTTCGGTGGGCTTTAATTTACCTTCACGAATTGCCTTTACGTCATCAATATTTTTTGGAA
>JAKMGK010000066.1 GCA_022424955.1 Flavobacteriaceae bacterium
CTATACCAGGGGGTGTGGAGATGATTGATATTGTAGACTACAAATTACCGTTAGGAATGCTTGGAAGAATTGCGCACCCCCTTTTTGTCAAAAGACAATTGAATCAAATTTTTAATTACAGATATAATAAACTCGTTGAGTTGTTCGGCGAATTTAGGGATTAGATAGCTATGAAAAAGAACATTTTAATCATTGGTGGTTCAAGCGGAATAGGCCGCGCCTTAGTAGATTTACTGGCGCCAGAACACAACATTTACGTCGCGTCCAGAAGCAACGAATCACTGGCTAATACAGGAGTTACTCATATATCCTACGATGTTATGAACGATGCACTTGATTTGAGCAACTTGCCCGAACAACTTGACGGTTTTGTTTACTGCCCTGGCAGTATCAACTTACGCCCTTTCCGTGGATTAAAGCCACAAACATTTCAAGATGATTTTAACTTGAACGTCCTGGGCGCAGTAAAGTCTATACAAGCCGTTTTACCTCTGTTACAAAAAAGCCCGCAAGCAAGCCTAGTCTTTTATAGCACTGTTGCGGTAAGTACTGGAATGCCCTTCCATGCCTCTGTAGCAGCAGCCAAAGGGGCGCTTGAAGGCTTAACCCGTTCGCTTGCAGCAGAATATGCCCCTAAGTTTAGGGTCAATTGTATTGCACCGTCCTTAACAGACACCCCTTTAGCAGATAAGTTTTTAAACAACGAAGCTAAACTAGAAAAAGCACAAGAACGCCACCCCTTAAAACAAGTGGGAAGCGCAAAAAATATCGCCCAGATGACGGCCTTTTTATTAGGAGAAGAAAGTCAATGGATGACCGGTCAAATACTGCACGTAGATGGTGGAATAGGAGACCTAAAAACAAATTAGAGTGGAAAACTATACAGTATTCTGGTTTAGAAGGGACCTGCGCATTGAAGACAATGCAGGGCTTTATCACGCCTTAACAAGCGGTAACAAGGTACTCCCCCTCTTTATTTTTGATACTGAGATTATTCACAAGCTGCCTAAAAAGGATGCTAGAATAGAAATGATTCATGCGGCCTTGAGGAACATAACTGATGCTATGGAGAGGAACAGATGTAACGTTGGAATGTATCTGGGACAACCCAAGGCCGTTTTTGAATCACTTTTAAAAAAATTTAATATCACTAAAGTCGTCACGAATCACGACTATGAACCCTATGCCACAGAGCGAGACACTGCTGTAGGAGAATTTCTACAAAAAAAGGGTGTCGCCTTTGAAACCTATAAAGACCAAGTCATTTTTGAAAAAAGTGAAGTGGTCAAAGACGATGGCAACCCCTATAAAGTTTATACACCCTATTCACACAAATGGTTAAAACGCTTTGCAGAAGAAGGTCTGTCTCACTACCCTTCTGAAGCCCATTTAAATCAATTGGCTCCCGTTGAACAACCCCAACTTAGTCTCAATGATTTGGGCTTTGAACCCTCTCATGTTCCACAACCTCAATACACCTTCAATGCAACAGTCATTAAGGAGTATGAGGAAACCAGAAATTTCCCTGCAGTAGATAAAACCTCTAGAACAGGAGCGCATTTGCGCTTTGGAACTCTAAGTGTTCGTAAAATGGTAGCCGACTCTGCCCAAGAAGAAAATCCTACCTTTTTAAAAGAATTAATCTGGCGTGAATTTTTCATGCAGATTTTATGGCATTTCCCCCATACGCCTCAAAGTAGTTTCAAACCCAAATACGAACGTATTGAATGGCGTAATAATGAGGAAGAATTTAAACGGTGGTGTGAAGGTAAAACAGGTTACCCTTTTGTAGACGCAGGAATGCGCGAACTCAATACTACAGGCTTTATGCACAATCGTGTGCGTATGTTAGTGGGAAGTTTTTTGTGTAAACACCTCTTGATCGACTGGCGATGGGGTGAAGCTTACTTTGCAGAAAAATTATTGGATTATGAAATGTCGAGCAATGTAGGGAATTGGCAATGGGTTGCAGGCTGCGGCGTTGATGCTGCCCCTTACTTTAGAATATTTAATCCCATTGATCAAATCAAAAAGTTTGATCAACAGCACCAATACATCCAGAAATGGGTCCCCGATTATCAAGAATTGACCTACCCAAAACCCATTGTTGATCACAAATTCGCCCGCGAACGTTGTTTAGCGACCTACAAAGCTGCATTGAATGCCTAAGGGGGTAAAGAAATCAAACCTTCCAGAAAAAATATGTTTGAGCTGTAAGCGTCCTTTTAGCTGGCGTAAGAAATGGAAAAGGGACTGGGAAAATGTAAAATATTGTAGCAAAAGATGCAGAAACGAAAAGGAAAAGCCCTCGTCTGGCTAAGAAATGATTTGCGCATTAAAGACCAAGTGTCTTTTTATCACGCCACCCACAAACACGAAACGGTTATTGCCTTCTACAGCTTTGATCCATTGCACTACAGCGATACGGGATGGGGATTTAAAAAAACCGAAGCCTTTAGAGCACAGTTTCTACTCGAAACACTTGCACAGCTTCAGAGAGACCTTAAAGACCACAACATTAGCTTAGTAGTTCAACATGAAGAACCGTCAAAGGGTATTCAAGAACTAATCGAAGCGCATGCTATTACAGACCTCTACTGGCAAAAAGAATGGACCCAGGAAGAAAGAGAGCGGGAAGATGAAGTTCGCGCTGTCCTCTCAGAAAATATTTCGGTGCATACCCATTATGATCAATTTCTTTTTCATCCAGAAGATGTTCCTGTGGAAATTAATCAACTCCCTGAAGTCTTTACCGTCTTTCGTAAAAAATGCGAAAAATACAGTAAAGTGCGCAGTAGTTTTCCTGCTGCTGCAATTATGCCAGAAAATAACCTTTTAACCAAAGTAACGCCACTACCCAGTCTGGAAAATTTAGGCTTAAATACGCCCACTGCTCACCCTCACTCTGCCTTTCCCTTTAAAGGTGGAAGCAAAGCGGCAGAATTACGCATGGAACACTATTTTTGGGACACAGAAAAACTCTCCTTCTACAAACAAACCCGCAATGGGCTATTAGGTTTAGACTATAGCTCAAAGTTCTCTGCTTGGTTAGCAAACGGGGCTATCTCTGCAAGACAAATCTATTGGGAAATCAAAGAATATGAAGCACAAGTGCAAAAGAATCAATCTACCTATTGGCTCATTTTTGAATTAATATGGCGCGACTACTTTAAGTTTATCTCCCTAAAACATCAAGATAAAATCTTTCAATTGGGAGGAATTTTACAGAAAGATTATCACTGGAAAAATAATCCCAAAACCATTCAAGCATGGATCGATGGGGAAACCCGTGAGCCCTTTGTCAATGGGAATATGATCGAATTGCAAAAGACGGGATGGATGAGCAATCGCGGAAGACAAAATGTCGCCTCCTATTTTGCTAAAGATTTATTGCTCGATTGGCGCATAGGGGCGACCTATTTTGAAGCCCAACTAATCGACTATGATGTACATAGTAATTATGGCAACTGGATGTATGTCGCTGGCGTAGGAAATGATCCTAGAGATCGTAAATTCAACGTTCGCATGCA
The DNA here is from genome assembly GCA_022424955.1 of Flavobacteriaceae bacterium. GTDB lineage: Bacteria > Bacteroidota > Bacteroidia > Flavobacteriales > Flavobacteriaceae > Arcticimaribacter. Next base: position 3,531 of record JAKMGK010000066.1, read on the forward strand.
GGCTGAACGCTATGACGAAAACGGTAAATTTCAACGCTTGTGGAATCAAAAAAGTCTGTTTGAATGAAACTACGTCTAATTTTAGGAGATCAGCTCAACTTACAGCATCAGTGGTTTGATACAGTCGATCAAGAAGTAACTTATATCTTGATGGAAATGCGACAAGAAACAGATTATGCCCCGCATCATATTCAAAAAGTCGTCGGTTTTTTTGGCGCGATGCGCCATTTTGCTCAAACCCTCAAACAGCAAGGACATCAAGTGATTTATTTAAAACTTGATGATGCTGAAAATCAACAGTCGCTCCCCGCTAATCTCAATAACATCATCGCACAAGAGCATATCACTTCATTTGAATATCAAGCGCCAGATGAGTACCGCCTAGACCAGCAATTAAAAAGCTTTTGCGAGGAAATTAATTTACCTACTGCTCTAGTAGATAGCGATCATTTTATGACCAGTCGGGAAGAATTATCGCAGTTTTTTGAAGGAAAAAAACAATTGATTCTAGAGTTCTTTTACCGCAATATGCGCAAGCAATTCAACCTCTTGATGCAGCAAGGACAACCCGAAGGAGGACAATGGAACTTTGATAAAAGCAATCGTAAAAAATGGAAAGGAAGTCCAGCCATTCCGGTAGCTTATATCCCCCAAACAGAAGAACTTGCGTCGCTAAAACAACTCATTCACAAGGCTGGGGTAAAGACTATTGGAACCCTAGATACAGAAAATTATCTCTTCCCTTTTAGTCGGGAAGAAGCGCTTGTACAACTTGCCTATTTCTGTGAACATCTATTGGTTCACTTTGGGGATTATCAAGATGCCTTGCATACTGAAGAAATTAACCTCTTCCATTCTAGAATATCATTTGCACTCAATGTAAAAATGATTAGTCCGCTAGAGGTAGTAGAAAAAGTAATCGCCTATTATCGCCAATACGATGATGAAATTGAATTGGCACAAGTCGAAGGTTTTGTTCGACAGATCATTGGATGGAGAGAGTATATGCGTGGAATTTATTGGAAAGAAATGCCCGCTTATGCATTGAAGAATGCCTTAGAAAATCACAATCCACTTCCAGATTTTTATTGGACGGCAAAGACAAAAATGAATTGTTTGCATCACAGTATTCAAAACTCTTTAGATAATGCTTATGCCCACCATATTCAACGCCTGATGATCACGGGGAACTTTGCTTTGTTAGCCCAAGTACATCCCGATGCTGTAGATCAATGGTATTTGGGCATTTATGCCGATGCAATTGAATGGGTACAAATCACCAATACACGAGGAATGAGTCAATGGGCAGACGGGGGAATAGTCGCGACAAAACCCTATGTTTCTGCCGCTTCTTATATCAATAAAATGAGCAATTACTGCGAAAGCTGTGCTTATGATAAAAAGAAACGCCTGGGAGAAGATGCCTGTCCTTTTAATAGTCTCTATTGGAATTTCCTCGACGATAAAAAGCAATATTTCGCAAAAAACAATCGCATGGCCATGATGCTGCGATTACTCGAAAAAATCCCTCCGCAAGAGTTAGCAGAAATCAAAGCCCGTGCAGGAGCAATACTAAGTAATCCAGATGCCTATTAATACGATCCCAGTAGCTATCGTTTGGTTAAAGCGTGACTTGCGCTTAAGAGATAATGCTGCGCTTAGTTTGGCACAAAAAAATCATAAACATGTTCTTTTACTCTATATTGCAGAACCATCACTGCGTTCTGAAGCCCACAGTAGTGAACGTCACTTTGACTTCATCAAACAATCTTTGGTTGATTTAAATCAACAATTAAAAGCGTTGAACACCACTGTTTTATCTGTGGTGGGAGAAGTAATTGATATTTTAAACCAACTCAAACAACTCCTGACCATAGAGGGAATTTATTCGCATCTAGAAACGGGTATTGAAATAACCTATCAAAGGGATTGCAATGTTGCTGACTGGTGTCAAGAACATGATATACCTTGGGTCGAAAAAAGACAACAAGGGGTTTTCCGGGGCATGCGAAATAGGAAAAAATGGATTCAACAATGGAGTCAATTAATGAATAAAGCGCAATATCCTACCCCATCAAAAAAAGGTTTTATCCATGAAAAAGAAATCGCTAACCTTAGAAAACATTTTAAGTCTTTAGATTGCTCTACAACACCCCAAAAAGGGATCCAACCCGGAGGGGAAAAAGCAGCTTATCGTTACTTAGATTCTTTTTTTGAAGGTCGCTATCAAAACTATCAAACCCATATTTCAAAGCCAGATCTCGCCCGCAAAAGCTGTAGTCGTCTCTCGCCTTATATCGCCTATGGGAATCTTTCCATGCGACAGGTTTTACAACGTACAGAAGCAGAAAAGGAAGCTGGTAAAAAAGGTTTTGGGATTCGTGCCTTTGAATCGCGCTTGCGCTGGCAAGCCCATTTTATTCAAAAATTTGAAATGGAATGCCGCATGGAGTTTGAGAGTATTAATCGCGGGTATCACTTACTCAAAAAACCTTTGAATCAAAACTATATAAGCGCATGGGAAGAAGGCAAAACAGGTGTTCCCATGGTTGACGCCGCTATGCGCTGTTTAGTCGCGACAGGCTACTTGAATTTTAGAATGCGTGCTTTAGTAGTCTCCTTTTTTGTCCATCAGTTATGGCAGCCGTGGCAGGCATGTTCGGCTTTTCTAGCGAGACAGTTCTTGGATTTCGAACCTGGGATTCATTTTCCCCAATTACAAATGCAAGCTGGTGAAACTGGGATCAATACCTTGCGTATATACAATCCTGTAAAAAACGGACAAGAGCACGACCCAAAAGGACATTTTACCCAACAGTGGCTGCCCGAGCTAAAAAATCTCCCCGCTACGTTGGTTCATACCCCATGGGAAATCACCCCTTTTGAAGAAGGACTTTATGATTTTGAATTAGGTAAAAGTTATCCTCAACCTATCGTTGATCTTAACAAAAGCAGGAAACACGCCTCGGATATATTGTGGAACTTACAGAAGAATTCAAAGGTATACCAAGAAAGTAAACGTATTTTACAGCGACATACCTTACCCAATAGAAAAAGCATACAATAAAGATGAAGAAGAAGAAGTTTGACCTTAATGAGCAACAAGTCGATCGTATTATCGAAATGGCTTGGGAAGATCGCACCCCTTTTGATGCCATCACAGATCAATTTGGCTTAAAAGAGCAGGATGTTATTGAATTAATGCGCAAAGAAATGAAACGCTCAAGTTTTAATTTGTGGCGTGCACGTGTTCAAGGACGAAGCACTAAACACCGTAAAAATCGCGGAGAAGATGTGGATCGCTTTAAGTGCTCTAGACAACGTAGCATTACCAACAACAAGGTCTCTAAAAGATAAATTTTGTACCTTAAGGAGAAATCCTTAAGAAATGAAACAGAATAAAACACAAAAAACAAACGAAAGTGTGCGCTTGTTTTTGTCTTCTGTAGCAGAGGAACAAAAACGGGAAGACAGTTATACCCTCTTAAACTTAATGGGGAAATTACCAAAGCTGAACCCCACTTATGGGGAACAAGTATTATTGGTTTTGGAGAATATCATTACAAATACAAGACGGGTCGTGAAGGGGACTGGTTTTTAGTGGGCTTCTCTCCCAGAAAACACGCCTTGACCCTTTATTTAATGTGTGATCTTTCGCACGATGGATTAGATTTTACCGGTTTAGGAAAATATAAATTGGGAAAGGGGTGTCTTTATATTAAACGCTTGAGTAATGTCAATATCGATGTCCTTAAAAAGATCATTAAAGACTCGATTCGCATCATTAAAGAAAAGTATTCTTAATTCTTTTTTTGCAATAACTCTACGCCCATGCCTATACATAAAGCACGCTGTTTAACCCAATGAGCATGACTTGGACTACGCGCATAATGGGATTTTCCAAACACTCCAGCAGAAAACCAAAGCCCCTCAACACCCAGGTCTTCAATCCATTCAATGGACACAAAAAAGTCGTCTTCTACATAAATGTCATAGGGGGTTAAATCGACCTCAATGGTTTGGGGTTCATTAGGCAACTCTAAATAGATAGGTTCTTTTAAAACATTCTCTCCAGGAAACCCCTCTTCTTTTAAATAGATATTTAGTCTTAAAATGACACTCTAATAGTGTTTTCTGCTATGGATAACCAAAAGCGTTGAATCAAGGTGGGACGTTGCTTTTTTACCCGCTCAAATTGTGCTATTTCATTCCCCAATTGATTGGTGGTAAAGCCAGTTGTAATTAATTTAGAATCAGTTTCATTCCCCACTGCTTTTCGCTCCCACTTTCCGCTAGTAACCACGACTTCTTTTAAAGCGGTAGTTTCTGGTTGAAATGCAATGTTGAGCAGCTTCTCTTTTGTACCATCAATTTGGTTAATTTTAAAGCTTTGAAAGGCAAATCCCACCATAGAAAAATAGATAGAATCATTGACCTTGTCAGAAGGAATTTCAAGTAAATAATAGCCTTGTTCGTCACTTACGGTACCAATCCCTGCACCGGGAATCCCAATATTGACAAAGGGTAAAGGTTCGTTAAATTCGGCATCTGTGATTTTACCAAAGACCATCGTTTGGGCTTGTAGTATACTTCCTATAAGAAGGAAGAGAATAATGTAGGTAGGTCGCATATAAAGGATTTGGATTAATACGTGTTTACATGCGTTGAATTTTAGCGCCTATTTTTTGAAGCCGTTCCACAATTCTTTCATAACCACGGTCAATTTGCTCGATATTGTGGATGGTAGAAGTTCCTTGTGCAGATAAAGCAGCAATCAATAAAGAAATACCAGCACGTATATCTGGAGAAGTCAAGGTAGCGGCTTTTAACTGAGACTTAAAATCATGCCCAATGATAGACGCGCGATGAGGATCACATAAGATGATTTTTGCTCCCATATCAATTAATTTATCGACAAAGAATAAGCGGCTTTCAAACATTTTTTGATGAATTAAAACACTCCCTCTAGCTTGTGTTGCCACTACAAGAACAATACTTAATAGATCTGGTGTAAATCCAGGCCAAGGAGCATCTGCAACGGTTAGTATTGATCCATCAATATAATTTTGTATTTCATAACCTTCTGTATGGGCGGGGATAAATATATCATCTCCCTGTTTTTCTATGGTTAATCCCAGTTTTCTAAAGACAGAAGGGATTTGCCCTAGGTATTCCCATTGGACATTTTTGATGGTTAATTCACTCTGAGTCATGGCAGCTAGTCCAATCCAACTTCCAATTTCTACCATATCGGGTAAAACACGATGGCTAGTTCCGCCCAAAGCATCTACTCCTTCTATGGTCAACAAATTTGATCCAACTCCAGCGATATTAGCTCCCATTCTGATCAGCATATTACACAACTGTTGTAAATAAGGTTCACAAGCTGCATTGTAGATGGTAGTTTTGCCTTTTGCTAAAACAGCCGCCATTACTATATTGGCCGTTCCTGTGACAGAAGCTTCGTCTAAAAGCATATCCGTCCCAATCAATTCTTTGGCTTGTACAGTATAAAAATAATCTTCTGAATTATAGCTGAATTCTGCTCCCAGCTTGATTAAACCTTCAAAATGAGTGTCTAAACGACGACGTCCAATTTTATCTCCCCCGGGTCTTGGAATACTTCCTTTTCCAAAGCGGGCTAATAAGGGTCCAACCAGCATAATCGATCCACGCAGTCCTTTTCCATCAATTTTAAATTGATCTGATTGTAAATAATCGAGGTTGACTTCATCTGCATGAAAGCGATAACTTCCTGGTCCTAATTGTGTTACTTTCACACCAAAGTTGATGAGTAATAGAATAAGTTTACTGACATCGATGATGTCTGGGATATTGTTGATGGTTACTTCTTCTGCAGTAAGCAGTACAGCACATAAAATTTGCAGGGCTTCATTTTTTGCCCCTTGTGGTGTGATTTCACCTTTTAATTGATGTCCACCTTCAATGATAAATGTCCCCATGGATAGCGTTTAATAACGTTTACGGTTTCTATTTTTTCTTGGTTTATTACTCCCATTACTCTTGGGACCATTTCCGTTTTTCGACTTCATGCGTAAAACGTCTTGTGTGAGTGTAAGGGGGAGAAACTCTTCTTTAACTTTAAGTTCACCCTTTGAAAGTTCTGTAAGGTGATCAAAAATAACCGGATCATCTACCGTGTCTTTATTCCAATTCAAAAAACACTTTTTCATGTGATTCGCAATATTGTAAACCAAAGCATCTTTCATTTCACCTTCTTCCCACTTTAGCGCAACGTCAATCATACTCTTGATATTGTTGCCATAAAAACGGTATTTAGGGAAACCTTGAGGATAACTTAAAGGTTCTGGTCTTTGCTCTAAGACTTCTCTTTCTGGCTTTTCAAAGGGAGAATCTACATCGAGCTTAAACTCAGACATAATGAATAATTGATCCCACAATTTGTGTTGAAAATCAGGGACATCACGTAAATGCGGATTAAGATTTCCCATCACTCCTATGATGGCTTTTGCCTTTTTATTGCGCTCTTCTTTGTCTTCTGTCTCAAGAAGTTGTTGCACCATAATATGCATATGGCGTCCGTATTCGGGAATAATTAATGGTGTTCTTTCAGAATTGTATTGCAGTGCTTCCATAAATGGTTTGGGTGATGTTTTAGGTAAACTATGTAAATGTAGTGTTTAAATGAAAAAGGAAAAAATTATAGGGTAATTAGTCCTTTAATCTTTTGGGCTTGCTTATAGATGGAAATTACGGCATCTGGGTCTTCCATCTTTACTTTTACTGATAAGCTGGTAAAGGTTTTTTTAGAGGATACTTTTCTTGAAAAAACAGCCGATTTTTGCGGAAACATTTCCTTAAGCGCATCTTCCTTTACTTCTCCTTCTCTCAGAATAAATTTGAACAAATAAACGCCTGGCCATTCTTGTGAATTGAGGAGTTGTTCGTGAAATCGTGAATAAAATTCTTCTGGATTTTCTTTAAGAAGCATTCGTTGGGCTATTTTTATGCAAATATAGACGAAATCTTAGGTTATCGAAACTCAAACAACACACATCAAGCGGATTGTACTTACTGGTGGCCCAGGCAGTGGCAAGACTACCCTTATCAATCTTTTAAAAAAGGCGGGCTACCCCTGTTTTGAAGAAGCCTCGAGAAAATACATTCAAATGGGGAAAGCAGAAGGGAAGGATAACTTTTTTGCAGAAGATCCTTTAGCGTTTAGTCAACTCATCTGGAAGGACAGAAAAGAACAGTTCCGTTTAGCAAATGAAATGATTGTGGGAAATCAAAAAGGTCATCTCATATTTTTTGATCGTGGTCTTGCCGATGTGACTGCCTATTTAAGACACACCAAATCTCCACAAAGCAATTGGGAAAAAGAATTAAGTCAATATCCTTATGATAAGGTTTTTTCAATTGCTCCAGTCGCATCCATCTATCAAAAAGACGAAAGTAGAATGGAGTCTTTTCAAGAGGCCCTCTCTTTACATCAAGCAGTCAAAGAAAGTTATCAAGGACTAGGACCATTAATAGAGGTGCCGTTCTTATCACCAGAAGAAAGGATGAAATTTATATTAAAACATTGTGATGAGGGATAAGCTAAAATCACTTTTAAGAAAACATTGGAATGTAGATCACTTTAGACCGCTACAAGAAGAGATCTGTTGTTCTATTTTAAACAAAAAGGATAGCCTTGTACTGTTACCCACTGGGGGAGGGAAATCCCTGTGTTATCAACTTCCCTCTCTTTTACTTGAAGGCCCTACTCTAGTGATCTCTCCTTTAATTTCTTTAATGCAAGATCAAGTAGCTCAAGCCAATAGTAAAGGGATAAAAAGCATGGCCTTACGCAATGATCAACCCATGTATAAGCAACTAGATAACATCACTTATGGCAACTATAAATTGATCTATTGTTCCCCAGAAAAGACACAAAACAAGCTTTTTTTAGAGCGGCTTGTACAACTCAACATACAATGTATTGCAGTAGACGAAGCCCACTGTATTTCTCAATGGGGCAGCGATTTTAGACCTGCTTATAAAAAATTAGCCTCCTTAAGAGATTTACTGCCTAAGATTCCTGTGATTGTCCTTACAGCAAGTGCCACATCGCTGGTCGTAAAAGATATCATCTCTGAATTAAAATTAGTCGATCATCAACATTTTCAATCTTCATTCGAGCGAAGTAATATTTCCATTGAACTCGATCGCTCTCCTGATAAATTAGGTAGTATAATTAGACGATTAAAGCAGCAACAGCAGAAAACGACGATCATCTATTGTAGTAGTCGAAGAGAGACAGAAGAAGTATCGGCCGCCTTAAACGTAAATGGCTTATCCTCGACTTATTTTCACGGTGGCTTAAGCGCCCATGAAAAACAAGATCGTCTACATGCTTGGAAAAGCAATTCTATTCCCATTATTGTAGCCACTAATGCCTTTGGGATGGGAATTGATAAAGCCGACGTCCATTTTGTTTTTCACCTAAATCTACCCGCTAGTTTAGAGCATTATTATCAAGAAATAGGAAGGGCAGGAAGAAATGGGCAGGCGGCGAATGCCATTCTTTTTTTCCAGCCACAAGACGCATCACGAGCCAAAAAACAATTTTTAGCTCACCAGCCCCCCAATGACTTTATTGAAAAGTGCTATAAAAATTTGTGCAACTATCTCAATATCGCCTATGGGGAGGGACATGAGAATGTCTGGGATCTTTCATTTACAGACTTTTGTACCACCTATCAACTCTCAGCAAAAAAAGTAGCACATTGCATCACATTGTTTGATCAAGGAAGTATTTTCCATCAAATTCAACACAGCAATTTAGAAGCAAAAGCACAATTTTTGTGTACCCCTAGTCAATTTAAAAACGAACTAGAGCGAGGAACAGTTTCACAGGCAAAAGCGCTACAAACTATCGCCCGGAAATACCCAGGCATTTTTGACCAAGAACTCACTATCGATCTAGATGAAATTGTTCAAAGTAGCTCCATTCAATTTTCAGAAATCATTGCCCTATTCAATCAATATCACGAGCAAGGGGTAATGTCTTTTAATTACAATAAAAGTGACCTAAGACTCATTGGTTTAGTGCCAAGAGAAGACCAATACACTTTGAGAGAATTATTGAGGAATAACAAAAATTATCTTCAGGGGAAAAAGGAAAAAATTGAAGCAATGATCGCCTTTGCCACAAGAGAAGATCAATGTAAGCAAAAAGAATTACTGGCTTACTTTGGAGAAAAAAAAGAGGAAGATTGTCAACAATGTTCTGCTGTAAGCTGTAAAAAGTCAAAAATAAACTTAGCCACTTCCCATTTGACCCAAAAAATAGAAGAAATTCTTTCAAAAGGAGCGTTAGCCCCCCACCAGCTTAAATTATCTTTACCACAGTATCCTGTTGATCAAATCGCAGATGCGATTGAACTACTAGAGAAAAAACAAATAATTAAGAGAAACACATTAGATCAATATACCAAAGAATGAGTTTAAAGGTTGTATTTATGGGAACCCCGGGATTTGCAATAACTATACTGGCAGCAATCCACGGGTCCAAACACAAAATAGTAGGCGTAGTTACTAATGTAGACAAACCTGCTGGGAGAGGAAAAAAAATAAGTACCTCGGCAGTAAAAGATTATGCGGTAGCACAACAATTACCCTTATTACAGCCCTCTTCTTTAAAAGACCCCACTTTTGTTAAGGACTTACAAGCGTTAGAGGCAGATGTATTTGTGGTAGTCGCTTTTCGCATGTTACCAAAAGTAGTATGGTCTATCCCACCAAAAGGTACATTTAATCTACATGCGTCTTTACTCCCGGCTTATCGTGGGGCAGCCCCCATTAATTGGGTGATTATTAATCAAGAAAAAGAAAGTGGTGTAACCACCTTTTTAATTGACGAGAAAATAGATACTGGTAATGTTTTATTACAAGAAAAAATACAGCTTGAAAAGGGGGAAACAGCGGGGAGTCTTCATGACAAGCTTGCATTACTGGGCGGGAAAGTGACGATTGACACCCTGGAGGCTTTACAAAAAGGGATTGAAACCCAACCACAGTTAACTGACGGAAGCGAAAAAGATGCTCCGAAATTAACAAAAGAGAATACCCGAATCGACTGGAATAAATCCCTTGATGAAATCGAGGCGCATGTTAATGGACTTTCCCCTTATCCAGTTGCCTGGACAGAGCTATGTGAAAATGAAAAGACAGCACGAATAAAAATATATGGTGTAAAAGTAGAATTGTGCTCACATGATTACGCCCAACAGCGTATTGTGATAGAGAATAAACAAATGAAAATTGCCCATTCACAGGGATTTTTGCATTGTAAAAGCATTCAAATGCCCAATAAAAGGCGAATGGAGGTCAAAGATTTACTCAATGGCTACTCATTTGACCCCATGGCGAGGCTAAAATAAGGCCGGGTTATAAACAATCGGGCTATTTTATTAACAATAGCGGTGATTTAGTCCCGATTTTCTTTGGACTTACCACAAAGCCTATATATTTGTGAGAGTCTAAAATGTTAATTTAAATCTAAATATTATGAACAAAACAGAATTAATCGACGCAATGGCTGCAGATGCTGGAATTTCAAAGGCTGCTGCTAAAAAAGCATTAGAGTCTTTCCTAGGTAATGTAGGTGGAGCTCTTAAAGGTGGTGGACGTGTTTCACTCGTTGGATTTGGATCTTGGTCTGTATCTAAGCGTTCTGCTCGTGACGGAAGAAACCCACGTACAGGAGAAACAATCAAAATTGCTGCAAAAAATGTAGTGAAGTTTAAAGCAGGTGCTGAATTATCTGGAGCTGTAAACTAAACTTAGCCCTAACAATAGAAAAAAAATCTCCTTCGGGAGATTTTTTTTTACCTAATTTTAAGCATGGAGAAAAAACTTCACCCCGGAGACTTTTTAATTGCAGACCCCTCTATTTTAGGCGATGCATCTTTTCATCGCGCAGTAGTATTAATCTGTGGGATTGAAGACAAGTCTCCCATGGGCTTTATTTTTAACAAAGCCTATGATTTTTCTTTAAAGGATATGGTGCCAGAGGTGAACCATGATTTTCCCCTATTCTATGGCGGTCCAGTTGATACAGACCAGCTTTTTTTTATTTATAATGCGAAAGAAGCTATGGTTGAAAACAGTCATTTAATTCAAGAAAATCTTTATTTAGGGGGAAATATTGAACAAGCCTTTGAAGGAATCGAAAACAAACGCTTACACCCAGAAAACACCCGTTTCTTTTTAGGCTATAGTGGCTGGTCAAAGGGGCAGTTAGAACATGAAATTGAACTCAACAGCTGGTTGGTTCAAAAAAACAAAGCTGAAAAAAAGCTATTTACCTATCCACCAGAAGATTTATGGCGTAACGCTATGATCAAAAAAGGGGGGAAATATACCCTTTGGGCGAATGCCCCAGATAATCCTGCTTATAATTGATTTTGGCTAGAAACATGTTCAAGGAACATCGCCCAGATCTTTTCTGTTTGAGTAGCATGAAATTTCTTTTTACGGTATTGAGCAATACTGTATATCCCTTGAGCGTCGTCTAAAACAAATAATTCGTCTGCTTTTTGAATGGAAAAGGGAGAAATGGCATCTTCGGTAATTTCAAAATCTTCTGATTTTGATAATACAGACAACAACTGCTTGCGATAAACAGATTTCCTACCACCTTGATCCAGGCCAGGTGTACTTATTTGATTTCCTTTTATAAGAAACAAGGCTCCCCTTAGGGTTTCAACCAAATGTTTCTCTGTATTGAGAAGAATCCCATCACAATAATCATTTTCGTGTACATAGGTCCAGGCCATATCACGCCATTGCTGGGCTGCACTTTCTAATGAGGTATAAAGGCCTGTTGACAAATAATGATCTTTATATAAATCAATGGGCTGAGTGGTTGTGTTAAACATTAGCGTTTCTTCCCCTTCAGTAGCAGGAATTGCGGTAATTGAATAAGCCGTTGGTGGAACAGCTTGGTCAGGGGTGGGCTGTGCCATCTTGACAACATTGAGACATGCACGACCATGAAAGGCTTCTTTTGAAAGAGTTGATGTCAATGCTATAATCTTTTCTGAAAGATGTTCTAAAGTAAATGACAAAGGAATTTCCATACGTAAAATACGCATCGATGCCATTAGTCGCAAATAGTGCTCTTCCCAAAACAAAATTTTGTTTTGCTGTATCGCAATGGTCTCTGTTAATACATTGTTTTGAATAAAAGCAGATAAAATATCACCAGACACTTCCTTTAGCGAAGTGTAGTTTTGACCTTGAAATGAATACATAGATTTAAGTGGCGCCTAGAACTTGTTTTAAACTTCCGATAAGGTTTTCCCAAAGCATTTTGGCTTCCTCTAACTCATCTTCATCGGCAAAATCAGAAACGATCAAAGAGACATCTTTAGTGATTTCATCCACCACTATTTTAAATTCAAAATGATAGTCGTCTTGATCTTCTTCGTCATTCATCCAACGAAAACGTACCTTCTCGTTTGTCTTCTTTTGCAAAAGCATTGCATATTCTTCTCCATCATCCCAGATAAAGGTAAAATCCTCTCCTCTAGAGTTGACATTATCTGCAAACCATTCTGATAAACCAGAAGGAGTGGATAAATATTGAAACAACAGCTGAGGGGATGCTTGAAAATCAATTTCTAATGAAAAGGCTACTTTAGATGACATAGGTAAATGTTAGGGGGGCAATATATTGAAAAAATAGAAACATGCTCCTAGAAATTAGGATTTTTTAAGGAGAAAAACATAACGATTCTATGCATTTTTTTTATATTTGCCACCGTTGAAAAGGCGAGGTAGCTCAGCCGGTTAGAGCGTCGGATTCATAACCCGGAGGTCGGGAGTTCAAGTCTCCCTCTCGCTACAATCAAATTAGAGGCTTTACAGCAATGTAAGGCCTTTTTTTGTGGAGATAAATGGAAGGCTAATGACTTAAATTAAGAGAAATAAAGGGGAAGGCTAGCGAAATAATTAATCTCTTAAAAGGGATGCTGATTAAATATCTAAGAGTCTTTCTTTACATGCGTTTATAACATAATTGGCACGCTCTTCAACGGTCATATTCATATTAAAAGTAGTAATGCCCATTTCATAGGTAATATCTTCTAAAATCGTTCTATGCGCTTCGTTTTCAATCCCACCCAATATAAAAATAGGAAGGAGTCCATTGAGCTGACCCTCTAAGTACACCTCACTACTGGGGTTTTGGTTTTCTTGATTGATCAATTCAATAAACTGAGAAAACCAATCATTCAATCTTATATAATTTTCTACAATTAGTCGAATAATGGAACATTTATGATCAAATTCTTCTTGACTCATTTTTGGCCAATTATAAAGTGTGTTGAATTTCATGTTATATAATTATAAAGAACATATCTTTATATTATAAATATACAATAACAGACAGTTTATTATGTATTTAAACATACTAATTATATGAATGAATTTGACGAAGTCAGTTACAGCGTTGGTGTTGCATTAAAACAACTTAGAAAAAATGCAGGTTATAAAAGCTATGAGCAATTTGCTTTTGGGAATAAAATGAGTCGAATTCAGTATTGGAAGATGGAAAATGGAAATAATTTTACCCTTAAAAGTCTGTTAACTATACTTGACATACATCAAGTCGAAGTTACTTCTTTTTTTGTGTCCTTAAAAAAATTCTCTTCCATTACAACAGACGACAGCATAAGACTAAATCAAATTATGGACTATGTCCAGCTGGATAAAAAAGCCTTCGGAGAAAAATTAGGTTATAAAAACTCAAATATCCTCAATCACGTTTTATTGGGAGGGAAAAAAATTTCTTTACCCCTTGCCCGTAAAATAAAAAAAACATTTCCTACCATAAATTTATCATGGATATTAAAGGGTGAGGGAAGTTTTTTACAAAGTAGTAATCAGGGCGTATAAGAGCTCTTTCGCAGCTATACTTAATTTTGTTCCAGGACCATAAATCCCAATCACCCCTTGCGCCTTCAAGAAAGCATGATCCTTTTGAGGGATTACCCCACCCACAACAACCTTAATATCTTGTCTTCCATAGGCCTCAAGTGCTTGCATTACTGCTGGAACTAAAGTAGTATGTCCAGCAGCAAGAGAGGAAATCCCCAAAATATGCACATCATTCTCAACTGCCTGCTTTGCCGCTTCTTCTGGGGTTTGAAATAGAGGACCTAAATCGACATCAAATCCCATATCAGCATAGCTTGTTGCAATTATTTTTGCCCCTCGATCGTGGCCATCTTGCCCCATTTTGGCAATCATTATTCTAGGACGCCTTCCTTCCATTTGGGCAAAATCATTGCTTAAGGTCTTAGCCTCTAAAAAGTCTTTATCGTTGTTCACTGCTTTTGCATATACACCTGTAAAGGTATGAGATTTTGGTTGGAAGCGTCCAAAGGCAGTTTCTAGAGCGGTGCTAATCTCTCCTAGCGTGGCTCTTGCTCTTGCTGCTTTAACACATAAGGTCAAGAGATTTTCACTTGTTTTATTTTCCTTTCGCGCTTGAGCAGATTGAGTAATATTTTCTAAAGCATCTTTTACTAAAGCCTCTGCTCTGTGCTGTTTAATATGTTTGAGCTGCTGATTTTGGTATTCTAATACACTACGATTGTCTACTTCCAGTGTCGCTATGGCTTCTTCTTCTTTTGCGATAAATTGATTAACCCCTACTATGATCTCTTCTTGGCTGTCAATTTTTGCTTGTCTTTTTGCAGCGACTTCTTCAATACGCATTTTAGGGATTCCAGCTTCAATGGCTTTTGTCATCCCGCCTAAAGTTTCGATTTCTTGAATTAACTCCCAGGCCTCTTCTATTAAGTCATGCGTTAATTTTTCAACATAATGACTTCCTCCCCAAGGATCAACTACTCTGTTAATTTGCGTTTCTTCTTGAAGAAACAACTGCGTGTTTCGAGCAATTCTTGCCGAAAAATCTGTGGGTAAAGCGATGGCTTCATCAAGGGCGTTGGTGTGTAAGCTTTGTGTTCCTCCAAAAACAGCAGCCATGGCTTCAATCGAAGTTCTTGCCACATTGTTAAAAGGGTCTTGGGCGGTCAAACTCCATCCACTGGTTTGACTATGGGTACGTAGTGCCAAAGATTTAGCATTTTTAGGATGGAATTGCTGAACGATTTTTGCCCATAAAACCCTTGCAGCTCTCAGTTTAGCGATTTCATCAAAATGCTTCATCCCGATTCCCCAAAAAAAAGATAGACGAGGGGCAAAATCATCTATGGCTAGCCCTACTCCAATACCGGTGCGAAGATACTCCCATCCATCTGCTAGGGTATAGGCTAATTCTAAAGCGGTCGATGCTCCTGCTTCATGCATATGATAGCCAGAGATACTTATACTGTTAAATTTTGGCATAAACTGCGCAGCATATTGGAAAACGTCTGCCACAATTTTCATAGAAGCTGCAGGAGGATAAATAAATGTATTACGCACCATAAACTCTTTCAGAATGTCGTTCTGTATCGTTCCAGCAAGGCTATCGAGGGTAACATCTTGTTCTTCTGCTGCGACAATATAAAATGCCATTATGGGGAGGACAGCGCCATTCATGGTCATTGAGACAGACATTTTATCTAAAGGGATTTGATCAAACAATCGCTTCATATCTTCCACCGTGTCAATCGCCACTCCAGCTTTTCCTACATCGCCAATTACGCGCGGATGATCACTGTCATAGCCGCGATGGGTAGGTAAATCAAATGCAATGGAAAGTCCCTTTTGCCCCATCGCAAGGTTTCTGCGGTAGAAAGCATTGCTTTCTTCTGCCGTGGAAAATCCTGCATATTGTCTTATGGTCCATGGACGTTTTGCATACATGGTCGAATAGGGACCACGCAGATAAGGAGGAACACCTGCCCCAAAAACCTCGTGTGGATAAGTAATCGCTTGCTTTTGTTCCTCTTGCGATTTAGCAGTAGAAGCAGAAGATAAAGGACCAAATGTTTTACGCTCTTCCATTTTACTCTTGTAAATATTGAATGCTTAATGGAGTGAAATCTGCGTATTGCTGTAAAGAGGCTGTCGCTTTTGCAACAGCATTAAGACTCGTTGAGTCTTGATACTTTGTTGCACCAACTAAGACTTGCTCTCCTGTACGCAAACGAGCTTTTTCGGCTTCTGCTACCGCGATAATAGTCTTTTGCAAATCATTAGTCTGTACGACCTTTTCCCATCCTCCTTTTGCTTCTTGTGCTAAAAATTGCGTCCAGGATTGAGCACTTAATTCCTCGATAAGTGCAGCAATATAGTGCGTTCCTCCCACCGGAGAAGAACATTGGTCAAAACCACTTTCGTGTTTTAGAAGTAATAGTTGATTTCTGGCCATGCGATCGGCAAAATCATTTGGAAGATTAAACCGTAGATCATAGGGATGATTCATTGCATAATCTACCTCTCCTAAAACAGCCGACATCATCTCTGTTGTAGTACGCAATAAGTTTACATTGTAATCCATTGTACATTTATTGCGTTGCAAGGGCTCACCCAAGAGGCTTAAGTTTACTTTAAAATCATAGGGTTCAAAGATATTTTCTGCCAGTATCTTAAAGGCATGAGATTTAGCAATTTCGAAAAAATAATTACTCCCAAAGGCCAATTGAACCAGTATATCAATGGGTGCTTTTTGTTTGTTTTGGGCAAGTGTATTTAAATACTCATTAAGGTGTAAAAGGATAAAAGCAAGTTGCTGAGATATATCTGCTCCAGCATTCGCATAAATGGACCCATTGACATACAAACTTAGGGACTTAAATTGTTTGAACAGTGACCACCACTGTTGCTTTGAAGTAGCATAAGATGCTGGCCAACCACCTTGACATAAGCCTTCTGCTTGAAAATCATAACAAACAAGAACACCATCCACCCCTTGAAGCAATTCGATCTCCTCTTTTTGGGGTAAATACCTAAAAACAAAGAAAGCTTTATCAACCTTATTTTTTAGGAGAGTCAATAGGGTTTGTATAAAATCACAAGGAGAACATAGTTCAAGATACAAGGTCTCTACCCCATGGTTTAATGCATTTTCAACTCGCTTTAAAAAGACTTCTTCTTTCTTTTCAAAGGAAAGGTACTGGGTTATTTTCCAGGAATGCACTTTCCTTAACGCATCCCTTTTAATTTCCGTTTCTTTCAAAGGATATATGGGATGTACCTCTATCCTTTCTGGAGCATTCCAAATTAAAGTATCATAGTCTTTTTCTCCACCAAGGTCATGGTGGATTTTCGCTAACTGATCTGCGACAGAAAGTGGTTCAAACTCTTTAAAAAAGGATTTTTCCATGTGTTAATTTACACATTTGAAATCAAAAGGAAGTCGGCGAAACAAACTAAAGCGGTAGTTGAAGCTCCCCTTTTCCTATATGTCTTGAGAGAACGATTTTTTGAATTTCAGAAGTTCCTTCGTAAATCTGAGTGATCTTGGCATCACGCATTAATCGCTCTACATGATATTCTTTGACATAGCCGTTTCCACCGTGAACTTGTACTGCCTCGACGGTAACTTGCATGGCGACTTCAGAAGCTTTTAACTTTGCCATCGCACTTGCATATCCGTAAGGCTTTCCTTCATCTTTTAACACCGCTGCTCGATAGACTAGCATTCTTGCCGATTCTATTTCCATGGCCATTTCTGCGAGTTTAAATGCTACGCCTTGATGCTCGATAATGGGTTTCCCAAAGGCTTTTCTTATTTGTGCATATTGCGCAGCTAATTCATAAGCTCCAGCGGCAATTCCCAGGGCTTGCGCTGCAATTCCTATTCGTCCACCCTCAAGGGTCTGCATGGCGAATTTAAAACCGAAGCCATCTTCACCAAGTCGATTTTCTTTAGGTACTTTTACGTCAGTATAGATAATTGAATGGGTATCTGAAGAGCGAATCCCTAGTTTATCTTCTTTTACGCCTATCTCTACTCCTTCCCAATTTTTTTCTACTACAAATGCGTTAATCCCTCTATGTCCTTTTTCGCGATCGGTTTGTGCTATGACGATATGATAATCTGCTTTTCCACCATTGGTGATCCAATTCTTGATTCCGTTTAGTACATAATGGTCTCCCTTGTCAATGGCTGTAGTTTTTTGACTAGTTGCATCACTTCCTGCTTCTGGTTCTGACAAACAGAAACAACCAATAGCTTTGCCGCTGGCTAAAGGAGCTAAATAATTTTCTTTTAACGCTTCTGATCCATACTGCTCAATCCCATAAAGAGCTAAAGAATTGTGCGCGCTCATGATGACAGAGGCACTTGCATCAATCTTGGAAATTTCTTCCATGGCAAGCACATAAGACAGGGTATCCATTCCACTTCCGCCATAGGTGGGAGAAGTCATAATTCCCATAAACCCTAGTTCACCCATCTCTTTGACTAAATCTGTAGGATAGGCCATGTGAGTATCACGCTCAATCACACCTTCTTTTGCCTTTTGTGCAAAATCTCGCGCAGCGGCTTGAATCATTTTATGCTCTTCTGAAAGGGAAAAATTCATTTAATTTAATTTAGTTTAAATAATAGTTTCAAAACGTATGCGCCTTATCAATATTATTAAGGAAATATTTATGTCAATTCTATTGTTTAAAATTAAGCTATATTAATCCAATACAAGTAATTATTCCAATTTAATTAAACTAAAATTTAATTATATGTTAGCGAAATTGATTTGTTCCTTTGGCACACGTGGATTCATTAATCTAAACCAGATTGGAGGAACAAAGGCTAATAAGATGGAGGAAGGATAACCAAAGGGTAATTGTGGACTATCGGTAATATTCTCCAGTACTTGGTACTTTTTAGCGGCTTTAAAATGATGGTCACTATGACGGGTTAATTCATAAAGAACGATACGCCCAATATAATGATTTGAGTTCCACGAGTGATGCGGCTGAACCCTTTCATATCTTCCAGAGGGGAGTTTTTTGCGTTGTAGACCGTAATGCTCAATATAATTGATGGTCTCTAAGAACAAAAAAGAAATTACCGCCACCATAATGGCAACTGCTAAGGCGAAACTTCCCAAGAAAAAATAAATGGAAAACAAATAAGCGGGTTGTATTAACGAATACCAAAGCATATCATTTTTGATCGAAAAGAAAGCGCGATTTTGCTGTTGAAGGAGTTTAAATTGAATGTTCCATGCATTGCGATATTGTTGAATTACAGATATGATCCAAAAATGATAAACCGTTTGATTTAATTTTGACGTAGCCGGGTCTAGCGGAGTAGCCACATTTTTATGATGTCCAAAATTATGTTCCAAGTAAAAATGCATGTACAAACAAGGCATTAATAAAAGCTTAGATAAACTTCGTTCAAAATGGGTCTTGCGATGACCTAGTTCATGCGCAACATTAATTGCATTAGTCGCTAAGAGTATCCCCAAAGAGAGAATAATACCAACATATTCTACTGTCGTATAAGTTGTTGTACTTAAAAGGATGAGTCCATAGCCTAAAATACCAAAAACGATAGGAATATTGAGGTACAATAGAAGGTCGAAAAGAAAATTATTTAAGCGATTTTCTTTTTGTGAAGCAGTATATTTTTGATCAAAATCTGCTAAAATTATTTCTAAAAAAGGAATAAAAATAAAGGTATAGATGGGGGCAGTAAAGGTTAAAACTCCGTTAGATAATACAGAAACCAATGCCGCCAAAGGTACGGTGTAGGCAAACAAATACTTTAAATCACTCATATACTACGCTTTAGACGAATATACTAATTTATTACGGAATAATATTTAAAACAACAAGGTCAACTATGGCTTAAAAAACGAGGGATTTTTTAGGTTAATTGCTCTTCTTTAACCCTTTTTGCTTTGTACAACACACTTAGTGTTAAGCTAATGATCACTAGAGCAATCCCAATAAGACTTGTCAAGGTATAGACTTCACCAAACCAATACACTCCAAAACTGAGGGTAAAAACTACCTCAGAATATTTGATTGGAGCTACTTTACTTGCCTCCCCATTTTGAAAAGCTTTGGTCATATAATACTGTCCAAAAAAGCCGAAAAAGCCTAAAAGTAAAAGAAGTAACCATTCATAACCATTAGGGAGAATAAAATGATTAATGCTACCGATCAATCCCGTAAGTGTAGCAATTCCCATAAAAAACAGCACTACTAATAAAGGGTGATCTTGCTTTCCAATTTTAGATATGATGATATAAACAATCGCACTAAAAAAAGCTGCCCCTAGAACAACCGCTACACCAAATAAACTAATCGTTGTATCAAATCCTTTGATTAAAACCACCCCGAAAAAAGCTACAACATAAAAAAACCATTGCAATGGGAAGATGCGTTCTTTTAGAAAATAAACTGCTAATACAGCCCCAAAAAGTGGCGCGATATATCGAATGGTCACCGCAGATCCAATGGGGATAAAATGAATCCCTAAAAAGAAAAGGGACATGGAAGTAACCCCCACAACTCCTCTTAAAATCAACAATTTAGGCTGATTAGGTACAAGAGAAATCTTTCTAGAACGCAATAAGAAAAAAGTGAGCACTAGAGTCCCTAGTGAGCGAAAAAAAACCAACTCAAAGGTGGGAAAATGAATAAGATATTTTATCAAGGCGTTCATGAAAGCAAAAGCAAAAGTGCTTAACAACATATAACGAATCGAAAGTGGAATTTTTTTCAAAGAATGTATTTCAATGGAAATATAGCTAAATGATGGCGTACTCCACGAATAAAATACTATTATTGTGGTTGAAATTATACATTCTCATTCAATGCTTTCCCCCACTTTTCTTTTTGCGGCTTTAGGCTCTTTTCTTTTAGGAATTGCTAAATCTGGTGTAAAAGGGATTGCTGTTTTCATTGTGATCCTTTTTGTGTATGCCTTTGAAGCCAAAGCCTCCACTGGGATTCTACTCCCCCTTTTGATTGGGGGGGATATTTTTGCGATTCTATACTATAAAAAATACGCTCACTGGAAATATATCTTCACCCTAATCCCCTGGATGTTTTTTGGAGTGATTATGGGTACCTATGGCGGAAATTTATTAGACGAAACTACATTTAAAACCGGGATGGCCAGTTTAATTCTTTTGACAACAGTCTTGTTATTCTATCTTGAACGAAAACCTTTAAAAGCTATACCTACCCACTGGAGTTTCGGAAGTTCTTTGGGAATACTAGCAGGATTCACTACCATGATAGGAAATTTAGCTGGTGCAGTGACCAACATTTACTTCCTTTCCATGCGATTGCCTAAAAACGTTTTCATAGGAACTTCTTCTTATGTGTTCTTTATCATTAACCTATTCAAAATCCCCTTTCATATTTGGGTGTGGGAAACCATAGACCTCACCTCTGTACAAACCAGTCTAAAGTTTTTCCCTTTTTTAGGACTTGGTCTTTTTATGGGGGTTAAACTGGTTAAAAAAATCAATGATGAGGGTTATAGAAAATTAATTCTTTTCCTCACAGCTATAGGAGCGATTGTATTATTCTTTCGCTAATCCAGCGATAATTTCATCAACAATTTCAGGATTTAAAAGGGTAGAAATATCCCCTAGTTGATCTATTTCATTTGCGGCTAACTTCCGCAGTATGCGTCGCATAATTTTCCCACTTCGGGTTTTGGGTAAACCAGAAACAACCATGACACGGTCTGGTTTTGCAATAGGGCCTATTTGTTTTGAGATTTCTTCCCTTACTTCGGAGATAAGGGTAGCATTATCTTCGATTGACTCATAAAGAATCACATAAGCCATCAAGGCATTTCCTTTTATATCGTGAGGATAACCCACCACGGCACTTTCGACTACGGCAGGATGCGCATTAATGGCATTTTCAATGGGTGCAGTACCTAAGTTGTGCCCAGAAACAATCACGACATCATCAACGCGACCAGTGATGCGGTAATTTCCATCAACATCTCTTAATGCTCCATCTCCAGGGAAATAACGCCCTTCAAAAGCAGAAAAATACACCTCCTTATAACGTTCGTGATCTCCATAAATCGTTCTGGCGATACTAGGCCAGGGATAATTAATCGTTAAAATACCTTCCGCTTCATTTTCTATAATGACTTTCCCCTCATTATCGACTAAAGCTGCCTGAATACCGGGCATGGGTAGGGTGGCATAGGTTGGTTTTTGTGGGGTTACTCCCGCTAATGAAGAAATTAAAATTCCTCCTGTTTCAGTTTGCCACCAAGTATCTACTATAGGTGTTTCATTGTACCCTATATGGGTATCATACCAATGCCATGCCTCCTCATTAATAGGTTCTCCTACAGAACCCAAAACTTTTAAAGAAGACAAATCATAATCTTCAATTAATTTTGTGGGATGCTTCGCCAAAGCACGAATGGCCGTGGGTGCGGTATAAAATTGAGTAACTTTATGTTTTTCACAGATTTCCCAAAAACGGTTCCATTTTGGGTATGAGGGCACCCCCTCAAAATGCAAGGAAGTTGCACCACAAGCTAATGGTCCATATATCATATAACTATGGCCAGTGATCCAGCCAATATCTGCAGTACACCAATAAATATCTTCAGGTTGATATTGAAAAACATTCATGAAAGTATAGGCGGTATAAACCATATAACCCCCACAGCTATGCACCATTCCTTTTGGTTTCCCTGTAGATCCAGAAGTGTATAAAATAAACAAGGGGTCTTCTGCATCCATTATAGCTGGGGTACAAGTGTCGGCTAAACCTTCGATAAAGTCGTGCCACCAAATATCTTTTCGTGGATTCCAATTGATCTCTTGAAATGTACGCTGGAAAACAAAACACTTTTTAACACTTTCACACTGGGCTAAAGCCTGATCTGCAATATCTTTTAACGGGACGGTTTTATTCCCTCTAAAAGCACCATCTGAAGTAATGAGTAAAGCACAAGAAGCATCGTTAATTCTCGCGGCAAGAGCAGTAGAAGAAAAACCAGCAAAAACAACAGAATGTATCGCACCAATTCTTGCACAGGCAAGAACAGCAATGGTAAGCTCTGGGACCATGGGCATGTAAATACACACCCTATCTCCTTTTTTAATGCCCTGGTTTTTTAAGCCATTGGCAAATTGACATACGGCCGATAACAAATCTTTATAGGTATAACGGACAGTCGCATCGTTTGGGTCATTTGGTTCCCAGATCAAAGCATCTTTGTCTGGATGAGTGACAACATGACAATCTAAACAATTCTCGGTTATATTTAATTTCCCTCCTAAAAACCATGCTGTCTTTGGAACAGACCAATCATAGCGCAAAACCTCTTCCCAGGGTTGTTGCCATTTAAAAGTCGAGGCGATTTCTCCCCAAAAAGCTTGAGGATTTTCTATGGATTTTTTATGGGCTTCTCTAAAGGATTCGTTTGTTTTTAACTGATAATCATACAGCTGTTTCATCGATTAATTTGTTTAACATCTCAATATATAAAATTGATACCAATCCAGATAATCTTAGACAAAAAGATAGTAATTTGTTGAAAAATAAATGAATGATTTCAAAGGGAAATAAACTCTACAGTATTCTAAACATTAAGTGTCCCCAATGTCATGAGGGAGCTTTTCTAGAACGTAAAATTTATGACTTTTCAGCATTTACTAAAGTACGCAAGGCTTGCCCTAATTGCCAATTAAACTATCATGTAGAACCCAGTTTCTATTACGGTTCAATGTATGTTGCCTATGCTTTGGGAGTAGCGATAATGATTGCGGTGATTGTACTTAATTTACTTCTTTTTGAGACTTTTTCCTTTATCCGAACTTTTGGGATGGTGGTAGGAGCAGTGATTATTTCAGCTCCATTAATGAATGCTTTAGCCAAGATTATTTGGGCCAATTTTTTCTTTCACTATAAAAAAGACTGGAAGGATAAAATCAAGGCTTAAGGAGAGCGATTACCTTATTTAAAGCTTCGACATCTAAACCGTATTGTGGGGCAGAAAAAAGAGATTTAGGAAAATCATCAACCGCTTTTTTAGCAGACAAATGCAACCATTCAAAATCTAATGCTTTAAACTGAAAACAATTGTCTGCGTTAATTCCTCCACCCGGTAAAATGATTAGTTTCCCATTGGCTTGAGTTTTCCATTGCTTTAATGAATGAATACCTGCTAAAGCGCTACTTTCTTGCCCTGATGTCAAGACACCATCATAGCCTAAAGTAATCAAATCTTCTAGGGCCTTTGCTGGAGTATTCACCTCATCAAAAGCCCGATGAAAATAAAGTTTCCCTTTAGAAACAATCGAACGAAAACTTTTTAAAACTGCTAAAGGAAGTTTTCTTTCTTGCGTTAAGGCACCAGTAACAATACCGTCAGCCCCTAGATCTTGCAATTGCGCTATGGTTTTTTTCATTTCAAAAAGCGTTGCTTCTGAATATACAAAATGACCACTTCGTGGGCGTACTAGAACATGAATGGGCAGGGTACTAATAGCTAAAGCTTGCTCGACCATAGCAAGGGAGGGTGTTAATCCGCCACAGGCTAACTCAACACACAACTCAATACGATCAACCGCAAGGGATTGAAGGAGTGCTACATCTTCTAGCCGATTAATGCATACTTCTATTTTCATCGAATAATAGCAGAATTTAGATCAAAAGTATTTTAGGAAAGATAAGTAGATTTTAATACATTGGTAAGCATGAAACGTAGATCTTTTTTACACAAAGCTACTTTGGCAGGAGTGGCTCCAGCCATGTTGCCTAAAACAGGCTTTTCGTATCAAAAAAGTGATTCAACGATCACAAATGATCCTATTGCGATTTGCACTTGGAATTTTGAGCAAGCTAATGCCACTGCGGGAAAGGCCCTAATGAGTGGGGACAATGCGCTCAATGCAGCTATCCTAGCAGCACAAGTGGAAGAAGAAAACCCAGAAAATAGTACGGTAGGCTTAGGCGGTGCGCCAGATAGAGATGGACAAGTAAGCCTAGACGCCTGTGTTATGGATCATCAAGGAAATTGTGGTGCCGTTCTCGCGGTTGAAAATTTTGTTCATGTTGCGGCACTTGCAAGAGATGTAATGACAAAAACACCCCACGTAATGCTTTCTGGTAAAGGAGCCGAAATGTTTGCAAGAGAACAAAACTACCCTAGCACTCCCCTGCTTACGCCGCAGGCAAAAAAAGCTTGGGAGCAATGGAAAGAAACAGAAAAATATCAACCTATAATCAATGTAGAAAACCATGATACCATTGGGGTACTGTGTCGAGATAAAGAGGGAAACATTAGCGGAGCGTGCAGCACTAGTGGTTTAGGATATAAAATGAAAGGGCGAATTGGAGATTCACCTATCATTGGTTCCGGTCTCTTTATTGATAACGAAGTGGGAGGAGCAGTAGCCACTGGCATGGGTGAAGAGGTGGTCAAAACAGTAGGCAGTTTTCTTATTGTCGAATTAATGCGACAAGGAAAAACCCCACAAGAAGCCTGTGATCAAGCCATAGAACGTATCATTAAAAAACAACAAGGAACCCCTAATTTTCAAGTCGCCTATATCGCACTTGATAAAGCTGGAAATATCGGAGCAAGATGCATCCACAAAGGGTTCACCTATATGCATTTTCAAAATAATTCAAACAAAAACATCGCTGTTAAAGCTTATATAAATTCATGAAATATATTTTAGCCATCGATGCTGGAACGACCAGTTCCCGCGCCATTATTTTTGATAAAAACGGCCAACAAAAAGCCATTGCTCAATACGAATTTCCACAACACTTTCCACAAGAAAGTTGGGTAGAACACAATGCAAATGAAATTTGGGAAACCCAGCTTAAAGCTGTTGTAGAAGTCTTAGCATCAAAAGACATTAACTCAAGTGAAATAGCAGCCTTAGGAATTACTAACCAAAGGGAGACCACAATTCTTTGGGATCGAAAAACAGGAGAACCTGTTCATAATGCCATTGTTTGGCAAGATAGAAGAACCGCAAGCATTTGTGATGATTTAAGAGATCACGCTCCAACTTTTTTAAACAAAACTGGGTTGGTCTTAGACGCCTATTTTTCTGGCACTAAAATCAAATGGATTTTAGATAGTGACCCTGCTATTCGTCAAAGAGCAGAAGCTGGAGAGCTTGCCTTTGGAACAGTAGACTCTTGGTTAATCTGGAAATTAACCCATGGAAAAGTTCACACCACAGATGTAACAAATGCCAGTAGAACACTAATTTACAACATCCACGATCTTTGCTGGGACGAAGAATTATTATCCCTGTTAAATATCCCTGCGAGCCTATTACCCAAAGTAGTGAGTTCTTCAGAAAAAGTAGGAGAAACCACAGAAGAAGTCTTGGGAATCTCCCTCCCTATTAGTGGAATTGCGGGAGACCAACAGGCCGCCCTCTTTGGACAACTATGTATTGAACCAGGGGATGTAAAAAACACCTACGGAACCGGTTGTTTCTGTATTATGAATACAGGGGAAAAAGCCGTTACTTCTAACAATAAAATGCTCACCACCATTGGGTGGCAGCGCAACGGAAAAACAATCTATGCGCTAGAAGGTAGCGTCTTTATTGCCGGAGCACTGATTCAATGGTTAAGAGATCAACTACAAATCATCGATTCGGCTCCAGAAGTGGAAGCCCTCGCTAAAACAGTAGAACACAATGGCGGAGTTACCTTTATTCCTGCATTATCTGGCTTAGGAGCTCCCTATTGGGATCCAGAGGCCACAGGAGCTATTATGGGGATTACCAGGGGAACAGAAAAAGGACATATTGCCCGTGCTGCACTGGAGGCGATTGCACTTCGATCTAGGGATATAATTATTGAAATGCAAAAAGATGCTCAAGTAGAATTCTCTGCTCTGAAAGTTGATGGTGGTGCAACAGCTAACGACCTTTTAATGCAAATTCAAGCCGATTTACTTCAAACACAAGTTGTTCGACCTGATACTACAGAAACCACTGCATTAGGAGCAGCCTTTTTAGCCGGCCTAGCTGTAGGTTTTTGGAAAGATGAAAACGAACTAAAATCCATTTGGAAAGAAAACAAAACGTTTAGTCCACAAGACAATACACATGCAGAGCGTATTTTGTACCTATGGAACAAACGAATTTCAAAAATGTTAAAGGGTAATGAATAGAAACAATCATTTAAAAAAAGTAAAGAACAAGAAAAAACCTTGGGATATTGTTGTTATTGGAGGAGGAGCTTCTGGACTTGGGGCAGCGGTTGATGCCGCTAGTCGTGGTTACCGTACCCTCTTGCTCGAAAAAAATGACTTTGCAAAAGGCACCTCATCTCGGAGTACCAAATTAGTTCATGGCGGAGTACGGTATTTACAAAATGGAGATATTTCCTTAGTGATTGAAGCCTTAAAAGAGCGCGGTATTATGCGTAAAAACGCTCCGCATCTTGTTCAAGACCTCAGCTTTGTGATCCCATCATATGACTGGTGGAACAGTCCCTTTTATGGTATTGGACTAAAAATCTATGACATGATGGCGGGGAATTTAGGACTTGGTCCCTCTACCCTTTTAGACCGTCAAGAGACCATTGATTTAATTCCGAATGTTAAAAAGAAAGGATTAAAAGGTGGGGTAATTTACCACGATGGACAATTTGATGATGCTCGTATGGCCATTAGTTTAGCCCAAACGGCAGAAAATCACGGGGCCAGTCTTATCAACTATTGCGGTGTAACTAGTCTTGTAAAAGAGGGAGATATGATTACAGGCGTTACTGCTAAAGATGAGTTTAGCGGAGAAGAATTTAGCATCTCGGCAAAAGTAGTGATCAATGCTACGGGTGTTTTTTCAGATCAAATTATTCAAATGGATCAACCCGGAAGCCGAAAACTAATTGTTCCTAGTCAAGGTGTACATATCGTCTTAGACAAATCTTTTTTAAATGGACCCCATGCGATTATGGTCCCCCATACTTCAGATGGGCGAGTCCTTTTTGCTGTCCCCTGGAATGATTATGTCGTGGTGGGAACCACAGATACACTAATCGAACAAACCCTAGAAGAACCCATTGCATTAGAAGAAGAAATAGCCTTTATTTTAGAAAATGCTGGGGCCTATATGACCACCCCTCCTACTCGCGCAGATGTAAAAAGTGTTTTCTCTGGATTAAGACCACTGGCCGCTCCAGAAGACAACGGCAGAGCATCCAAAGAAATTTCACGTCATCACAAGGTCACAGTAAGCACCTCTGGTTTAGTGAGTATTTTAGGCGGAAAATGGACTACCTACCGCAAGATGTCTGAAGATTTAATCAACACAGCACAATCTGTAGGAGGTTTACCAGAAAGAGCCTGCATTTCGCATAGCTTACCTATACATGGCTATGATTATAATTCAGACTGGTCAAATCCCTTGCACGTCTATGGGACAGATATTGAAAAAATACACAAACTGGATGAAGCTGGAAATGAATCCCTAAGTGATCAAGTACACTTGACTAAAAATCAAATTGTCTGGGCCGTTCGAGAAGAGATGGCCATTACAGTAGAAGATGTTTTAGCTCGCCGCTCAAGGGCATTATTCCTCAATGCTGAAACTACTTTGGCGCTTGCGCCAAAAGTGGCAAAAATCATCGCAGAAGAGGCAGGTCACAATCAAGATTGGATTGACCAGCAGATCAAAGAATTTAACGCATTAACACAAAACTATCTACTATCATGATGACGCCATTTATCGCCGAAATTATCGGTACAGCATTATTAATATTATTAGGCGCCGGCGTAGTCGCGAACGTGAGCCTAAAAAAAACCTATGGAGAGGGGCAAAGCGCTCTTGTTTTAATCACTACCGCCTGGGGATTTGCTGTATTTGTAGGAGCTTATGTCACTGGACAATTTAGTGGAGGGCATCTTAATCCCGCTGTTACCATAGGTCTTGCAGTAACGGGAAAATTTACATGGAGTTTAGTCCCCCTCTATATCCTTGCACAGGTAATTGGTGCCATGCTGGGGAGTTGGCTAAACTACCTGCTCTACATCGATCATTATCGCATTACAGAAGATGAAGACGCCATAAGAGGAACCTTTTGTACCGCTCCTGCGATTCGCAATTTTAAAAACAATTTCTTTAGTGAAACCTTAGGTACTTTTGTACTGATTTTTGGAATATTTTTTATTGCTTCTCCCTCTATAAAAATTGACGGGATGGCGACTGAAAATTTTGGGATTGGCTCACTAGAGGCACTACCTGTTGCCTTGCTGGTATGGGTCATTGGAATGGCATTAGGGGGAACAACGGGCTATGCTATTAATCCTGCAAGGGATTTTGGCCCGCGATTGGTTTATCAATTACTCCCTAGAAAGAATAAAAAAGCCGACTGGAGTTACAGCTGGATCCCCATCTTAGGCCCCTTAACAGGAGCCTTTATTGCGGGAGTGCTTTACAATGTATTGATGGCCTAATTTATTTAGCCACGTTGACAGCACGTGTTTCTCTAATCACCGTAACTTTTACTTGTCCGGGATAGGTCATGTCTGTTTGAATCTTTTGAGAAATCTGGAAAGATAATTCTGACGCATTGTTGTCAGACACCTTTTCGCTCTCTACAATAACGCGCAGTTCACGTCCTGCTTGAATTGCATAAGCTTTGCTAACGCCATTAAAATCATAGGCAATTTTCTCAAGGTCTTTTAAACGCTGGATATAACTGTCTAAAACTTGTCTGCGTGCACCAGGACGAGCGCCAGAGATAGCGTCACAAACTTGTACAATAGGAGACAAAAGGGAAGTCATTTCAATTTCATCGTGGTGCGACCCAATGGCATTGCACACCTCTGGCTTCTCACCGTGCTTCTCTGCCCATTGCATTCCTAAGATAGCGTGAGGTACTTCTGTCTCTTCTTCGGGTACTTTTCCAATATCGTGCAATAATCCAGCACGCTTGGCGAGTTTTGGGTTAATTCCTAATTCTGATGCCATTACTCCGCACAGCTTGGCTACTTCTCTCGAGTGTTGCAATAAGTTTTGCCCATAAGAAGAACGGTATTTCATACGTCCTACCATCTTGATTAATTCTGGGTTTAAACCGTGAATTCCTAGATCGATTACCGTACGTTTTCCTACTTCAATAATTTCGTTTTCAATCTGCTTAGTCGTTTTCTTTACCACCTCTTCAATACGTGCAGGGTGGATACGACCATCTGTCACTAAACGGTGAAGAGATAGGCGGGCGATCTCTCTTCTAACAGAGTCAAAACATGAAAGAATAATGGCTTCTGGAGTATCATCGACAATGATTTCAACTCCTGTTGCCGCTTCTATGGCACGAATATTACGTCCTTCTCTACCAATGATACGCCCTTTGACGTCGTCTGAATCGATATTAAAAACAGAAACACAGTTTTCTACCGCTTCTTCTGTTCCAATGCGCTGGATGGTATTAATAATAATTTTCTTTGCTTCTTGCTCTGCAGAGAGTTTAGCTTCTTCAATCGATTTTTGAATAAAGGACATGGCCTCTGTTCTTGCACTATCTTCAAGCGAAGCGATTAATTCTTTTTTGGCGTCTTCTGTACTTAAACCAGAGACCACTTCAAGTTGATCTTGATAACGCTTTTCTGCCTTGTCTAATTCTTCTTTTTTGCGATCAATGTTTTGAATACGCTGATCAAAATTATTGGCCTTTTGCTCTAAACGCTCATTAGTGATTTTAGTTTTAGACAATTCTTTGTTAAGGGAATTCTCTTTTTCACGGGCGCGTTTTTCAATTTCGCTAATTTTCTTTTCCCGGTTAAAGATGACCTTTTCGTGTTCTGCCTTTAATTCGATAAAACGTTCTTTTGCTTGAAGCATTTTATCTTTCTTTATTCTGTCTGACTCTTGATGCGCTTTTTTAATGATGCGCTTCGCCTGTTGCTCGCTTTTCTTTATACGGTTTCCCGCTTTGGTGCGTTGTGCGATTTGCATGGTGATAACGCCAAGTAATCCACCGCCAACTGCTGCCCCTATAATGAGTATTGTTGTTGTCATTGCTATTGTAATTAAATCAAAAAAACCTGCATCGGTCTAGGATTTGTATAAACTCCATAATAACAGGATTGCGGCTAACCTATGGATCAAGGATCTGTTCAAGACAGCGTGCTTTTACCATATGGACTCACCTCTTTTAAAAAAAAGTTCGTTGAGTTTATCAAAAAAGTAAACCAATACAGGCAGTAAGTGTATCTATATTAAAGAACGCATCAGAAAGTAGCCATGTGCTCTTCGATCATTTGATTAAGATGGTCGAGGGTAGCGGTATCCATAGCGATACTTTCTTTTTCATTTTGGCGGTTTTGCTCCACTTGTGTTGCATATTGCAACGCACACATGGCCAAGACGTCTTGCTTGTCTCGCACCGCATAGTTTTGTTCCAACTGTTTGATCATCGCTTCAATCTTTTTGGCCGAAGCACGTAAGGCTTCCTCCTGTTCTGGAGCTACAGATAAGGGATAAACCCTATCTGCTATGGTCAATTTTATTTTTAGCAATTCACTCATACTATTCTCTATGCTAGCTGCTGCAACTGGTCGATACAAGTATCAACTTGTTGTATTAGCGCATTGATTTTATGTTTGGTTGTCGCATTACTTTCGTTACTGCCAAGTAAGGAATTTGCCATGGTCAACGAATCGTTTTCTTTTTTCAACGCCTGCTTCTCTTCTTCTATTGTCTTAAGCTTAGATTGATTATCTTCTAGCTGTTGACGAAGGGTTTCGAGTGCATAGTGGTTGTCTTTTAATTTATTTAACGATAACACTATATTTTGCTCGAGTTGGGCAATTCGTTGATTAGATTCGGTCATAACGCCTTCTTTACTCCTATAATCAAAGGTAGGGAATTTTATCTTTGCCTAAGTTTTCCCAAAGCGGCATTTTAAAATTTAACAGAATTTTTAGGCTTGAGATAGGCTCGAATTGAGCAATTCAAGGGCCTTTTCCCCTAAGGCTAAGGGCACTAAGAAATAATCGTGATGATAAGCCGCTATGACATTACAGGGAATATTCGCTGCTGCTAAAACCCCCGATACTTTTGCCGTGATCCCCACTGCATCTAAAGCAGTAGTTGCTTCAAGCTGAATACAACGACAAGGAAAAGTAAAAGACAGTCCCTTTGCTTTTACTTGAGGAATTACATAAGAGAAGCCTTCCTTTTCATAAAACTGTGCTAGAGGTATCACTCCTTTGGGACAGTCTTGGGTATAAACATAAATAGCTGGGTCTAAAACGAATTGATCTTCCATAACAAAACGAATGTACATTTTTTTATATCTTTAAAGTACCTAAATCTTTAAACATGTTGCGTCTCTCCTTCCTACTTTGCCTCTTGGCCTGCGGGCTATGTTATAGCAAGCAAATCTCGCCTATGGGGATTCTTTTCAAGAACAACTTCCTTTACGCAAATAAGTACGCGGGTATCCAGAGGCGCAAAAAGCGTTGAATCACTACCGCCTAAAGATCATTGGAGGATCTGTGGTGGGCACTTCTGGAGTAATTTTATTAAATTATTCTTTGGGGGGTATTTCACCTAGAAAGCCTCATAAATGGGAGGTAACAGGAATTGGAGCTGGGCTTGTCGCTGTAGGATTATTGATCACAAAAGGGGCGAAAAAAAAGCGTCAAGAAGCCTATGACATTATCCAAGACAAAAAAAAATCGCTCTTAACCATCATCCTGGCGGTTTAAAGATTTCTTTTTAAACATTCTTCAATATTCTTTGTATTTTGAGCCGGAAAAACCTTACGATAGATGCGATCTTTTTTATACTATATTTTAGTTGGCTTCTTTTTTGTTCAATGTGATAAAAAAGTACTTCCGGAAGGAGCCATTGAACTTCCCAGAAAAATCAGAGAAACTTCTGGTCTAGCCACCTTAAATAATCAATTCCTCACCTTTAATGATTCTGGTGGGAAAGCCGCTTTATACGCCATTAATCCAGATGGAACAGGCTTAACAAAATACAAGATTAAAGGTGCCATTAACCGCGACTGGGAGGACATTGCCCAAGACAGCAGTTATTTCTATATCGCAGATATGGGCAATAACTTTGGGTACAGAAAAGACTTGACCATTTACATTATACAACACAATTTTAGCTTAGTAGACTCGATCAAAATTAGCTATGCTAGCCAAGAGAAATTCAACAAGCGTAAAAAACACAAATACGACGCAGAAGCCATTATGGTCTATGGAGATTCTTTGCTTTTGTTTTCAAAAAACAGAAAGTCCCATAAAACACAACTTTATGTATTTCCTAAACAAGCAGGAGAATATGTACTAACGAAGCGAAAGACTTTTGACGTAAATGCCCTAATCACAGGCGGCGATTATAACCATAAAACCAAAAAACTAGTGTTGACCGGCTACCTTCCAGACTATACTCAGTATATTTTTAAAGCAGAAAACTTCTCTTTAGACAAGCTAGACGAAGTCAAGCTTGAACGCTACCCACTCGCTTTTGAAAATGCTCAAGTCGAAGCCACAAAGATTTTATATGATGGAAGTGTTTGGATTAGTTCTGAAGGGGAAGATGTCAATGTACCTTTTATCTACCAAGTGGACTTTGACAAACTTCAAACCCCCTAATCCTTTACTTTTTCTTTAAATTAAGTTGTACATGAAACCATTCTCCTTTTTTATCTCATCAAAAACATATCACGATTTAAGTTTACTCATCGCAAGGGTTTTTAGCGGCTATCCTATGCTCAGCCTTCACGGTTGGGGGAAAATCACCGCAGGTACAGACCGCTGGAAAGGTCTGGGCAGTGGTTTAAGTGATTTAATTGGCCTTGATTTTCTTAGTATCCCTTTAGGCTTTATGGCCAGTTTTGCCGAATCGATTGGCGCATTGCTTATCATTCTAGGTTTAACCACAAGACCCGCTGCTTTCCTGCTGGCTTTCACCATGTTTGTTGCGGTTTGTAAAAAACTCCCTGGCGGAATTAAAGGGGCAGAACTCCCCGCACTCTTTCTTTGCCTTTCTCTGGTCATTATGTTATCTGGAGCGGGGAAATACAGTCTAGACCATCTCTTAAAACGAAAAAAATAAAACATGCTTCTACCCACTTTATATTTATTACTTAGTCTCTTTCAACCTTCGGATAAAACAGATGAAGCTGTAATGGTAGGGAAATGGAAACTCAGCCGAAAAGTTCCGCTAGATGGACCCAATCGTTGTTTTGTTGACAACCTTACTTTCTATGAAAATAATGAGTTCGAACTCGTCTTTAAAACCATTATCTCTAGTGTTGAAAAAGTCTATACCTATACAGGGGAAGTCAATAGTCAAGGAGATGCAAGTATTGCACTGGGTAAGGGTGTAGCTTACTTAAAAGACTTTAAACAAGTAGAAAACAAAGTTGATTTTCGTTTTGAATATGGTGAAAATTTAGGAATGTTTTGTACCAGAGAGAATCACCCCTACCCTCACAAACATCTTCCGCATGACATCAAGGGAGAAAAAGTAAAGTCCTAAAAAACACATGAATCTACTCTCAGTTGAAGGGGTTGGTAAAACCTTTCAGGATAAAGCAATATTTGAAAATATTTCTTTCGGAATTAATCAAGGGCAAAAGATCGCCTTAATTGCAAAAAACGGTTCTGGAAAAACCACCCTGCTCAAAGTAATTGCTGGTGTGCTTTCTCCAGATCAGGGCGAGGTGAATCAACGCAAAGACTTGCGGGTTTCTTTTTTGGCGCAAGAACCCATCTTAAACTCACAACTCACGGTAGAAGAATGTATTCTTCAATCTGGGAACGAAATCCTTCAAGTAATCCAACGCTATGAAACAGCCCTTTTGCATCCGGAAGAAGAAGAGGAATACCAAGCTGCCTTTGAAGCCATGGATCAACATCAAGCCTGGGATTTTGAAACTCAATACAAGCAAATTCTATTTAAACTAAAACTTGACCAGCTTGAGGCGAAAGTAGGTAGCCTATCTGGGGGGCAACGCAAACGCATTGCC
Organism: Flavobacteriaceae bacterium; assembly: GCA_022424955.1. Classification (GTDB taxonomy): domain Bacteria; phylum Bacteroidota; class Bacteroidia; order Flavobacteriales; family Flavobacteriaceae; genus Arcticimaribacter. The sequence goes on from JAKMGK010000066.1 coordinate 38,445, forward strand.
CTGTGTATCGCCTTACTTGAAAAACCCGATTTATTGATCCTTGATGAGCCCACTAACCACCTTGATCTAGAAATGATCGAATGGCTAGAAGCCTATTTTGCCAAGGAGAAATTCACCCTCTTAATGGTGACCCACGACCGCTATTTCTTAGAACGGGTATGCAATGAAATTATAGAATTAGACAACGGAGAGCTCTATACGTATAAAGGCAACTATTCTTATTACCTCGACAAAAGAGACGCAAGAATTGTGCAAGAAACCACCGAAGCGCATAAAAACAAACAGCATTTTAAAAAAGAGCTTGAGTGGATGCGACGTCAACCCAAGGCACGAACAACCAAATCTAAATCCCGTATAGAAGACTTCAAAGTAATTAAAGCAAAAGCACACCAGCGACGTCAAGAACACGAGGTCCAATTAGAAATCAACATGGAACGCCTGGGGACCAAAATGATTGAAATGCATGCCGTGGCAAAAGTTTATGGAGACAAAGTCATCTTAGACAAATTTGACTACAACTTTCAACGCAATGATCGCATTGGGATTATTGGTAAAAACGGAACAGGAAAATCGACTTTTCTCAACCTACTCACCGGAACAGATAAAGTAGATGGCGGAAAGATTGTATGGGGGGAAACGGTCAAATTTGGGTATTATACCCAAGGGGGAATTGAGGTAAAAGAAGGTCAAAAGGTCATTGAAGTAATTCGAGAATTTGGTGAATTCATCCCCCTTAAAAAGGGTCGGAAAATCTCTGCAAAACAACTCTTAGAACGTTTTCTTTTTGACCGTAAAAAGCAATATGACTTTGTCGAAAAACTAAGCGGTGGAGAAAGAAAACGCCTCTATTTGTGTACCGTTTTAATTCAAAATCCAAACTTCCTTATTCTTGATGAGCCTACAAACGACCTCGATATTGTCACGCTAAATGTATTAGAAAGTTTCCTGCTGGATTTTCCAGGCTGCTTGATGGTTGTATCCCACGATCGCTATTTTATGGATAAAATCGTCGATCACTTATTTGTTTTCCGCGGAGCGGGGCAAATCGATGATTTCCCTGGGAATTACTCTGATTTTAGAAGTTATGAAAATAGTCAGTCCAAAGAAGACAAAGCAAAAGAGACGAAAGGCAAAGGCGATTGGAAAAACCCCAAAGCACAGTCAAGTAGTTTATCCTATAACGAGCAAAAAGAATTTAAACGCCTTGAAAGAGACATCGCTCGTTTAGAAGAAGAAAAAGCGACAATAGAAAGTCGATTTATCGCAGAAGACATTACCCCAGAAGAAATCACTACACTCTCCATTGAACTGAATACACTGACAACGACCATAGAAGAAAAAACAGAGCGCTGGTTTGAACTTTCTCTTTTAGCAGATTAAACCAGTAACCATAAAAGGCTAATACTGGCAAAACCCACTAGGGCAATTAATAGGGTCATGATGGACCAGGAACGAAAAGTTTCTTTTTCCGTTAGGCCTAAATACTTACTCACTAGCCAAAATCCGCTATCGTTGACATGAGACAGTATGGAGGCTCCTGCAGCGATGGCAAGAACAATTAGAGCCTTTTGCGGAGCGGTTAAAGCTTCATTTAATAAAGGGGCCGTCAATCCAGCGGCAGTGATCATAGCTACCGTGGCAGAACCCTGTAACAAGCGAATACTTACCGCAGCTAAAAAAGCGAATAATAACAAAGGGACCCCTTGTGCTGCAAAAACCTCTGCCAGCATCTTCCCCGCATTGGTAGTGATTAACATCTGCTTAAAAGTTCCCCCAGCACCAGTCAATAGAATAATAAGACCAGCCGGGGCCATGGAACGGTTCGCCAGTTGATTAAGGGCAGCAGAAGATACCCCTCGTTTTTTACCTAAAACATACCAAGCCACCAAATTCGCAATTAATAAAGCCCCAAAGGGATGTCCAATGAGGCCTAGGATTTCCCCGATAAACAAAGGTAAAGTTGGGGTTATAGCAAAAGAAGTAAATAATGTATTCAAAACAATAAGTCCTAAAGGCAGACCAATAACAAATAAAACAACGCCTAAACCAGGTTGAGTTGCCATGTTTTGCCCTTCTGTTGAAGATAAAATAGGCGCTTTAACCATGACTTTTTTACTAATCATTCGAGCGAAAAGCGGCCCACTTATCGCCGCCGTGGGTAATCCCACAACGAAACCAAAAACAATCACCCACCCCAGATTAGCCGATAAAATTTCTGCCACAGCAACTGGTCCAGGGGTAGGGGGAATAAAAGCATGGGTTATGGCTAAACCCGCTAATAAGGGCAAGCCATATAATAAAATTGATTTCCCTGTCTTGCGCTGTAAAGAATACACGATGGGAACTAATAGAATAAAAGCCACATCAAAAAATACTGGAATGGCCAATAAAAAACCTGCTGTAACCAGTGCCCAGGCGGTACGTTTTTCACCGAATGATTTTAAAAGTTGCTGCGCAAGGGCTTCTGCCCCACCAGAGTGTTCTAATAAACCGCCTAATAGGATACCCAGCCCCACCAATATAGCGACAAAACCCAAAGTGTTGCCCATGCCTTCTTGAAGGGTGCTAAGAATTTTCGTAATAGAGATTCCCGCAAATACGCCTACACTTATACTGGCCAGCAGCAAAGCCAAAAAGGCGGGAAGTTTAAAGCGTAAGATCAATAACAGCAGTAAAGCAATTCCGCCCAATACCGCCCAAAGCAATGCATAGTCCATTCTAATTCAATTTGTTTGTTCAAGATAATAGATTTCACACAAATTAAATCAGATTATTACATCTCATTAAGTGACTATAACATCAAACAGTAACTCAAGATATAATTACTATTTTTATATTATGATATATATCCTTTATGGTGTAAGTGGGGTTGGAAAAACCACCTTAGGAAAAGCTTGGGCAAAAGAATTGTCCCTTCCTTTTTTTGATGCCGATGATTTTCATCCCGCTTCAAATAAGGATAAAATGCGAGCTGGTCAAGCATTAACAGACGAAGATCGATGGCCGTGGTTAGCAGAACTCAAAGCAGCTTTTCCCCAATGGGAAAAAGAAGGAGGAGCTGTTTTAGCCTGTTCTGCCCTAAAAGAAAAATACCGTTCCTTTTTATTGAGGGAACAGCCTATTCCCCTTCATTTTATTTTATTAGATGCTTCTAAAGACATTATTAGTGAGCGCATGAAAGAGCGAGATCATTTTATGCCCATCACTTTATTAGATTCTCAATTGGATGCCCTTGAAAAAGCAAACTATGGAAGCACCCTCAATGTAGAAAAGAGTATAGAAAAAAACATAAGTCAATTGAAAGAAAAGATAGAAAACAAAGCTGATCTAGGTCTTTTTGGCCTAGGCGTAATGGGAAAAAACCTTGCCATCAATATTGCTAATAACAAATTTAGTCTTGCCACCTATAACCGTTATGTTACTGGTAGTGAAGAGCATATTGCAGAACAACTGGCTGCAGCTCACCCTAACTTGCCCTTTATCCCTACCCCTTCTATCGAAGTATTTGTGGAATCCATTGCCTTACCCAGAAAAATTATTTTGATGATTCCCGCAGGAAAAACAGTAGATCTTGTTCTAGATCAATTAACGCCTTTTTTAGATCCAGGGGACATTATTATGGATGGAGGAAATTCTCATTTTGAAGATAGCATAAGAAGGACAAAAGCTTTAAATGAAAAGCATTTACATTTCTATGGGATAGGAATTTCTGGCGGAGCCAAAGGGGCACGAAAAGGGCCCGCATTAATGCCCAGTGGAGCAAAAGACATATTCCCTCAAATTACGCCTATTTTAGATCGTATCGCGGCAAAAGACACCCACGGAAATCCGTGCAGTGGCTGGATTGGAAAAGCCGGATCTGGGCATTTTGTCAAGATGATTCACAACGGTATTGAATATGGAGAAATGCAATTAATTGCAGAGCTTTATCACGCCTTGCGTTTTCATGCAAATAAAACTGTTGATGAAATTGCTCATCTCTTTGAAACCTGGCAAAAAACCGATACTGCGAGTTATTTGTTAGACATATCTGCTAAGATTTTAAGAACAAAGGAAAACGGCACCCCCCTAATCGATTTAATTCTTGATAAAGCAGGAAATAAAGGCACCGGGAACTGGAGCGCAAAGGCTGCTTTTGAACTGGGCGTTCCCTTTAATGTGGGAAGTGCTGCACTACAAGCAAGATTCATATCGGCTTTTAAAGCAGAAAGGCTAAGCGCTAGTACAAGCTTTCCCCTTTCAAAAGGCAGTGCTAATTTTGACTTGAGCCAACTTCAACAAAGCTATCAAATGGCACGTATTATCAATCATGCGCAAGGATTAAAAGTATTACAGCAAGCTAGCGAAACTTATCACTGGGAATTAAATTTAGTCGAAACAACACGCATCTGGACCAACGGTTGTATTATTCGTTCCCAATTAATGGAAGAATGTACAAAACACTTAGCCCTTTCAAACGAGCATATTTTAAACAATCTCCTCGATAATAAAGACTATAATAAGAGGATAAAGGCTTTAACTCATTTTGTTCATAAGGCTTTAGGTGCTGCCTGCCCAGTTCCAGCTCATAGTGCTGCGTTGAACTATTTTTTAGGAAGTCATAGCGAGCAAACTTCAGCCAATATGATACAAGCGCAACGCGACTTTTTTGGGCAACACAGCTTTGAAAGAATAGATCGAAAAGGATCGTTTGCTTACCCTTGGGAATAATTGTCTAAAATAAGAGAAACCCTTAACTTCGTTTTTATGATCCAAAGCATTAAACGTAATTTCTCTCTTTCGCTAGTAGCGATTTTATCCTCCTTTTTACACGCCCAAGACGCTCCTACTCCTCCCCTAGACATCCCTTTAAAATTATCGGGGACTTTTGGGGAATTTCGTCCCACCCATTTTCATGCCGGTTTAGACATTAAAACACAAGGAAAAGAAGGGTTTAAGGTAAGTAGCATAAAAGCAGGAAGTGTATGCAGAATAAAAGTCGCAACAACAGGTTATGGAAAATGTTTATACATTCAACATGCCGATGGAACAACCTCTGTTTATGCTCATTTAAAAAAATTCGCTCCTAAAATCGAATCTTTTATTAAGGCCTATCAATATGAGAAAGAAACTTTCCTCACACAGAAATTCTTGAAAATAGGTGAAATGACGGTAGAACAGGGAGAAGTCATTGGGTATTCTGGTAATACAGGAGGATCTCTAGGTCCTCATTTACATTTTGAAATCCGCGATACTAAGGCAGAGACCCCTTTAAATCCCTTACAATTGCGCTTTGAAATCCCCGATAGCATTCGACCTATCGTACAAGGTTTCTATCGCTATAAAAAGGAGGAAAATGGATTAAGTAAAAAAACACAGCTACCTCTAGAAAGAATCAACGATAGTGTATATCAAGCAGACTTGCAACTACTGGGCGGTACACATGCCTTTGGGATTCGTCTCTTTGATCGACAAGACTTAAGCTATAACAGAAATGGAATTTACAAAGCAGTAGTTAAGGTCAATGGAGAAGAAAAATTCTCCTATACTTTTGACAAAATTGATTTTAGAGATGGGAAAAAAATTGATGCACTTATTGATTATCTCACCTATCGTGAAGAGCGTATTCGCATTCAAAAACTGTTTAGAGACCTTGATGTAGACTATAGTTTCTTACCTAAAACAGCTCCAGATGGTTTGGTCAATTTTGAAAAAGATCGCGCCTATCAAATTGAAATTGTTGTAGAAGATTACACCCACAATAAAACCTATATTTCATTTTATGTGGAAGGAAAAGAAGATTTCCGCTCAGCTCCAGTTGCCGCAATGCAAAACCCCATTGCAATAGATAAAGATTATCTATTTGCCTTTGAGCAACACGAAGTCTATGTCCCTAAAAACACTTTTTATCAAAGCATTGATTTAGTCATCAACGAAAAGAAAGACACATTAATCATTGAGGAAATTCCTTTTCCGCAACGCAAGGGTTTTGAATTAAGTGTAGCAATACCCAAAGCCCTTGATTCAATCGAAAGACAGCAATTGAGTCTTGCGGTATATGACCCCAAAGAAGAGAAAGAAGAACAACAACTACTTTATGTTTGGACAACTAAAAAGGATAGTATTTTACAAACTAAATACGCTTATGCTGGGCAATATGTTTTAACAAAAGACAGCCTTGCGCCCACGATAAAACCTTTGAATTTCAAAGACCAACAGTGGATGAGCAATTATAAGTTTCTCGAAGTAGAGGTCGATGACGAATTTTCTGGAATCAAATCATATCGGGCTACAATAAACGGTCAATGGATTTTGATGGAACACGAGCTTAAAGACAAAACCTTGATCTATAATTTTGCAGATATTGAATTTGACCAAACACAATTGAATTTTGAGCTTGAAGTTGAAGATCAGGTGGGAAATACGTCAGTATTTAATGCCACCATCTTTAGGAAGCAATCGAAGTAGTCGAAAATTCTGCCAAAACTTCAAGTAAATAATTTATCTCTTCTTTGGTGTTAAAACGAGAGAAAGAAAAACGTATAGAAGGATGACTTTTTAATTCTTTTGGAACCACTTCTTCTAAAACATGTGAACCTATATTACTCCCAGCTTGACAGGCACTCCCCTTTGAACAAGCAATCCCTTTTAGATCTAAGTGAAAATCTAAGAGTCCCGCTTTTTCTGCTGGAACGGGTAAACACACATTAACTAAAGTATAGGTGCTTTGAGATAAATCTCCACAACAACCATTAAGATGCAAGGAAGGGAAAATTGATTTTAAACCTTGGATTAAATGTTGTTTAAGCGATAAGATGTACTCCTTTTCGGTGGCAAGATTAGCATAAGACAGTTCTAAGGCTTTTGCCATACCCATAATATTATGCACAGATTCTGTTCCAGCTCTAAGGCCGCGTTCTTGCCCCCCTCCTAATATAAAAGGGTTAAGTCCGCTATTTTTTCTAACAAAAGAAAAACCAACCCCTTTAGGTCCATGAAACTTATGTGCAGCCGCAGATAAAAAATCGATTTTTATTTCAGATAAATCAATGTCATAATGCCCCACCCCTTGTACGGCATCACTGTGAAATAACGCATGGTGTTTTTGACAGCTTTCTGCCACACGAGCGAGGTCAAGTATGGTTCCTATTTCATTATTAATATGCATTAAGGTGACTAATTTCTTGCTATTATCACTCGCTAGTGCCTTATCAAGCATGTCATAATCTAGCTGTCCGTTTTGATCAACGGGAATATAAATAATATTACAGCCTTTAGTAGCTAAAAAATCTAAGGTATGGGTAATCGCGTGATGTTCAATTTTAGAACTGATGATGGTTTGTACCCCTAAATCTTCGACGGCACAGCGCAGCAGCATATTGTCTGACTCTGTCCCTCCAGAGGTGAAAATAATTTCTTGAGGCTGCGCATTAAAATGGGCAGCGATGCTTTTGCGTGCAGTTTCGATTTGGGTGCGCGCCGTTCTACCAAATCCATGGGTGGAAGATGGGTTCCCAAAGGTTTGTTGTAATGCTTCATGCATTACTTCAATCACCTCTGGACGAAGAGGGGTGGTCGCTGCATTGTCTAAATACACTTGCATGCTTAAGCTTTTACAGGTTCAAATTCTTTTAGCGTTGTAGTGATAATTGAAATACAATCAAGCAATTGTTCACGGTTCATCACCAGCGGTGGAGCAAATCGAATGATATTTCCATGCGTAGGCTTTGCTAACAAACCATTATCCCGCAGTTTTAAGCAAATATTCCATGCCGTTTTACTGTCTTCTGTATCATTAATCACTATGGCATTCAACAGTCCACGTCCACGCACTAAATTGACAATATCACTCTGATCGATATATTTTTGCATTTCTGAACGAAACAATGTGCCTAGTTCACGGGCATTCTGCGTTAACTTTTCATCGCGAATAACAGACAAAGCTTCCATGGCGACAGTCGTTCCTAATGGATTACCTCCAAAAGTGCTTCCGTGTTGTCCAGGCTGAATCACATCCATAATAGCGCGATCGGCTAAAACGGCAGAAACTGGAAAAACACCCCCACTAAGGGCTTTCCCTAATATCAATAAATCTGGACGAGTATAGGTGGCTTCTTGTCTTTCGCAATGTCCTTCACAGCTACAGTTCCCACAAACAGCTAACAAAGCGCCAGTTCTACCAATTCCTGTTTGTATTTCATCTGCAATTAATAAGACATTATATTTAGAACAAATGGCCCTTGCTTTGCGAACAAAATCTTCGTCTGGTGTATAAACTCCTGCTTCCCCTTGAATGGGTTCGACTAAGAAACCAGCAATATTAGGATGATTAGCTAAAACATTTTCTAATGCCTCAGTATCGTTATAGGGTATGTGAATAAATCCTTGGGTATGAGGCCCAAAGTGGTCTTTTGATCCCGCATCTGTTGAAAAAGAGATAATTGTAGTAGTGCGACCATGAAAGTTATTATCACAAACCACAATTTGTGCTTGTCCTTCTGGAATACCTTTCACAGTATGTCCCCATTTACGGGTAATCTTGATGGCAGTTTCAACCCCTTCTGCTCCAGTATTCATGGGAAGAAGGCTTTCAAAGCCAAAATATTTAGTGGTGAATTCCATATAGCCGCCCAACTTGTTGTTGTGAAAAGCACGTGAGGTCAAAGTAAGTGTTTCGGCTTGCTCTTTCATGGCGTTAATGATACGTGGGTGACAATGACCCTGATTTACAGCAGAATAGGCTGATAAAAAATCGTAGTACTGTTTTCCTTCAACGTCCCATAAATAAACGCCTTCACCTTTGGCTAACACAACCGGTAAGGGATGGTAATCATGTGCGCCATATTTTTTTTCGAGAGCTAAATTTTCTTGCGATGTGGTGGCTTTTGTAGTTTCCATATCTAAAACCGTATTAAAATTATAAATATAAAATTCCTACTTATCAGGGAGAGAAATCATCCGTGATAAATTTACAATTATTTCTTTGATTTCTTGAAAACTGAAGGTTTAAGAAACGCATTTAAAAGTGTATTTTTACGGCATGCGAAATCGACACAAATCCAAAACCTTTGAGAAACTCACAATCATAGATACTGCTGCCAAAGGAAAAACAGTAGCAAAAACAGCCGAAGGGATCCCCATTTTTTTAAGTGAAGGGGTACCAGGAGATGTAGTTGACATAAGAACTTTTAAAAAAAGAAAAGGCTTTTTCGAAGGGAGAGTGGAACGTTATCATCAAAAATCTGAAGATCGCACCACCCCTGCCTGTGAACATTTTGGCACCTGTGGAGGGTGTAAATGGCAACATATGCAATACCCGGCACAACTCAAGTTCAAGGAAAAAGAAGTGAGTGAAAACCTAAAGCGAATTGGGGGGATTACGCCCCAGCATACGGCAGAAATTTTGGGTAACGAAAGCCCTTATTTTTACCGCAATAAAATGGAATTCTCATTTTCTTCTAATCGCTGGATGACCCAAGAAGAAATTGCTTCAGAAAAAGAGTTTAACAAAAATGCATTAGGTTTCCATAAACCAGGGATGTGGGACAAAATCGTTGATATTGAAAAATGTCATTTACAAGCAGATCCCTCTAATGCCATTAGAAACGAAATAAGACGTTATGCAATTGAAAAAGGATTATCCTTTTTTCATCCCAGAGATCAGAGTGGCTTTCTAAGAAGCCTAATGATTCGCACCACATCGACTGGAGAAGTGATGGTGCTTTTACAACTGGTTCACGATGCGCCAGAACTTTTGCCTTTACTTGAACATATTAAGGCAACTTTCCCTCAAATCACTTCTCTTTTATATGTGATTAACAATAAAGCCAATGATACCCTTTATGATCAAGACATTTTGCTTTGTGCTGGGCGAGATTATATCGTAGAGGAAATGGAAGGTTTGCAATTTAAGATTGGTGCAAAAACCTTTTATCAAACCAATTCACTACAAGCCTATGAGCTGTATAAAGTCACCCGTGAATTTGCCCAATTAAAGACAGACGATGTGGTGTATGATCTTTATACAGGGATAGGAACCATTGCACAATTTATTGCAAAATCTGTTGCTAAGGTCGTGGGAGTAGATGTGGTTCCAGAATCTATTATTGCCGCAAAAGTAAATGCCGCAGAAAATAAAATCGATAATGCATTCTTTGAAGCGGGGGACATGAAAGCCATTTTTACCGAAGATTTTATCAACCGCCATGGCAAAGCTAATGTGGTCATTACAGACCCCCCACGGGATGGCATGCACAAAGATGTCGTTCAACAATTACTTTCCCTTTCGCCAGAGCGCATTGTATATGTGAGCTGTAATAGTGCCACACAAGCAAGAGATTTAGCCTTGCTAAAAGAGGAATATAAACTTATTAAATCGCAAGCAGTAGATATGTTCCCACAAACACATCATGTAGAAAATGTTGTACTTTTGGAAAACATTTAATCCCATGTCAAGAAACATTTTTTGTTTACTGTTTTTAAGCTGCTTAACCTTTGGGTGTGAAAAAGATGATATTTGTAACGAAGGAACCCCTGGGACACCTAATGTGGTGATTCGTTTCTTTGACAAAGACAGTCCAGAAGAATGCAAAGC